>DASZRM010000078.1:0-7985 GCA_035549135.1 Rhizomicrobium sp. | reverse complement strand
ATGCCTGAGCTCGAACGCTACATGCTCGCACGCCTTGCCGAAATCGACGCGCTCGTGCGCGAGGGCTACACGACATACGACTTCAACCGCGTCTACAACACCGTCTTCGCCTTCTGCACCAACGATTGCTCGGCCTTCTATTTCGACATTCGCAAAGACGTTCTCTATTGCGATTCGAAAGGCGCACTGCGCCGCAGGGCCGCCCGAACGGTTCTGGACGAGCTCTTTCGCCGCGTCGTCACCTGGCTTGCGCCCATCCTGTGCTTCACCATGGAAGAGGCGTGGATGCTGCGTTTCCCCGGTGAGGAGGAGAGCGTGCATCTGCAGACTTTTCCGGAAACGCCGGAGGTCTGGCGCGCGCCGGCGTTGCTGGCCAAGTGGGAGCGCGTCCGGGCCATCCGCCGGGTCGTCACCGGCGCGCTCGAGTTGGCGCGGCGCGACAAGGTGATTGGCGCAAGTCTCGAGGCCGCGCCGCTCGTCTATCTCGACGATGTGGAAGATCGGAAAATTCTCGAAGGCCTCGACCTTGCGGAGATCGTCATCACCTCCTCTGCGCATGTGGCCAAGGTCGCCGCGCCCGACGATGCGTTCCGCCTTTCCGACGTTTCCGGCGTTGCGGTCAAATTCGAGCACGCCCGCGGCGACAAATGCGCGCGCTGCTGGATGATCCTCGAGGAGGTGGGCGAGAACGCCCGCCATTCCGATCTTTGCAACCGTTGCTCGGCGGCGGTCGATAGCCTGGAGTCCGCATGACCAGACCGACGCGGATCGCGCTCAGTCCGAGAGAATGGGGTCTCGTGGCGGCTTCTGCCGCGCTCATTCTCGATCAAGGCAGCAAGCTCCTCATGCTTTATGCCTTCGGGTTCGCGGGGATGCGGCCTGGAGACAGCATCTCTGTCTTGCCGTTTTTTAATCTTGTAATGGTCTGGAATCCCGGCGTCAGCTACGGGCTATTTCCGGCGAGCGGGCCGGAAGGGACCGCGCTTTTGGCCTTTTTTTCCATCGCCGCCGTGGCGGGCCTTGGATTTTGGCTGTGGAACGCCGCGCGTCTCACCCTCACGGTCGGCCTCGGGTTGGTGATTGGCGGCGCCCTCGGAAACCTGATCGACCGGCTGGTCCATGGAAAGGTTGCCGATTTTTTCCACTTTTACGGACTTGGCTACGACTGGTATGTGTTCAACGTGGCCGACGCCGCAATCACTTTCGGCGTCGTCGCACTGTTGTACGATGCGCTGCTGAAACCGGAGGTCCGGGCGGGGAACGACGGCGCCTGAGCTTGGGAGTTGTCATGCCGAACGCGTCGAGATTGATGTTGCGCCTTGGCGTTGTCGCCGTGGGCGCGATTGCGTTGGTGGGTTGCCAATCAATCCGTGAAGCCACCGGGCTCGCCAAGGAGCCGCCGGACGAGTTCGCCGTTGTGACCAAGGCGCCGCTCGTGGTGCCGCCCGAATTCAATCTGATGCCACCCCGCGAGGGCGCGCCCCCCACCAACCAGATCGAGCCGACCGAAGCCGCGCAATCCGCGCTCTTCGATCCCGCCGATCCGGCTGCCGCGGCCAAATCCATAACTGGGGACTATAGCGAAGCGGAGAAAGTGCTCCTCGCCAATGCCGGCGCAGCCAAGGCCGACCCATCGATTCGTCAACAGATCGCATCGGACGGGCGCGCGATGGAGGCCGCGGACGACAGCTTCACCAACGAAATTCTGTTCTGGCGCGATCCCACCGATCAGGGCGTCAATGTCGACGCTGACGCAGAGGCCAAACGCCTTGACGCGCAGAAAAACGGCGGCGCGTCTGCGCCGAAGAAGCCGGCCGAATCCGTAACCATCGATTCCAATAACAGCAGCGACAGCAAGGGCGGCTGGTTTGATTGGCTTTTCTAGGGCAGCGGTCGCCGCAGCGATCGTAGCCCTGCTGGCGGCTAACGCCGCCTCGGCCGCCGTCGGCCCACAGGCGTTCCAGTTCGCGCTCCAGAACGGGATGCAGGTGGTCGTCATTCCCGATCATCGCGCGCCGGTCGTGACTCAGATGCTCTGGTTCCGCGTCGGCGGCGTCGACGATCCGCCCGGATATTCGGGCCTGGCGCATTTCTTCGAGCACATGATGTTCCGCGGCACCAAGACGACGCCGGGGGATGAGTTCTCGCGCACGATCGCGCGCAACGGCGGCGAGGACAACGCCTTCACGACTCACGACTACACGGCCTTCTATGAGCAGATCGCCAAGGACCGCCTGCCCATGGCCATGGCGCTCGAAGCAGATCGCATGGCCAATCTGGACCTTTCGGACAGCAATGTTTCGACGGAGCGCAATGTCGTGCTCGAAGAGCGGCGCATGCGCATCGACAACGACCCGCAGTCTCTGTTCATGGAGCAGATCGAGGCCGCGTTGTATCTCTCGCACCCTTACGGCAGGCCGGTGATCGGCTGGCCCGACGAGATCAGGCGCATCGGGCGCGTTGAAGCGCAGGCCTTCTACCAGCACCACTACGCGCCGAACAATGCGATCCTGGTTGTGGCGGGCGATGTGACCGTCGACGAGGTGCGCAACGATGCGCAGGCCGCTTTTGGCAAGACGCCCGCGCGCGAGCTCGCCCCGCGCGCCGCATATGCCGAACCGCCGAGGCTGGGACAGACGCAACTCTCGATCCAGCGTCCAGACGTAAAGGTCCCGCTCTTTGTGCGCCTCTATCGTGTTCCGAGCTACGCCGAGGCGGCGCCGGGGCAAGCAGAGGCGCTTGAGACATTGGCCCAGCTCCTCGGTGGCGATTACGCGTCGGCTCTGTACCGCAAGCTGGTTGTGGAGCGGCGCCTCGCCACCCAGGTCGGCGCGAGCTATGACGGGTATGCGCGCGACGCGGGCCAGTTCGAGATCTATGCTTACCCGAGGCCTGGAATCTCGCTCGGCGCGCTGCAACACGCCGTCGACGAAATCATCGCAGGCTATTCGCGCAAGCCCCCCAACGCGCGCGAGCTCTCCCGCGCCAAGACCCAGCTCGTCGCCAGCGCAACCTATCGCCGCGATAGCCAGTTCGCGCTTGCCTCAGCCTATGGTCAGGCGCTGGTCATCGGGCTTACCGCCTTCGACGTTCACGCCTGGCCGGACCGTATCCAGGCGGTGAGCGCCAATCAGGTGCGTGACGCAGCGAAGGATTGCCTGATCCTTAAGGAGGCGGTGAGCGCCACGCTCTTGCCAGGAAAGTCATGAGGGCGCGCGTCGCGATAGCAGGGTTGGCTGCGTTTTTCGCGCTGGCGGCGACGCCAGCCGACGCCTTCAACGCCAGGCAATTAAAGGCGCCGCGCGGCGAGGAAGTCTGGTTTGCGGAAAATCACGCCCTGCCGATGATCGCATTGACGGCTGCATTTCCGGCGGGCTCGGCCTATGACCCCAAGGGCAAGGAGGGTCTCGCCGAATTCGCCGCTTCGCTTCTCGATGAAGGCGCAGGCAAGCTCGATTCGACTGCCTTTCACGCAGCGCTCGCGGACCGGGCGATCCAACTCTCCGTGGACGTCGACCGCGACTGGACGATTGTAACGCTCGTGACGCTAACTTCGCACGCCAAGGAGGCGTTCAAGCTGCTTGGCTTGGCGCTTGCCCATCCGCGGTTCGACAACGATGCGATCGCGCGGGTGCGGGCCCAGATGCTTCAAAATCTCAAGCAAGAGGACGAAGATCCCGCCGAAGTGGCAGCGCGCGACTTTCACCTCGTCTTCTTCGGGGAGCATCCTTACGCGCACGCCCCGGAAGGCACTGCACCAGGAGTCAACGCGGTTTCCCGTGACGATCTGCGCAATTTCGCGGCCAGCCACTGGGTGCGCTCGGGCTTGGATATCGCTGTCGCCGGCGACATTGACGCAGCGACTCTGTCCTCCATGCTCAAATCCACATTCGGGGTCCTGCGGGCCTCGCAGCCGCCGCTCCCACCGCCGCCGGGCCGGCTCGGCGCGCCCGGCCTTCACATTTTCGCCATGCCCGTTCCCCAGCCGAACGCCATTTTCGCGCTCCCCGGAATGTTGCGCAGCCATCCCGACTATATTCCCGCGTATGTCGCGAGTTACATATTGGGCGGTGGCGGATTTTCATCGCGACTGACAAGTGAGGTGCGAGAAAAGCGCGGGCTGACCTACGACATCTCGACTGATGTTCCTGCGTTGCGCCGAGCGGGCCTCATTGAAGGACAGGTGGCGACCCGCGCCGACGCTATGGGCAAGACTATCGCTGTCGTGCGCGACACCTTCGCGAAGTTTTCGACGGACGGTCCGACCGCACAGGAGTTGGCGGACGCCAAGACTTACCTTACCGGGTCCTATCCGCTGGCCTTTTCCTCGAATGTCGGGATTGCCGCCCAGCTTGGCGCGTTCCAGCGCGCCGGCCTGCCGGTAGGCTATATCGCCAAGCGCAATGCGCTTATCGAAGCGGTGACGCTCGACGACGTTCGACGAGTGGCGAAGAAATGGTTCGACCCCAAGCGGCTTACAGTCGTCGTCGCCGGAACGATCATAAACGGCGGCAAGAAGAAGCGCTGAGCATCCATCGGGCAGGTCGGGGCGTTGTGTTGGCGAGTTTGGAGGGCGTCATGACGCAGTTTTCCATTTCTCTCGAACTGGCGCTGACCGGAAGGGGAGCCACGCCGCGCGCGGACTTCGACGCAGCGCTCGCGGCCTGTTCGCCGCATCTGGCCTGGCTGCGCGAGGCGCGGGAGAAAAAGACGCTCGAGTTGCTTGACGTACCCTCGCGAAGCGACGATCTCGACGCGGCGCGCGCCCTGGCCGAGAGTTTCAGCAAAGACACAAGCGAGATCGCCGTGCTCGGCATCGGGGGATCGAGTCTCGGCGGGCAGGCGCTCAAGGCCGCGCTCGAACCGCATGGCCGCAAGGGTCCGCGCGTCAGCTTTCACGACAATCCCGATCCTTTCGCCTGGGAGGAATTTCTTTCCCGCGTCGATCTAAGGACGACGCGCTTCGTCGCAATCTCCAAATCGGGCGGCACTGCGGAGACGCTGATGCAGGCGCTGACCGCGGCCGACGCGTTCGACCGGGCCGGCGCGTCGAAATATCTCAAACATCATTTTGTCGTGATCACCGAGCCCGGCGACAATGTGCTGCGCAAATTCGCGGCCGCCATCGGCGCGCCCACGCTCGACCACCCGTCGGGTGTCGGCGGGCGCTATTCGGCGCTGACGATGTGCGGCGCGTTTCCGGCCATCCTGATGGGAATAGATGTCATTGCGTTGCGCTCCGGCGCCAAGGAGTGCCTGGACGCGGCGCTCTCCGGGTCCGAACCGGACTGCGCCAAAGGCGCGGCGCTGCATTTTGCGCTGTCTAAGGCTGGCCGGCTCGATCAGACCGTTCTCTGGGCCTATTCGGATCGGCTTGCGACGTTCCACGCTTGGTGGCGTCAGCTCTGGGCCGAAAGCCTGGGCAAGGACGGCAAGGGATCAACTCCGGTTGGGGCGCTCGGGCCCGTCGATCAGCACAGCCAGCTCCAGCTGTTCCGCGACGGCCCCGGGAAGTCGCTTTACACGATCCTTTCGACCGACGCCAAAGGCCAAGGGCTCGCGGCGCCGCGCGAACGCGCCGAGGCGCTGGGCCTTCACTACCTCGCCGGCCGGACGATGGGCGATCTCGTCGACGCCGAAGCGCGCGCCACCGCCCAAACCTTGAGCCGCAATGGAAGGCCGGTGCGCGTCATCCACTTGCCAAGAATAGACGCGCGCGCCGTTGGCGCGCTGATGATGCATTTCATGCTCGAGACGATCCTCATGGGACGCCTTATGGGCGTCGATCCCTTCGACCAGCCCGGCGTCGAGGAGGGCAAAATCCTGGCGCGGGAATATTTGCAGTCCAGGTAGTCCTTCCGCTACCCGTTATCACTCTCTCTCCCCCGCCGCGAGGCGGCAAGGGTATGATGGGGCATGAAGATTCGCCGGCTAGACGAGGGAACGATAAACCGCATCGCCGCGGGCGAAGTGGTCGAGCGTCCGGCAAGCGCCGTCAAGGAACTGATCGAGAATTCGCTCGACGCCGGCGCAACGCGCATCGACATTTCCGCCTCCGCGGGCGGAGTAGAGCTGATTCTGGTCGAGGACGACGGGATCGGAATGGATGCGGAGGATCTCGCGCTCGCGGTCGAGCGCCACGCCACCTCCAAGCTCGAAGGCGACGATCTTTCAAGCATTGCTACGATGGGCTTTCGCGGCGAGGCGCTTCCCTCCATAGGCGCAGTGTCCCGCCTTTCGATCCTGAGCCGCGCGGCGGCGGGGGAGGCGCACGAGATCCGCGTCGAAGGCGGCCGCATCGAAGGCCCGTATCCGGCGGGTTTTCGCGGACGCGGTCAGCAGGGCGCCCGTGTTGAGGCGCGCGAGCTGTTCTTCGCCACGCCCGCTCGGCTCAAGTTCCTCAAGTCGCCGCGATCGGAGGAGCTGGCGATTCTTGATGTCGTCAAGCGCCTCGCCATGGCGCGGCCCGACGTCGCCTTCACGTTGATGTTTGACGGGCGGCGCGCCCTCGACCTTGCGGCGGAGCGCGATCTTTTTGGCGGACGGTTGGACCGGCTGGCGAAGGTCATGGGCCGCGACTTCGCCGCCAATGTCGCTCCGGTCTCGGCCGAGCGCGATGGCGTCAGGCTCGCGGGCTTTGCGGGACTTCCCACCTACAACCGCGCCAACAGCCAGATGCAGTACCTGTTTGTGAACGGGCGGCCCGTGCGTGACAAGCTTTTG
The DNA here is from genome assembly GCA_035549135.1 of Rhizomicrobium sp. Lineage (GTDB taxonomy): Bacteria > Pseudomonadota > Alphaproteobacteria > Micropepsales > Micropepsaceae > Rhizomicrobium. The sequence continues at coordinate 1,262 of DASZRM010000078.1, read as the reverse complement.
ATCGGAGCGTTGCGCGGCGCCTACGCCGACTATCTGGCGCGTGATAGGCATCCGGCGCTGGCGCTGTTCGTCGAATGCGATCCGTCATTCGTCGACGTGAACGTGCATCCGGCAAAGACCGAAGTGCGCTTCCGCGACGCGGGGCTGGTGCGCGGGCTGATTGTCTCTTCGCTCAGGAACGCGTTGCACGAGGCGGGCCATCGCGCTTCGACCACTGTGGCCGGCGAGGCGCTCGCGGCCTTTCGCCCCGAGCCGGCGCAGGCGCCGCTGCGTTACGCGCCGCCAACCCTCATGGAGCCTGGCCGTTCCTATCGCGAGTCGCTCCTTGCAAACGAGGTCTCGGCGCGCGTCGAAGAACCGCCGGATGAGCTTCCGCGCTCCGCGCCGCTTGGCGCCGCACGCGCCCAGCTGCACGAAACCTATATCATCGCCCAGACCGCCGACGGCATCGTCATCGTCGATCAGCATGCCGCGCACGAGCGCCTGGTTTATGAGCGCATGAAGACGGCGATGGAGAACGGCGGGATTGCGCGCCAACCGCTGCTTATACCCGAAGTCGTCGACCTCGATGCGGCGGAGGCCGAGCGGCTGCTCGCGCGCGCCGGCGAGCTGGAAGAGCTTGGACTGGTCGTCGAGAGCTTTGGGCCCGACGCGGTCGCCGTGCGAGAGACGCCCGCCATGCTCGGCCAGCTCGATCTGAAGGGTTTGCTCCGCGATCTCGCCGACGACATCGCCGAGACCGGCAAGGCGCTGTCGCTTAAAGAAAGGCTGGAGCAGGTCGCCGGAACCCTTGCCTGCCACACCTCAGTGCGATCGGGTCGGCGGCTGACCGCCGAAGAAATGAACGCGCTTCTGCGGGAGATGGAGGCCACGCCGCATTCGGGCCAATGCAATCATGGCCGCCCGACTTACGTGGAGCTGAAGCTGGCGGACATCGAGCGACTGTTCGGACGGCGGTAGTGGCCTATTTTCGCAACACTGTCGTCAATCTCCTGAACCTGCATTACGCCATCTTCGCGATCGTGATGACCGGCGCGGGCGCATTTTATTGCGTGTTTCTGTTGAAATCTGGCGTGCCGATGCCCGGCGTGCTCGCGGCGATGGCGACGATCCTCCTGACGCGCTTCGTGGTGCGTCCGATCGTCCCTGCGCTCGCCGCGCGATTTGGGCTGAGGCGCCTCTTGATCGCAGGGACGGTCTTCGTCGCGATCCAGATGCTGCTCTTGGCGCGCGTTCACGGCATCGGGCCAAACCTCTATCTG
>DASZRM010000077.1:0-28417 GCA_035549135.1 Rhizomicrobium sp. | reverse complement strand
ACGCAATAAGCGGACCGGACCCGGGGGCGGTACCCGGCGCCTCCACCCCAGTGATCGGCGATTTGGCGTCAAAATCGCGAAGGATACCGATCCCTGAGGCGGGGGCGAAACAGGATCGACGGACGTGTAAAGGTGGTTCTTTCGCCCGGTATGGTTCCGCCGTTATCGGGCTAATCGTACAGGTGCCAACGATAACGAAATGGCCCTCGCTGCCTAATTAGGTAAGCGCAGCCCGGGGAGAGCTGGGCAACAGAATCTCCCCACTGCCTTAGCGCAGTCCCGAACTGCGGACGCGAGGCCGGGCTTTCCCGTTGATTTTGGCCGTAAATATCGCCTTCGCCCGAATTCTGGTATTGCGACTAAGTCGCATCTGTGTAGAATGCCGCTGCCCAAGGCGGAGGGGGAGCATTCATGAAAAACCCGGCCCACACAATCGCGATCGCGTTGGGGCTTTGCCTTGTCGGTCTTCCGGCTCTGGCCGCTGAAGCGACCTGCCCGCGACCCCAGATAGGCAGCGAGGTCAAGCCGCCGCCGGATCTTTTCAGCCAGGACGGAAAGCTCGAACTCTCATTCAACTACTTCACGGATGTCGACGAAGTCGGGCGCACGCTTTTCTGCTTCGTGACGCCGGACGGAATGGAGTCGCCGACGCTGCACGTCCGGCCGGGCGACAGGGTCACGGTGCATCTCACCGATCAGGTTCCCGCTGCGCCGCTCGCAGGCCAGGAGATCGTCGCCGACAAGTCGAAGGTGTGCGGGTCGACGACCATGACCGCTTCATCGGTGAATCTGCATTTTCACGGATTGAACATCACTCCTCGCTGCCATGGCGACGAGACGATCCATACTTTGGTCAATTCGGGCGAGACATTCGATTACACCTTCCGGATTCCCGACGATGAGCCGCCGGGTCTTTACTGGTATCACCCGCACGTGCACGGGATTTCCTCGCAGGCCTTGCAGGGCGGCGCCTCAGGCCTAATCGAGGTTGAAGGCATCGCCAATTTGCAGCCGGTCGTCGCCGGACTGCCCGAGCGTTATCTCATTCTGCGCGACGAACAGCTCGGCTTCGCCGGCCTTACGCCGTCGCCGTTCTGGGACGTTTCGGTGAACTACGTCACCGTGCCCTTCCCAACCTATCCGCCGGCAATCATCAAGATGCAGCGCGGCACGAAGGAATTCTGGCGCGTGGCCAATGCGGCCGCCAACACGATTATGGACATCAAGGTCCTGTACGACGGCGTCGCCCAGCCCTTGCAGATTGTCGCCTTCGACGGGGTGCCGACCGGCTCGCAGGACGGCAAGCATCAGGGCGTGATCGTCACGCAGACGGATATTCTATTGTCCCCGGCCGCGCGCGCGGAATTCATCGTGAAGGCGCCGCGCAAAGACGTGAAGGACGCGCGGCTAATCACCGAGGCCATAAACGGAGGGCCGTCGTCGGATTCAAATCCAAAGCGCCCGCTCGCGATCATCCAGACCACCGACGAACCCGTCGGATTGCCCCGGACGGACGAACGGACGGGTCCGCCCAACCCGCAGCGTTTCGCCGGTTTAGCCGAGGCAAAGGCGACCGCGCAGCGCACGCTCTACTTCTACGAAATTCCGTCGATTTTCGCCGGCCAGAAGAACAGGTTCCAGAAGGGCGGGTTCAAGAGCGCGGCGGGTCATCCGCCCACCGAATCCATGAACTTCTACATAACCGTGGACGGCCAGTTCAATGTTCTCTTCGATCCCGACAACCCACCCGCGATCGTCACCCATCGCGGCGCCGTAGAGGAATGGACCATTCAAAACCGCACCGCGGAGGTCCACGAATTCCACATCCACCAGGTCCATTTTCTGCTTGAGGAAGAGAATGGCGTCAAAATCCCCAAGGACCAGCAGCAGTTCTACGATACCCATCAGGTGGATTTTTGGAACGGCGATGGACCCTATCCCTACATCAAGGTGAAGATGGATTTTCGCGGCCCGACTGTGGGCGATTTCGTGTATCACTGCCATATCCTCGATCATGAGGATGGGGGCATGATGGCGATCATCCGGGTGAAGCCGAAGAAGAAGTCGTGACCGCGAAGGCGGCGGGCGCCCAAGCGCCTGCTGTATGCGCTTGGAGGAACCGCGCCATGAGGGCCGCCCTATGCTCGCTCGTCTTCGCGCTGGCGGCGCTGCTGTCGCCGGCGCACGCGCTTGCGGCCGATGGCGGCATCTGCCCGAGGGCGGAACCAGGAGATACGGTCTCGCCTCCGCCCGACCTGTTCAGCCAGGATGGCGTGCTGAGAGTCAAATTCAACTACTACACATCCGTCGATGACGAGGGACGCACGCTGTTCTGTTTCGTGACGGCAGACGGCGCGCAATCGCCCACCCTCCACGTCAAGCCTGGCGACAAGATCGAGATGACTGTCACGAATCTGGTCCCATCGGCGCCGGGCGGACCGGTCGAGACGGTCTCGAACGCGAAGAACGTGTGCGGCGCAGGCGACATGACGTTGGCTTCGGTCAATGTGCACTTTCACGGGGTGAACGCCTCGCCGGGATGTCATAGCGACGAGACCATCCACACGCTTATCAACCCCGGAAAATCGTTCGACTACGTCGTAAGAATTCCCAAAGACGAGCCGCCGGGTCTTTACTGGTATCATCCCCATGTTCACGGCATTTCTTCGGCGGCGGTCGAGGGCGGCGCGTCCGGCGCAATTGAAGTCGAGGGAATAGAGAGCATCCAGCCGGCGGTGGCGGGCCTGCCGCAACGCTATCTGATCCTCAGGGACATGCCGCTGATCGCCTCGCCGCGAGTCGAGAGCGCATTGCCGCCTCAATTGCCAAGGCCGTTCTGGGATCTTTCGATCAACTATGTGCCCGTGAATTTTCCGTTCTATAAGCCTGCGCAAATCCGGATGCAGCCGGGCAAGAAGGAGTTCTGGCGCGTCGTCAACGCTTCGGCCAATTCGATCTTCGACATCCAGTTGACCTATGATGGCGCGCAGCAGCCGCTAGAGATCGTTGCGTTGGACGGCGTGCCGACAGGCTCGCAGGACGGCAAGCATCAGGGCGTCATCATCACCCAGCGCGACATTCTGATCCCGCCGGCGGGCCGCGCCGAATTCATCGTCAAGGGCCCGTCGAAGGACGTGAAGTTGGCGCAACTGTCCACGCTCGCCATCGACACCGGGCCGCTGGGCGACAGCCTGCCAGCACGGCCCATCGCCAATATCGCACTGACGGGCGAAGAACTCGGATTGCCGGTCGCCAAGGCTTCGGAAAGCCCGCGCGCCGATCGCTTTGCAGGACTCGACAGGATGAAGCCGACCGCCACGCGGCGGCTTTATTTCTCCGAGACCTTCAGTCACGCGGACGGCGGCCCTGCGCGCCCGCCGAGCGGGGCGGGCGTGAATTTCTACATCACTGTCAAGGGACAGGATCGCAGGCTGTTCGATCCGAATGAGCCTCCGGCCATTGTCACGCGCAAGGGCGCAGTGGAGGATTGGATCATCCAGAACCACTCGCCGGAGGTTCACGAATTCCACATTCACCAGATCCATTTCCTGCTTCTTGCGGTCAACGGCGTCCCCGTGCCCCCCGAGCAGCGCCAGTTCTACGACACCTATCAGGTTGGATATTGGGACGAGGTTGGACCCTATCCGAGCATCAAGGTCAGGATGGATTTTCGAGGCGCAGTGGTCGGCGACTTCGTCTATCACTGCCACATTCTTCAGCATGAAGACGGGGGCATGATGGCCATCATTCGCGTAAAGCCGCCGAAGGGACATCGCCAATGAGCGTTCGAGACTTCGCACACGCCATGCGCTGGGCGCTTTCGCTGTCTGTGGCCGCCTTTGTCGTTTCCGCGCCCTGCGCGGCGGCCGAGCAGGATGCGCCGCCGATCAACGGCCATTTCGCGCTTTCCACGCTTGACGGCAAAGACGTCACGGACGCCGACTTCCATGGCAGATGGCTGCTCATCTATTTCGGTTACACATTCTGTCCGGACGTTTGCCCCACCACCCTCAATCAGATCGGACTGGCGCTAAATGAGCTGGGCGCGAAGGCGAAGGATTTCCAGCCCGTCTTCATCACGGTCGATCCCGCCCGCGACAGCGTCAAGGTCATGAAGGACTATCTCAAATCCTTCGATCCGCGAATCTTGGGGCTGCGCGGGCAGCCCGACGATATCGAGGCGGCAGCCAAGTCGTTTCACGTCTATTATAGGCCGCGCAGCCTCGGCAATGGGCAATACACGGTCGATCACAGCTCTTACATCTACGTCATAGATCCATCCGGAAAATTCGCCGCTCTCCTCCAGGCCGACCTGCCGGGCCATTCCCTCGCCGGGTCGCTCGAAAAGCTGGACAAGACGGAGTCGGTCCGCTGAACGCCGCCGTCCTTTTCGCCGCGATTGGCGCCGCCTTGATCGGATCAGCCGCCGCGCTCGCCGCCTCGCCCGAGACATTTCACTTCGCCGACGCCGACGATGCTGTACTGACCCAGCGCGGCGAGCAAATCTATCTCGCCGATTGCGCCAATTGCCACGGCCGCAGGCTGCAGGGACAGGCGCTATGGCAATTGCGCGACAAGTTCGAAGGCCGCCGCGCGCCGGCGCAGGACGCAAGCGGCCACAGCTGGCAGCATTCCGATGAGGCGCTGTTCCATATGACGAAATATGGCCGCTTCGCCGAAGCGCCGGCGGGCCTCAAATCCTATATGCCAGCATTCGGGCCGACGCTGAGCGACGCCGACGTGATCGCGGTCATCGCCTTCATCAAGTCGCGCTGGCCCATCGGCATCAGGGCCGCGCAGGCGATGCTCAATCCCGATCACAAGGGAATGCCTAAGGACGCCGACAAGGTCGATTGGACGCTGCCGCCAAATTGCAGCGCCACCTTTCAGCGCTGGGCCGCCGAGAGCCGCTGAGCTGCGTCAGCGCGCGGCCAGGACGCTCGCCATGGTCGGCTCGTCATTGATGGCTGGATCGATTGGCAGGGGCCTGAATTTCGCCGCTTCCTGCTGCGCGGCCTGCAGTTCCTCGGGCGAGACCTGCGTCGCGATCGCCTCGGCTCTTGACTTGGCGACCGCATCGCCGGACGCGGCGGCGATGGAGTACCATTTGTAGGCGTCGAGCAGGCTCTGCGGCACGCCATCGCCACGTTCGAACAGGACAGCAAGATTGAATTGCGCGTCGACATAGCCAAGATTCGCCGAGCGCTGGAACCAGCGCGCCGCTTCGGCGAGGTTTCTGGCGCCGCCGCCGCCATCTGCATAGAGAACGGCGAGGTTGCTCATGGCGTGGCGGTTGCCCTGGAGCGCCGCAGCCTCGTACCAATGCATGGCGAGCGGCATGTCGGCTTTGACGCCGCGCCCGATCTGATAAAGCGTGCCCAGGTGGTTTTCGGCCACGGGATTGCCGGCTCGCGCGGCGCGTTCGATCCAGTGCGCGGCCTTGGCGTCATCGGCCGGCGCGCCGTCTCCTTTCAGATATTTCAGCCCGATGATGAGTTCGGCGCGGGCGTCGCCCCGGTTGGCGAGCGCGGTCAGCCGGTCGAGCGGCGCGCGCGGGTCCGGCGCCGCTTTGACCGCTTGCAGCGGCTCTGCGACGGGTTTCGACTGGGCCGCCGGCACGCCATGCAAGCCGGGCTGCAGCTTGAACATCGCGCCCACTGCGGCGAGGCAGACAAAGGCGACGCCCGCCGCCGCCAGCAGCCTGCGACGGCGCGCGCTCGAAACTTCCTCTTCGATGCTTTCGCGTTCGGCCGCCTGGCGGGCGCCTTCCTTTGCGGAGTGTCTGACCGCGGAGAGATAGGCGAGCCGGGAATCTTCGGATTGCGCCGGGCTTTGGCCCACTTCGGTTTCGGACTTGTTCGGGGTCTCATGCGGCGATTTGGCTGGGGGATCGGCGGACACAATCTCCGTTTCTGGCGTCGCCGCATACGGGATGCTATCCTCGGTCGACGGGCGCTCCTGGCCAGCGCTGAGTTGATGAATGCTGAAGCGGAGCTCGGAAACTTCGCGCCGCAAGCGATCCTCAACCGTCTCGGTCTTGCGCCGGAGCTGCTGGACCTCTTCCGAGACCGGCTTCAGCTTCTGTTCGCTGTAGTCTGCGATGGCGTTGTGGCGGGATTCGAGGCTTGCGATCGATCGCTCAAGAACCCGAATGCGGGTCTCCAGCCGCGCGATCAAGGCGTCCGTGCCTTCTCTCAGGGCGCTTTCGGGAAGCACCAGGCGCCTTGCGATTTCCTCCAGCTCTTCGGCCTGGCGGCGGCGGTCCTGCTCGAACGGGGACAGGAATGTGACGTCGCCGTCGGACTGCGCGTGGACGGCGTCGTCCTTGTCGTCGGGCGGCGGCGAGACGATGGGCGCGTGCTCGGCGGACCCAAGCTCCGGAACGTCCGGCTCGATAGGTTCGCGGGACGAAGCCGCCAATGGCGATTGGGCCGCGGCTTCATCCGATGATGCGGTCTCTTCAGTAGGTGCGCGCTCCTCCGGGCCCATGGGAGGTTGAGCCCAAGGCTCCGCATCCGATGTCGCCGCCTTGCTCTCGATCGGATCGACCTTGGCGGCTTCCACAGGATCGGGATCTGCCGGCGTGGGATCGGCTGGCGCGATTTCGATCGGCTCGGCTTCGGCCGGCGCCTCCGGCCCGCCTTCGGCCGGTGTGGTCGCCGGTTGGTTGTCGTCGGAATTGGCCGGGCTCGACAGGAAGGACATAAAAGCGGCCAGGTCAGGCTGATAGTCCATCCAGGCGGGCGCCGGCGCGGCCTTGGCGTCATATGGCCGGTCCGCGGTCGATCCCGGCGCGTCCTTTAGCTGCGAGGCAGGCGCGGCAAGCGATTCATCGCTGCTGTTCAGCGCCTCGAGCAGGTCGCGTTTGCCCGAGAAGAACCCGTAGATCGTGGCGTGCGCCACCCCCGCCGCATCGGCGACCGCACTCAAAGTCAGCGCGGCTTCGCCCTCTTTGGCGACCTTCTCCCGCGCTGCATCGAGCAACAGGCGCCGCAGTTCCGTGCGCTCGTGGGGGCTGACCCAGTAGGGTCTTGTCCGCGGCTTCCTGTTGTTGGGTCTACCCCACAAGGATCGCACCCCGGGGCAGCCCGGGTCTCTCTCGGAATCCCCGCCATGGTGACGGCTTGCAGTGAAGAAATGGTTTGGGGGAAGGCTTTACGATTGGTTACGCGTTAACGCCGCCGCCAGGGCGGCCGCAGCCGCAACGCCTCGGCCGGGAACGAGACAGGGTCTTTTCTGTTCCCTGCTTGATCGAAATCGATTCCTGCTGAATATGCGGCGAACCCTCAAGCGCGGCGTCATGTATAACTGTTCCAAGTGTCCTGGCTATTGCTGTTCCTATCCGCTGATCCAACTGACCAAACGAGACGTCGAAAGGCTAGCCAAACATTTTGGGCTTGGCTTCGATCAGGCCCGGCGGAAATTCACCAAGGTCGAAGTCGGCGCCAAATACGCCATGAGGCGGAAGGCCGACAAGCATTTCGGCCGCGTCTGCCGCTTCTTCGACACCGAGAAGCGCCGCTGCACGGTTTACGAGGCGCGCCCGGGAATATGCCGGGGGTATCCGGGCGGCCGCTGCGGCTATTACGATTTCCTGTCGGCGGAGCGAAACACCCAGAATGACCCGGACCTTGTCGCCGTCACCTGGAATCCGTAGGGCCCGACGCGGCAGCTAAGCCGGAGGCGGCGACGGGTTTCGCCTGTCGAGCCGGGCCGTCGCCCCCAGGCCTCGCACCGGCGCAGTATGGCGCGTGCGGCGAATCTATTCATCATAGGCGCATGAACTATCGCCACGCCTATCACGCGGGAAATTTCGCCGATGTCGTCAAGCATCTTTCGCTTGTTTCGATCGTCGAGCATCTGAAAAAGAAGCCTGCGCCCTTCGCCGTTATCGATACCCATGCCGCACGCGGCCTTTACGACCTCGGCGGCGAGGAGGCGCGCCGCTCCGGCGAAGCGGCCGGCGGCATTGCGCGCGTCCGCGACATCTCTGAGGGACCTGCTACGCTTTTGACCTATCTCGGGATCGTGCGGCGCGCGGGCGAAGATCGTTATCCTGGCTCGCCCCTCATCGCGGCGCAGCTGTTGAGGCCTCAGGATCGCCTCGTGGCCGTCGAAAAGCATCCCGAAGATGCCCGTGCGCTTGCGACCGCGCTCAAGCCGTTCCGCCGCGCGCGGGTGGCGCAGGCCGACGGATATGCAAGCCTTCCCTCCCTTCTTCCTCCTCCGGAAAGGCGCGGCCTCGTCCTGATCGATCCGCCCTACGAAGCGCCGGATGAATTTGCCCTTGCGGCGCAGGCGGTTTCGCAGATCCAACGCCGCTTTGCGACCGGAATCGCGACCATCTGGTTTCCGATCAAGTCCGCCGCCGCGGCCGATGCATTCTGCGGAGAGGTTTTGGCCGCGGGGCCGCGCAAGATATTGCGGCTCGATGTTTCGGTCGATGCGCCCCAAGGCAAACTCGCCGCATCCGGTGTTCTCATCGTGAACCCTCCCTTCGGATTCGAGGATGAGATGCGACAAACGCTCTCTGTCGTGGCCCCGAAGCTGGGCGGCGCGGCGCCCGCCGCGTTCGACTTCCGAATGCTTGCCGGCGAAGGCTAGCTGCGCTTGCGAAAGAGGCGCGCCGGGCTATATGGTCCGCCCCCTTCGGACAGGTGGCTGAGCGGTTGAAAGCACCGCACTCGAAATGCGGCATACGGGCAACTGTATCGAGGGTTCGAATCCCTCCCTGTCCGCCAGGCTTTCGGTAAAGCAAGTGATTTCAGTGGGTTATGTCAGTGTGCCCCGTGGCCCGGGTCTGAACCGCGCGCATCCGCCGCGGAGACGGAAAACGAGCCCCGGCGCGTTTTAGGGCTGCCATGGACTACGGTCTGGAAGTCGTAGCAGGACTTGTTTCGCTCGCCGCGGTACTCGGTTCGGCCGCGCGCGGCTACTATATTCCAAGCTACGCCGTCGCCTCGATGTCGGCGCTCGCCGCGCTCTATTTCATGCAGCAGGACGAGCCCAAGGCCGAAATATTGTGCGCCTGGGGCCTTACCGCCGTCGCGATCATTGTCGGAATCGTCGGCCTGCGCATCAAGCGCGCCAGAGGCGACTGACGCGGCCTGTGCGCCGATTGCAGTTCGCCGAGGGCCCCCGCCTTCGCCGCGCGGAGGCCTCGACTTGGCCTTTACTACTTCGGCATGACGAGGCCGCGATGCTCGAGCATCGGGCCGATGTCCGGATCCTTTCCGTAGAATGCGCGGAACATCTCGCCGTAATCCTCGCTGTGGCCCTTGGACAGGATCATGTCGCGGAAACGCTGTCCATTGGCGCGCGTCAGCCCGCCGTGATGGGTGAACCAGGAATAGGCGTCGTCGTCGAGCATCACAGTCCACTGATAGGCGTAATAGCCCGCCGCATAGCCGTTCGACCAGATATGCAGGAAGTAGCTCGAACGATAGCGCGTCGGCACGTTGGGGAAGTCGGTGTGGGTCGTCTTCAGCGCCTTCTGCTCGAAGGCGTCGACGTCCTGCTTTGGCGCATCCGCCTTGAGCTCATGCCACTGCATGTCGAGTTCGGACGCCGCCAGCAGCTCGCCCAGCTCGTAGCCCTGGTTCCAGGTCTGAGATTTCTTGATTTTGTCCACTAAGGCCTGCGGGATCGGCTTTCCGGTCTTGTAGTTGACCGCATAGTGCTGAAGCACCTGCGGATAGAGCGCCCAGTGCTCGTTGAATTGCGATGGAAATTCCACCCAGTCACGCGCCGTGCTGGTGCCTGAAAGAGTCGGATATTCCTGGTTCGCGAACAGGCCGTGCAGCGCATGGCCGAATTCGTGGAACATCGTCGTCACGTCGTCGAAGGTCAGCAGCGCCGGCTCGCCGGACGCGGGTTTGGTGAAATTGGCGACGTTGTAGACGACGGGCTTGGTCCCGAGGAGCTTGGACTGGCCGACGAAGTTGCTCATCCACGCGCCGCCCGATTTGTTGTCGCGCTTGAAGTAATCGAAATAGATCATTCCGAGCTGGCTGCCGTCCTTGTCGAAGACGTCGAAGACGCGCACGTCCGGCTGATAGACCGGTATGTCGTGGCGCTCCTTGAAGGTCACGCCGTAGAGCTGGTTGGCGGCGTAGAAAACGCCGTCCTTGAGCACCTTGTTGAGCTCGAAATAGGGCTTCAGCTCATTCTGGTCGAGGTCGTATTTCTCCTTGCGGACCTTCTCCGAATACATCTCCCAGTCCCATGGCTTCAGCTCGAAATGCTGTCCCGACTTGTCGATTGCGGCCTGAATCTGCTTGGCCTCGTCGGCGGCTTTGGCGGCGGTCGGCGGAACGAGCTGGCCCAGGAACTTCTCGACCGCCTCGGGGGTCTTGGCCATCTGATCGTAGAGCGCATACGCGGCGTAGTTCGCATAGCCGAGGAGCTTGGCCTTCTCCGCGCGCAGCTGGGCGATCTCCGCGATGGTGGCGCGCGTGTCGTTGGCGTCCCCCTTTTCGGCGCGCGTCCAGGAGTTCTCGAAAATCTTTTGGCGCACCGCCCGATCGGCGAGCGAGACCAGAAGCGGCTGCTGCGTCGTGTTCTGCAGCGGGATCACGTATTTGCCGGCCAGTTTGCGGTCCGCGGCCGCCTTGGCCGCGGCGGCCACTTCCTGATCGCTAAGCCCGGCAAGGTCGGCTTTGTTCGCTGTGACGAATGCGCCGGCCTTGGCCGCCGCGAGCAGCTTCTGCTGAAAGGCGGTTTCCAGCGTTGCGTCTCGCTTGTTGATCTCCTTCAATCTCGTCTTGTCGGCATCTGAGAGATTGGCGCCGGCGTGCACGAACTGCATGTAGTAGACTTTGAGAAGCTGACGCGCTTCCGGGTCTAGTTTCAGCGTGTCGCGGCGGTCGTAGATCGCCTTGACCCGCTGAAAGAGCTTCGGATTGAGATAAATCGCATCCTGGTGCGCGGCGAGTTTCGGCGCTTCGGCGGCCTGCACCTTGTCGAGCGTGTCGTTGGTGTTCGCCTGGACCACGGCGAAGAAGGTCTCGGCGACCCGGTCGAGCATGCGGCCCGAGCGCTCCATCGCCACGATGGTGTTTTCGAAAGTCGGCGGGGCCGGGTTGTTCGCGATCTTCTCGATTTCGGAGATCTGCTCCTTCATGCCCTCCTCGAAGGCGGGCTGGTAGTCGCTGTCCTTGATCTTGTCGAATGGCGGGGCGTGCAGCGGAAGCGTGCTCGGCTTGGCGAAGGGGTTGGATGAATTGAAGGCCGGAGCTGCGGCGCCTAGAGCCGGACGCGAGGCCAGCAGGCCCAAGGCCGTAAGCGCGACGAGCGCGGTTGCGCCAAGACTGAGCGAATGAACGCGATTCATGTGACCACTCCCTGAGAAGCCGGCAGGATGCGCCCGGCGGCGACGATTATGGCGGAACTTAACCGGCCGAACGGGCCCGAAGCCACAGGCGAAATGCCCTGCAAGGGGCCGCAGGCCCGCCCAATCCTCACTTTTCGGTGACCTTGGTCCGTGCGCCGCCCGGCTCCGCGCGGGTTCCTGCGCAGGAGCGGATCGCGGATCAGGCTATTTTCATGTCCTGCATTGGGCGGAGAGAAGCTATGATGGCCGCGAAATCCCACCTCTGGACGCGCATGACCCCAAGACTTCCGTTGATCCTCGCCGCCTGTCTGCTCGCCGCTCCCGTCGGGGCGCAGGAGGCGCATGTGAAGACCTCCCTAGGCGAATTCGATATCGCTCTCGACGCCGAGCACGCGCCCAAGACGGTCGCCAACTTCATCCGCTATGCCAAGGAAGGCCATTACGACGGCACGGTGATCTATCGCGTCGCCCCCGGCTTCGTGATCCAGATGGGAAGCTATGAGCCCGGCGGGTCGTCGCGGCCAACGCACCAGCCAATCCCGCTCGAAAGCGATAACGGCCTCAAGAATGTGCGCGGCTCAGTCGCGATGGCGCGCAGCGACGAGCCCGCGAGCGCGACGGCGGAATTCTTCGTCAACCTTGCCGACAACGACAACCTCGATCCCAAGCCGGGCGCCGCGCCGAACACGACGGGCTACGCGGTCTTCGGCAAGGTCGTCGAAGGCATGTCGGTGGTGGACCAGATCGCCGGCGCGCCCAATGGCGGGACCAAGGGTCCATTCCCGCCGGACTCGACGCCCGCCAACCCCGTCGTCATTCAGAAGGTGACGATCGTAGGCGAAGCCGCCAAGCCCTGAATTTCAGCGTTTCGCTTGGCGCGCCTTTCGCGCCGCGTAGCGCGCGTCGCGGGCGGCCTTCTGATCGGCGAGCAGTTTGGCGAGCTTGGCGCGCTCTTCGTTCGCGGCGCGCTCGCGTTCCTCGGACGCGAGCCTTTCGGCCTCGATGCGGCGCGCCTCTTCCGCGGCGCGCTCCTCGGCTTCCCGCTTCAGCCGCGCCTCCTTTTCAAGCCGGCGCCGCTCCTCGCGCTCGGCCCGTTCCGCGACGATGCGCGCCCGCTCGGCGTCGCGTTCGGCCTTGGTCTCTGCGAGCGCCGCGAGCCGGGCCCGGGCCCGTTCCAGCTGTTCGGCTTTTGCCTTGGCGGCGGCGTCGAGGCGGTCGGAGAAGGTCTTTTCCTTGAATGCGGGCATGCGTCGTTCCGGCAAGGCTCGATTTCGCGCCGAGCCGATAGCGGCAAAAGCGGCGCTACGCAAGGCGGTTCGCCGCCGCAAAGGCCCGTGTGGCCATGCTACGATTGAGAGCGGCGCGCCAAAGGGCTAGGGTCGGCGCATGGGCTGGTTGATTCTCCTGGCCGTGGTCATTCTCGCCGGCTTCTGGGCCGTCGGGATCTATAACGGCCTTGTGCGCCGCAAGAATGTCGTGGCCGAGGCCTGGAGCGGAATCGACGCCCAACTCAAGCGCCGCGCCGATCTCATTCCAAATCTCGTCGAGACGGTGAAGGGCTATGCGACGCATGAGCGCCAAACGTTCGATGAGCTGGCGCGCCTGCGCTCGCAAGGACAGGGTCAGGCCGACATCGCCCAGCGCGCCCAGACCGAGCAGGCGATCACCGCCGCGATCGGCAAAGTGCTGGCGGTGGCGGAGGCCTATCCGGAGCTCAAGGCGAGCGCCAATTTCCAGTCGCTGCAGAACGAGCTAGCCGATATCGAGGACCAGATCCAGCTTGCGCGCCGCTACTACAACGGCGCGGTGCGCGACTTCAACGTCATGATCGAGCAGTTCCCCTCCAATCTGATCGCCGGATTCGGCTCGTTCAAGCCGGCGCCCTTCTTTCAGCTCGACAACGAGGCCGATCGCGCCGCTCCGAAGGTGTCTTTCTCCGGATGAGGCGAGCCTGCTTCCTGGCGGCGGCGCTTTTCGCTTTGGCGATCGCGCCCGCGGCGGCCGAGGAGCGGATCACAGACTATTCCAGCAACATCGCCGTCGCCCAGACGGGCGCGTTGACGGTCACCGAGACCATATCGGTCGTGTCGGAGGGTGTGGACATCCGCCACGGCATCTACCGCGTCATTCCGACCTCATATGAGGACAAGTTCGGCCGCCGCGTTCATGTCGGCTTCGACGTGCTGTCGGCGACACGTGACGGCCACTCCGAGCCTTACAGCGTCGATTCGGTCGACGACGGCGTGCGCATCAAGATCGGTAGTCCGGACGTTTTGGTTGAGCCCGGCCCTCACAGATATACGCTGACCTACGCAACCAATCGTCAGATCGGATTCTTCCGCGACTATGACGAGCTCTACTGGAACGTCACGGGCAATTTCTGGAAGTTCCCCATCGATCACGCCCAGGCGACCATCACGCTTCCCGTCGGCGCGAGGATCAAGCAATTCGCCTTCTACACCGGACCGGCCGGATCGACCGCGCGCAACGCCGAAGCCGAACCGCTTTACGACCGAGAGATCAAATTCGCCACGACCGAGCCGCTCGGCGCCGACGAGGGACTGACCATCGCCGTCGGGTTCAGCAAGGGCGCGGTCTTACCGCCTTCGCCGGCCGAACTGCGCGAGCAGTTCATGCGCGACAACGCCAGCGCCGTCGCCGCGATCGCCGGTCTTTTGATCCTGCTCGTCTATTTCACCGTCGCGTGGATCAGCCACGGGCGCGATCCCAAGCGCGGCGTCGTCATTCCCCTGTTCGCGCCGCCCAAGGATTTCTCCCCGGCCGCGGTGCGCTTTGTTCATCGCATGGCCTACGACCGCAAGTCCTACGCCGCCTCGCTCGTGAACATGGCTGTCAAGGGCTATCTCAAGATCGACGAGGACGATGGCTCATACACGCTCACGCGGACAGGGAAGAGCGAGGCCGCATGCGGCCTGTCCAGCGGCGAAAGCGCCGTCGCCGGGCGACTGTTTCTTCTTGACGACCACATCGCGCTCAAGCAAGCCAATCACGAGCGCGTGGCGGCCTCGATCAGCGCGCTCAAGCTTTCGCTCAAGAATGAATATGAGCGCGTCTACTTCGTCACCAACGCGGTCTGGTTTTATGGCGGCATGGCGATTCTTGCAGTCACGGCCGTCGCCGCCGCGCTTTTGTCGGACGATGCGCCTTCCGCCGCCTTCATCCTGTTATGGCTGACCGGCTGGTCGATTGGCACCTCCGCGCTCCTGCATCGCGCCTATGATGGATGGGTTTCGGTCGCAGCCGGCCCCGGGTCGCGCATCGTCAACGGCTTCGCCGCCGTGTTCACGACGGCATTCGCGCTTCCCTTCCTCGGCGGATTGATCGCCGGAGCCGTCATCCTGGCCAAGTCGATCGCGCCCGGGGCAACCGTCTCGCTCATTCTCGGCGGCGCGGCGAGCTATGTCTTCTATCATCTGCTCAAGGCGCCGACGCTCGCCGGCGCCAGGATCTTCGATCAGATTGACGGCTTCCGCCTGTTTCTTGCGACCGCGGAGAAGGATCGTCTTGAAAAGCTCAATCCGCCGCAGGTCACGCCCCAGCTGTTCGAGCGGTTCCTGCCCTACGCCATCGCGCTAGATTGCGAAAACCAATGGAGTCGGAAATTCGAAGCCGAAGCCTCCGCAGCCGGAGTCGATCCGGGTGAGGCGTATCGCTCCTATTCGCCAGGGTGGTATTCGGGCTCGTCCTTCGATCGCCTTGGCGCGGCCAGTTTTTCGAGCGCGCTTGGCGCGTCGATGGCCTCTGCGGCGGCGTCCGCCGCCACCGCTCCGGGCTCCAGTTCGGGCAGCGGCGGCGGAGGCTCGTCGGGCGGCGGCGGGGGCGGCGGCGGCGGCGGCGGCTGGTGAGGCTTCAGATCATTTCGGCAGATAATCGTTGGCGTCGACCAGGCGAAAGCCGGGCGTTTCGCGCACGCATTGGCGAAGCAGAATGGCGTGGCCCGAGCCGTAGAAGACGACCGCCCTGTCGCCCGGCCTGGCAAGCTGTGCGAGATTGGCGCAGATGTAGAAGTTTCGCTTGTACCAGGCGGTCAGAAGATCGGCGCCCGGCTGTTGCGCGCCGCCGCCGATCTTGAGCATCAGACGATAGAAATCGTTGCCGTGTTCGACATTCTTGGGATCGTTCAGATAGCGCAGCGTCTGCGATACCGTCCCGGTCGCAAGCGTGCGATCGATCGTATCGACCATCTTTTGAACTTCCTCATTTGCCGAATCCAGGATCTGCTGCTGGCCATGGGTCTTGGCATAAGCTTCGACGGCGTCGTAGGGAAAATCGCCGTCGACATCGATACCGTGAATCTGCGATAGAGCGGCCTCCTTCGCGAGCCGGAAGCCCAGCTGCACCGATTCGTTGCGCGAAGGCGCAAGCGTTCCCTTCAGATAGTCGGCATAACGCTGGGTCGCGACATCCGCCGGCCATTCGATCGCGACGAGGGTCGGGCGAAAGCGCAACAATGCGCTCGTGACCGCGGCGATTTCGGCCTGGCGCTTCGGCGCGAGCATGTCGTCGGCGCGCATGTTGTGAATGTCGCGCCCGGGATTGCTCATGTGAAAATCGCCGACGATCATCACCGATATGGGCGCCGCGCCAGCGCCGGCTGCGGCAAGACAGAATGCGAGCGCGATGGACAAGGCGCGAAACATCGTCGAGGCATCCTTCGAATTTGCTCGCGAAAATCTAGGAGCGGCCCGTAGCGTGACCAAATGCGCGGCCCTGCGCCCGGCCTTGCGCGCAGCGCAACGCGCCCCGTTAGCAACCAATTCGCGCGAATATCGAGACTGACGCGTTCCAATGCCCCGGCCACATGATGTACACTCGCGCGCGAACACGGTTAAGACACGCGGTCTGGGGGACGGAAGCGTGAGTGCAGCGAAGCCCGCCACTTCCCACAATTATGCCGAGGGAGCCGCAGCGACACAGAATATGGTGGCGCTGCCCTTCGAGCCCGGGGTCTATCACCCCAATGGGACGTTCATCTTCGCGAAGAATCCGTCCGCGGACGAACTTCGCCAGATTCACCAAATGCTCGTCGCCAAGATCGGGCCGCATGTCGCGAGCTTCGAGGTGGTCAAGGCCGTCTACGACCACAATCCCATGTCGCTCTGGGGAATATTCCGGTCAGCCGACCAGAAACGTCGCGCGCCCAAGCTCGCCGGCCTGGTCGCTTTTCTGCCGCTCAACCAAGCCGGCGACGAAGCGCTAAGGAACAAGCGCCTCGATGGCCGCAATCCGGATCTTTCGCTGATCGCAAGGCCGGGCGAGGAGCCAAAGACGCTTTATCTCTGGGCGATCGTCACGCCTGGCATGGGCAATCTTGCTGTCATGCTCATCGGCCGTGCGATCGGACCCGACCTGTTCGAGCGCCTCCCGATCATCGGCTGGATTTCGACGCGCTCTGCACTCGAATCGATCAAACGCTCCTCAAAGGCCGAGACCGAAGGAGAGACCGCCATGGGCTCGACCTTCGAGATAAGGTTGACCCAGGAGTATCGCAATGACATGCGGGCGCTGCCGATCTTCGAGGGCGTTCGCCCTGGCAGGCGCCACGCCAAAGCGCGGCTCGACGCCCAGCTGATCGCCACCGCCGAGGACATGGCCAAGGTGATGGCCGTGCGCGCGGCGGTCTTCATGGCCGAACAGAATTGTCCGTATGAAGAGGAATTCGACGGCAACGACTACGCCGGCGCACACATTCTCGGCACCGTCGACGGCGAGCCCGCGGCGGTCCTGCGCATCCGCTATTTCGCAAATTTCGTGAAAATCGAGCGGCTCGCGGTGCTGCCGCGATTCCGGCGGACGCTGATCGCCAGGCAAGTGGTCGAGCGCGCCCTCGAAATTTGCCGGCGTAAGGGCTATCGCAAGATGTACGGCCAATCCCAGTTAAGGCTCGTCTCGTTCTGGGAGCGATTCGGGTTCAAGCCGATGCGTAAGGACGCAAAGCTCGTTTTTTCCGATCACGAATATGTCGAGATCATCGGCGACATTGAGCCGCACGAAAGTCCGCTTACGCCGGAGAGCGATCCCCTGGTTCTCATCCGTCCCGAAGGAAAGTGGGACGAACCGGGCGTGCTCGACTATTCCGCCGAGCGTCCGGCGACCAACCCGCATTAGTGACATCGTAAGACAAAGGGCGGCCAAGCCGCCGCAGAGCATGGTTGCGCGGCCAACATGGGCATTGGCGCGCGCGCTCACTATATTGTGGAGAGGCGGGGCGTCTTGGGTCAGGAAAGCAAGGACATGCAAGCGCGCCTTCTAGCGCTCAAGAGCGCAGTTCCGCCATTTGTTCTCGAGCAGACCGACGTCATCGCCCGCGCCAGGGAACTCTTCCATGCGCGCAACGATATAGATCGCCTCTTGCCGGTTTTCGCCAACACCGGCATCGAGCGCCGCTATTCCAGCGCGCCGATCGATTGGTATGCAGAGCCGCACGGATGGCGGGACCGCACCGCCCTCTACATCGAGACGGCGACGCGACTCCTCGAAAGCGTGACGCGCGCTCTTCTGGCCGAAGCCGGACTCGATGCGCACGACATTGACGCCATCGTCGTGGCTTCGACCACGGGGGTGGCGACGCCGAGCCTCGACGCCCTGGTGACGGAGCGGCTGAAGCTGAGGCGCGACATAAGGCGGCTGCCGATATTCGGATTGGGTTGCGCCGGCGGCGTCGTCGGTCTTTCGCGCGCCGCGGATCTGGCGCGCGCCGCGCCGGGCTCGCGGGTCCTGTTCCTGGTAGTTGAGCTCTGCGCGCCAACCTTTCGCAAGAACGATCTTTCCAAGAGCAACATCGTGGCGACGGCGCTGTTCGGCGACGGGGCGGCGGGCGCGATTCTGTCGACCGACGGCGGTGGTCCGGCCGTGGCGGCGAGCGGCGAGTACACCTGGCCGTCGTCGCTCGACGTCATGGGATGGGAGGTCGAGGAAGACGGGCTGAAGGCGCGCTTCGCGCAGAGCATTCCTTCGCTTGTGGCGAGCGATTTCGCCTCGATTCTTTCAAGCTTCCTCGAGCGCCATGCGATCGATGCCGACGACATCGACGGCTTCGCCTGCCATCCCGGCGGCGCCAAGGTTCTGGACGCGCTCGAAGACGCGCTCGGCCTCGAACGCGGCGCGCTCAAGGAAAGCCGGTCGGTGTTGCGCGACTTCGGCAACATGTCGGCGGCCACCGTCATGTTCGTCCTGGAGAGGATGGATTGGCGCAAAGCGGGGCAGCGACTCCTGATGACCGCGCTCGGCCCCGGCTTTTCGTCGGCCTTCCTCGTCCTCGAAAGTTGAAGGTGTCCGGCCTCATTTACGTCGTCGTTGGTCTGGTCGCGCTTGCGCGGCTCGCTGAACTTCTCTACGCGCGCCGGAACACGCGGCGGCTGCTGATGCGCGGGGCGAGGGAAGCGGCTCGCGGGCACTATCCGCTGATCGTGGCGCTGCACGCCGGCTGGCTCGCCGCAATGATCGTCTGGCGGCGGCCCGACGGCTATGTGAACGTCTATCTGCTTGGCGCATTCGCCCTGCTTCAGGCGGCGCGCTTGTGGGTGCTCGCAAGTCTCGGTCCCTACTGGACGACCCGCATCATTACGCTCAAGAATGCGCCGCTGGTCGCGCGCGGGCCCTATCGCTTCATGAGGCATCCGAACTACGCCGTAGTGGCGGGGGAAATCGCCATCCTGCCGCTCGCCTTCGGAGAAATCGCCGTTGCGATTGTGTTTTCGATCCTCAACGGGTTTGCGCTCGTCTGGCGCGTGCGGCGCGAGAACGAGGCTCTCGCCGATCGTCGGCGCCTTGCGGATGGCGATGTTGGGATCGAGGCGACAAACGGCTAGGCTTTCGGCGCGGAGGGGATCGCCATGCTGCTTTATGGAGGGCCATTTCTGCTGGTCGGCTCCATTCCGGCGCTTTTTTATGCGCTGGGACCCGGCTGGCCGGTCCTCGCGATCGTCCTGCTTCTCTTTGCGCTCATCGGCGCGGAATTCATCGCTTCCAAGGGCGATGGAGCGGCGGTCGAATCGGACGGCGCCTATAGAGCCCTGTTCTACGCTTTCGTCCCGCTTCAACTCGCGCTGATCGCTTGGGCGGTTCGGGTCTGCGGCGGCGAAACCTTTGCCGAGGCGCTCGGCCTGCTGTTCGCCGTGGGCGTGACGACGGGCGTCTTCGGCATGCTTGCTGCGCACGAGCTCGTTCATAGCCCGCGGACAGGCGAGCGTGTTCTCGGCGCGCTCATGCTGAGCGGAATGCTCTATCGTCATTTTCGCATCGCCCATGTCCATGCCCATCACCGCTTCGCCGCGACCGGCCGGGATTCCGTCACCGCAAGGCTTGGCGAAAGCTTCTACGCGTTCCTGCCGCGCGCGGCGGCGGGACAGCTGATGGAAGCCTGGCGTTTCGAGCGCGCGCGCTTGAGGCGCGGACGCGTTTTCGCCAATCGCCTCGCAGCCGACGCCGCCATCGCCGTCGCAATCCTGTCCGCCGTCCTCGCCCTATGGGGCTGGGGCGGCGCGATCTTCTTCCTGGGTCAGAGCGCGGTGGCGATCGTGGTCTTGGAACTGTTCAACTACGTCGCCCATTACGGTCTCGAGCGGAAGAGGGATGCGGCAGGCCGCCTAGAGCCCATGGATGACCGCCACAGCTGGAATTGCAGCAACGTTCTGGTCAATCGTCTCATCTTCAACATGGGACGGCACAGCTGGCATCATCGCAGGCCGACGGAGTCCTACCAGCGCCTTCGCTATGCGGCGGCCGCGCCGGAGCTGCCGGCAGGCTATGCGGGGAGCATATTGCTGGCGCTTGCGCCGCCGCTCTGGCGGCGCCTGATGGACGGGCGCGTTCGCGCTCTGGCGCTTGAGCGGCCGGACGATGCGCGTCTTGCCGCCTAAATCCGTACCACGATGAGTCCCCGCGCGCGGATCTGGATCGCCTTTTCGGCCATGTGCGCGGGCATGTTCATGGCTATCCTCGACATCCAGGTGGTCGCAAGTTCGCTCACCAATATTCAATCGGCGCTACGAATTCCGCCCGAGCGCATGAGCTGGATCCAGACCGACTATCTGATCGCCGAAGTCATCGCCATTCCGCTGACAGGTTGGCTCACGCGCGCGCTCTCGCTGCGCTGGATGTTCGTCGCCTCGACGATGGGCTTTACGCTCGCCAGCCTCGGCTGCGCGCTTTGCGGCGCGCTCGAGCCGCTGCTCGCCGCCCGCATCGTCCAGGGGTTCTGCGGCGGCATGCTTATTCCGGCAGTCTTCACCTCGGCCTTTACGTTGTTTCCAGAGCGCGAGCGCGTGCTCGCCACCATGATCGGCGGCGGCTTTGCGATGATCGCGCCGACCATCGGCCCCGCCGTCGGCGGTTTTCTGACGCAGACCTACACCTGGCACTGGATCTTCCTCGTCAATGTCATTCCGGGCCTGGTCGTCTCGCTTATGGTCATTCTCTGCCTCAATCGCGAAAAGCCGGACTTCAGCGAATTTCGCAGGATCGACTATGCGGGCGTCTTTCTCGCCGCCGCCTTTCTCGGCGCCCTGGAGCTCCTGCTCAAGGAGGCGCCCAAGCGCGACTGGGAAGGGCCGTTCGTCTGGAGCCTGATCGCCATCTGCGTCGTGACGGCCGTTACCGGAGTGCGGCGCAGCCTTCGCGCGCCCTATCCTTTCGTTGAGCTGCGACGATTTCGGAATCTCTCCTTTTCTCTCGGCTGCGCGCTCAGCTTCGTATTCGGCCTCGGCGTCTACGGGGCCACGTATCTGCTGTCCATCTTTCTGGGACTGGTTCGCCATCACCCGCCTCTCGAAATCGGCGAGATCATGATGGTGTCCGGAGCGGTGCAGTTCGCCACCGCGCCGGTCGCGGCCTGGCTCGAGGTGCGGGTCGATCCGCGCCTGCTCACCGCCATAGGGTTCGGCATGTTCGGGGTCGGCCTTCTCGCCAATGGCTTTGAGACCTTCTCAACGGATTTCGACGGGCTCTTCTGGCCGCAGGTGCTGCGCGGCGCGAGCATTATGCTGTGTCTTCTGCCGGCGACGCGCCTTGCGCTGGAACGCTGGCCGCCGTCGGAGATTCCCGACGCCAGCGGCCTCTTCAACCTGATGCGCAATCTGGGCGGCGCGATCGGCATCGCGCTGATCGATACTGTTTTGGAGCGGCGCACGCCCATTCATGCGCGCCATCTGATCGAGCGGCTGCAGGCGGGCGATCCCGACGCGGCCAGGCTCGTCGGTCTGCCGCTCGGCCCGTTCCACAATGTTCCTCTCGGTCCGGTCGACGAACTGACCAAGGCCATAGTCGCGCCGATGGTGCAGCGTGCGGCGGTGACCATGTCGTTCAACGACGCCTGGCGGGCGATCGCCGTCTTGTTCGCGATCTCGCTTTTCGCATTGCCCCTGATCAGGCGGGCGCATGTTCCCGCCTCGCCAATGGGCCCCGGGATCGATTCCGGCTAAGTCAAGCGCGCGGGGCGCGCAAAAAAAGAGCCGGCGGCGAGCCGGCTCTTTCCTCTTTGGAAATCCGCTCAGCTCTGCGGCGCCGGCGGAAGCGCGTTGATCTCGTCCGCGCTCAGCTCGGCGACGACGACGTTGCGCGACTCATCGAAGCTCAGTTGGTTGGCGGCGATCTCGACCAGCTTGTTCACGCGACCGAGCAGCGAGACGACCACGGCCTTGGCCTTGCCGCTCGCATCGGTGATGACGCGCTGGACGGCGCCGACGGCCTGGCCGTTGCTGGTCTCCACGCTGGCGTTCGCGAGCGCCTGAGGCGGATTTGCGAGCGAATCGACCGGTGTCTTGTCGGCGCCGGACGCATTCGCGCTCATCGACCGATCGGCGGATGATGCGCCAGTTTGGACGGTCGAGCTCGCGCCGGCTTCAGGACTGGCGGAGGTTGTTCCCGCTTGCGCGACCGACGCGCCTTTCGCGCTCGCCATTTCGTCGCCTGATTGCGCGCTCGAAGCGCTCGGGTTGGACTGCGAGCCCATATCGCCGTTCGGGCTCGTCATCTGATCGCCGGTCTGAGGCCCGGTTTGGGGCGAAGACTGCGCGCTTGCAGAAGAACTCGCGAGGTTCTGGCTTTCCTCCGACTGCGCGCCGGACTGCGGATTGGGACTCGGCGTTGGCGCGGCGCTTGGCTCTGCGCTTGCGCCTTGCTGCGCGTAGGCCTGCTGGTTCGTCGGCGCAGCTGAAGCCTGCTGGGTCGCCTGTTCCTGGGCCTGGACCTTGTTCAGCTCCTGCTGGTTCAGGTCCTCCGTTTGGCGATGCTCCGCCGGCGTTCCGGGATGGCGCGTATAGGCGCCTGCCGGCGCGATCCATGCAGCGCCGGTCAGAGCCGCAGTCGCAACGCCCCCCAGGATGAGTGTCTTGATGGTCATTCCGATCTCCGTTTCTGGATGGCCGCGGCGCCGGAGTTTCCTCGCCCGGTCAGCCACACAACGTTCGGCCGCAAGCGCAGTTCCAATCGGAACCGGAACGTCACGCGGCGGATGGGCGTTTGCTCATGGGCGAAAGGCGGCCTCATGACCAAGAAACAACTGCTCGAGGAGATAAAGGCCGAGCCGTCGCGCTATTTTCGCACGCCCAACGATGTCATTCGCGACCGGCGATTTTCCGATCCTGAGCGGCTCGACATTCTTCTGACCTGGGAGCGCGTGGCGCGCAGCGGCGCCGCGGGCAATGAGGGCGAAAATGAGGCGAACCGCGCGCGCCTCGAAAGCATCATCGCGGCGCGGCTCGAAGTAGAAAAGAAGTTGCCAGCCCAAAGCGACTAGGTCGTCACGGCCTGGGGCCCGATTGCGCCAAGGCGCGTCCGCGGCCGCCGGCGGTCTTGACGTCGAGCGGCGGGACGGTCACCAAAGGCTCATGGGGAGCCTCGAGCCGTCGCAGTTGGGACCGGCCGCCCTCGCGGGCGGAGCGCGGCTGTCCGTCGTCATTCCCACCTTCAAAGAGCGCGGCAACGTCTGCGAATTAATTCGCAGGCTCGACGCCGCTCTGGCGGGGATTCGCTGGGAGGCGATTTTCGTCGACGATAATTCGCCCGACGGCACCGCCGATCTGCTGCGCGAGATCGCTTCGGCCGATGCGCGCATCCGTTGCCTGCGCCGAGTTGGGCGTCGCGGGCTTGCCGGCGCGTGCATCGAAGGCATTCTGTCTTCGAGCGCGCCTTACGTCGCCGTGATGGACGCCGATCTCCAACACGACGAAAAGGCTCTGCCCAAGATGCTCGCAAAGCTGGAGCGCGGCGAAGCCGACCTCGTCGCCGCCACGCGCTACGCCGAAGGCGGCAGCGCGGACGCCTTTGGCGAGGCGCGCGGCATGACGAGCAGACTCGCGACCCGGCTCGCCAGGACCCTCCTCGGCGCGCCGCTTAGCGATCCGATGAGCGGCTTCTTCATGCTGCGGCGCGACCGCTTCGAAAGCATCGCCGATCGCCTCTCGCCCGCCGGGTTCAAAATTCTGCTTGATATCGTGACGGCGTCCGGCCCCTTGCGGATCGCCGAGCAGCCTTACGCTTTCGGCGTCCGCCACAGCGGCGAAAGCAAGTTCAACGTCCAGATCGGCGTCGAATTCCTGGGACTGCTCGCGGCGAAGCTCAGCCGCGGCGCGCTCGACCCGCGATTCATCTTTTTCGCCATCGTCGGCGCGTCGGGCCTTGCAGTGCATCTTGCGGTTCTGCGTCTGGGGCTGCTCAATCTTTCCTTCCCCGCCGCGCAGAGCATCGCCACCTTCGCGGCGATGACGAGCAATTTCCTCCTCAACAACGAATTGACCTACCGCGACCGGCGGCTAAAGGGCTGGTCGATGCTCACCGGCTTCATCGGCTTCTGCCTTTTCTGCGCGGTCGGCGCGCTCACCAATGTCGGCCTCGCCTCGTGGCTCTATTCGCAGCGCGAAGTCTGGTGGGTCGCCGGCGCGTCCGGCGCCGTAATGGGCGCCTTCTGGAACTACGCGATGTCGAGCCTTTTCATCTGGCGCACGCGATGATTCGAGCGGGTCTTCTCACCCCCCGCACGCTATTTCTCATGATCGGGGCGTTGTTCGTCTTGCGCATCGTGGCGGCCGCCGCGTTGCCGCTCTCGGCCGACGAGGCCTATTATTGGCTTTGGTCGAAACGGCTCGCCGCCGGCTATTACGATCATCCTCCGGCCATAGCCTTTCTCATTCGCGCGGGAACGAGTCTTTTCGGGGACGACTCGCTCGGCGTACGGTTCGGTTCGTTGGTTCTGTCGATCGCCGCTGGCGGCTTTGTCTGGCGCGCCGGCGCCGCAATCCTGGACGACGAAAAATCCGCCGCGCTCGGTTGCTTGCTTTTCAATCTCACGCCGATGGCGGCCATCGAGACGATGGCGGCGACGCCGGACGCTCCCCTGATCGCCGCGTCCGCAGCGTTCCTCTATGCGCTCGCAAAGCTCGACCGGTCGGCGGATGGGCGCTGGTGGCTGGCTGCGGGAGCGGCGGGAGGCCTGGCGCTGCTCTCGAAATATACGGGCTTCTTTCTCGGCCTTGGCGCGCTCGCCTGGCTGCTGACCGCGCGCGGACGCCCCTGGTGGCGATCGCCGTGGCTCTATGTTGGAGGCTTAGTTGCGCTCATTATTTTTGCGCCGAATCTTGTCTGGAACGCAATCCATGGCTGGGAGACTTTCGCCTTTCAGTTCGGCCGCATCGGCCGGGGCGGCCTGACGCTGCGCTATATTGTGGAATTTGCGGGCGCCCAGTTGCTGCTCGCCTCGCCGTTTGTCCTGGTGTGCGCGGTGATCGCTCTTATCGGTGCGCCGCGTAGGCTCACGATGGTTATTGCGCTGATCCTGCCGGCGGCATTGTTCTTCGCGGCGCACGCGCTCTTCGATCGGGTGCAGGGCAACTGGCCCTGCTTTCTCTATCCGGCGCTCGCCGTCGCGGCCGCGCTGGCGGCGTCTCCGACGAAGAGAGAGCCGTCCGGATTTGCCCGCTGGTCGCTCCGGCTCGCCATTCCCACAGCGGTGGGCCTGCTGGCGCTGATCTATCTGCAGGCGTTTTTCGATGTCATTCCTCTGGGCCGCGCCGATCCGACGACAAGGCTGCTGGCCTATGGTTTTTCCGATGTCGTCCGCGACCTCGACGCGCGGCCGGATCGCCCGGCGGCCGTGCTCACAAGCGATTACGAGACGACGGCGTGGCTCGCCTTTTACGGCCACTTTCCTGTCATCCAGGTCGATGAATCTGCGCGCTGGCCCGATCGGCCTCCGCCGAACGCGGCACTGCTGAATCAACCGCTGCTCTATGTGGCCGAGGACAGGCGCGACCGCCACGCGCTGATTGGCGCGCGCTTCGCTCAGGTGCGGCCGCTCGGCGGCGTCGACCGCAAGCGCGACGGCCGTACGGCGGCGCACTATCGAATCTATGAGGCGAGGGGATTTCACGGCCCGGTTTTCGGCCGCATGCCCTAACAAAAGGCAACGCCGGCTTGGGGGGACCACAGCCGGCGCCGCTTACTCACAACGGGACAGCGAGCGGACACCCGATGCGGGCTGTCGAAGGGGCTGGGGCGTACCGGATCAGATGCCCGCTCGCACCTCTACAACGTGACGGCGCCGAGACTCGTTCCAGGCGGCGTAGAAATTTTTTTGCGGCTTTTCCGCCCTTTCCGGGGTAAATCCAGGCCGCGGCGGGGGAGCGGTCATAGCCCCGGCATTTCGGGGTTTTGAAAGAAAATTCCATGGCGGATCAGTTCGATGCGGTAGTGATCGGCGGAGGTCCTGGCGGCTACAACGCCGCGATCCGGCTCGGCCAACTGGGTCTGAAGACCGCGTGCATAGACTCAAGGGGGACGTTCGGCGGGACCTGTCTCAATGTGGGATGCATTCCCTCCAAGGCGCTGCTTCACGCCAGCGAGCGCTTCGAGGAAGCTGGCAAGGATTTCGGCAAGCTCGGCATCCAGGCCCAGGTCAGCCTCGACCTCAAGCAGATGATGGCGCACAAGGACAAGATCGTCGGCGAGCTCACCAAGGGCGTCGAATTCCTCCTCAAGAAGAACAAATGCGAAGCGATCGTAGGCCGAGCCCGCATCGCCGCGCCGGGCAAGGTCGAGGTCAAGGCCGCGGACGGCGCCCTGCGCGCGCTCGAGACCAGACACATCGTCATCGCGACCGGCTCGGACGTCACCGCATTGCCGGGCCTCGCCATCGACGAGGAGCGCGTGTTGTCCTCGACCGGCGCGCTGGCGCTGGCTTCCGTCCCGAGGCGGCTGCTCGTGGTCGGCGCGGGCTACATCGGGTTGGAGCTCGGCTCGGTCTGGCGAAGGCTCGGCAGCGAAGTGCTCGTGGTCGAATTCCTGGACCGGATCGCGCCGGGGCTGGACGGTGAGGTCGCAAAGCAATTCCACCGCATCCTCCAGCGTCAAGGGATGAAATTTCAGCTTTCCACCAAAGTTGTGGGCGTCGACAAATCCGGCGAGACGTTGAAGGTCAGCCTCGAACCGGCGGCGGGCGGCGAGCGGCAGATCGTCGAGACCGAAGCGATGCTCGTTTCGATCGGCCGACGTCCGTTCGTCGATGGCCTCGGTCTCGACGACATCGGCGTGCGGCGCGACAGCCGCGGCCGGGTCCTCACCGATTCGCGTTTCCAGACCAATGTCGCCGGCGTCTGGGCCATCGGCGACTGCCGCGAAGGTCCGATGCTTGCGCACAAGGCCGAGGACGAAGCGGTAGCCTGCGCCGAGAACATCGCCGGTCGTTCGGGCCATGTGAACTACGACGCCATTCCGTCCGTCGTCTACACGGCCCCCGAAGTCGCTTCCGTCGGCAGGAGTGAAGAGGAGCTGAAGGCGGCCGGCGTCGCCTACAAGGTCGGCAAGTTTCCCTTCACCGCAAACGCAAGGGCGAAGACGATCGCGGCCACGGACGGGTTTGTGAAGGTCGTCGCCGATTCTTCGAACGACCGGGTGCTCGGCGTTCACATTTTAGGCGCGGAAGCTGGAAATCTGATCGGCGAAGCCGCGCTGGCGATCGAATTCGGAGCGGCGAGCGAGGACATCGCCCGCACGTCGCACGCCCATCCGACCCTGAGCGAGGCTCTTCGCCAGGCGGCGATGGGTGTCGAAGGCTGGACGATGCAGATGTGAGCGACCTCAGGCCCGCGTTGCAGGCAAGAGGGATTGCGCGATGTGCTCGGGCCGAACGCCAAGGCCGACGATCCGCGCGGGAATTCTGCGAAGGCTCGGAACGGCGTTCAACAGCCTCAGCGCGAGCGGCGGGCGCGGCGTGCGTTGCGCCTTGAGCGCGGGCGCGACGATGCGCTTCTGCGCTTGAATCTGCAGCCATTGGGCGACTTCGGTCGGCCATTGGCGCCGCTCCTGAATGCGCTTGAGATCGGAGAGCCTGGGGGCGCGCTTGGCGAGCACAGGGCCAAGCAGATTGGCTGTCGCGACCGCGTCCTGAATCGCCAAATTGACGCCCACCCCGCCCACCGGCGACATGGCGTGGGCGGCGTCGCCAATGCACAGAAGGCCTGGCCTGGCCCATTTCCTCATGCGGTCCACCTGGACGCTGAGGAGCTTGACGTCTTCGAAGCCGCCTATCGATTCGACGCGGTCTGCGGCGAATCCTGCGACGCCCTGCAGCCGTTCGCGGAACGCATCGAAGCCCGCCTTTTTGAGGGGTTCGAATCCGCCTTTGGGAATGACGAGCGCGCACTGCCAATAGTCGCCGCGATAGAGCATAATGAAGAAATCGCCGCCATCCAGGCGCGCCACCGGCTGCTTGGGATCGCCTTCCCGATAGGGCAGGCGCATCCATAGCACGTCGAAGGGAGCGCCGATCTCGCGGACGTGCAGATTACTCTTGGCGCGGACGGTGGAATGGCGTCCGTCAGCGCCGATCACAAGTCCGGCATTGATCTGCACCGTTTCCTCGGGCGTCTCCACCAGCACGCCGGCGATGCGAGATCCTTTCGCGAGAAGGTTTGTCACTTCCGCCTGCATCATCAGGCGGAAATTGGCGAAGCGCTCGGCCTCGGCGAGAAGAAAATCGAGGAAGTCCCATTGGGGGGCCAGGGCCATGAATTTGCAGCGAGTCGGAAGATGGCTGAAGTCGCCAACCGCGAATTTTTCCTTGCCGATCTC
>DASZRM010000076.1:0-3328 GCA_035549135.1 Rhizomicrobium sp. | reverse complement strand
AAGCGCCTGGGATGTGAGCGAGAGTTCCTCCGGGCCATCGCCGCGATGAACATAAAGCTCCGCCACGATCTCGAGGACCGCTTCGCGGAGCGGCGCGGGCACATCGCTCGCCGCCGCGCCATAGCCGGCATCGAACGCTATCGCGATGGCGTTCACGCCGCGCAGATTGGCGACGGGCGGAACGATCGCGTTCTTCAGCGCCAGCCGCCCCGGCTGCGAAGCTGTATCGACCTGGTAATTCGCCGGATCGAGCGTCGCCGCATCGTCGCTGCGGTCGTAAGTCGTGACGGACGCGACCTGTTGCAGCGGCGGCAAGGGAATCTCAACCGCGCCGCAGAGCGGCCATTCGTCGAGCCAGAGGATCCAGCTCTGCGTGACGAAGGCGCGGCCGGTATGCCATTCGGCGCGCGTGCGCGCGGCAGCGATCAGCCGCGCAATCAGCGCATCGTCGTCGCTCGTATCGACTTTGAGATGCGCCTTCGCCTCGTCGAGCGTGACCGGCTCGATGGCGGGAGGGGTGATGAGTTGGAGGGACATTTATTTCTCCACCCTCCCCTTGAGGGAGGGTCGCAATTTGTGAGCGGAGCGAGCAAATTTCGGGGAGGGGTCGTTGCCGCAAAAAAAAGGCCGCCCCTCCCCAAAAACGCTTCGCGTTTTTGACCCTCCCTCTAGGGGAGGGTGGGTCACTAGCTTGCCGCGAACTTCATCAGCTTGATCGCCTCGAAGTTCTGAACGCCGCCACCGACGCGCTTGGTGGTGTAGAACAGCACATAGGGTTTCGCGCTGTAGGGATCGCGCAGCACCCGCACGCCGATGCGATCGACCACCAGATAGCCGCGCGCGAAATCGCCGAACGCGATGGCGAACGAATTCGACGCGATGTCGGGCATATCCTCCACTTCCGTCACCGGATAGCCGAACAGCGTCGCCGGCTGGCCGGCCGTTGTGCCGGGCTGCCAGATGTAGTTGCCGTTGTCGTCCTTGAACTTGCGCACGGCGCTTTCGGTCTTGCGGTTCATCACCCAACGGCCGTTCGCGCGATAGCCCTGCTTCGGCGCATAGGCGAGATCGAGCAGCGCATCGGCGGGATTGGACGCTGCGAAGGCGCCGTCCGCGCCGCTTGCGATGTAGCCGAGCTTGCCCCAGCTCCACGACGCATCGGCGATGGTCGCGTACTGCAGGAAGCCGGTCGGCTTGTTCGAGCCGTCGCCGTTGACGAACGCGGCGCCTTCCTGCTCCGCGAACACGATCTGCACCTCGTCGGCGAGCCATTGCTCGATATCGACCTGGCTGTCGTCGAGCAGGGTCTGCGTCGCGGCCGGCATGGCGTAAAGCTCCATCGCCGGGAAATCGAGCGCGGCCAGGGTCGGCGTGTTGGTCTGCGCGACGCTGTCGGTTTCGCCCGTCCATCCGCTCGCCGCGCCCGCCGTCGCGATCGGCTTGCGATACACATTGGCGCCGATCTGGCGCACCGTCGCGATGGAGCGGATCGGCGAGGCCTTCGCCAGAACGCGGTCGATGGTGCTCTCGATCTCGAGCGGAACGGTGTAGCCGCCGTCGGGGTTCGAGCCGGCCGACAGCGCCTTCAGCTCGAGCGCATCGAGCCCGCCGGCGTCGCCCTTGCGCACATAGCGGTCGAACGCGGCCTTGCGCTCGCGCAGCTGCGGCGAGAAGGACTTTCGCTCGCCGCCGATCGCGGGACGCTGCGAAGCGAGCACCAGCTCGTCGAGCGCGCGCTTCTGTTCGGTCAGCGCCTGGTTGATGCGCTCGACCTTGTCCTCGGTAACGACATCGGCGGAGCGCTTCTCGATTTCGCCGAGGCGCTCGTCATTCGCCTGCTTGAAGGCGTCGAACTCGCGCGCGAGGTCGTCGAACGCCTGGCGGATCTCGCGGTTGTTCGCCGCATCGATGGTTTTGGTTTCCAGTTCCATTCTGTGTTCTCCTGTTGAAGCAAAAAAAGTTGTCATCCCCGGCCGAGCGCTCCGAGGGAGCGAGGGGAAGGGGACCCAGGTGGTTGCCGCCGAACGAAGTGTCTCAATGCGCGCGCGAAACCGGCTTGATCGCGACACGACCACGAGCTGGGTCCCCTTCCCTCGCGCCACGCGCAATGCGCATTGCGCTCGCCGGGGATGACAGTTGTGGTTTGCTGCGGAGCGCTTGCGCGCTCTTCTCCCCGATCCCCGTCACGCCGCTTCCCTTGAGCAAGGGAAACGTCACGACCGAGATCTCCCAGAGTTCGACTTCGGTAAGCAGGCGATGGCCCGTTCGGGAGTCGCGTCTTGCGCGCACGGTGCGGAAACCGATTGAGAGGCCGTCGAGCGCGCCGTCGGCGATCAGCGCGCGCACGTCGTTGACGCGCGGCACGTCGAGCGTCAGCCGCCCGCGCACATAAAGCCCGCGCGCGTCTTCGCGGATCGTCTCCCACACGCCGAGCGGCTCATGCGCGGAATGTTGATAGAGCATGCGCACCTGATCCGGCGGACGTTTGCGCAAGGACGCCGCGAAGGCGCCGGGAGCGACGACATCGCCCGCGCCATCGGCGACGCCGAACAGCGAGGCATAGCCTTCGAACTCGTCGCGGCCGAGATTTGCGAGACGCGCAGGCGCGCTCGCACGCGCGAGCCTTCGCCGCGCATAGGTGACGGTGGTCATGGCTGCTTTCTTCCACCCTCCCCTTGAGGGAGGGTCGAAATGTTTGAGTGCCGTCAGGCGCGAAAACATTTCGGGGAGGGGTTCGGTGACTCACCCCTCCCCGAAGCGCTTCGCATTTTCGATGTCGGTACGCTGTCGCTACCTCTACCCTCAAGGGGAGGGTCGGTTCTTCGTCCTATCCAGCTTCGCTTCCGATTTCCGGCGTCTGCCTTCGGGCTTCCGACGCCCCCTCACCCCTGCCCTCTCCCCCGGTGGGGGAGAGCGATTTTCCTTTTGATCCTCCCTCGCCCCCGCTTCAGCGGGGGAGAGGGCCGGGATGAGGGGGCCGATTCGAGCTCGCGGCGGATGTATTCCAGCGTTCCGAACATGTCGTCGCCGAAATCCTCGTTCCGGAAGCGGATGACGCGATAACCCCGTTTGCGGAGATAGGCGTCGCGAGCGGCGTCATAGCCGCCGCGCTCTTCGTGCAGCTTGCCGTCGAGCTCGACAATCAGCTTCTTCTCCACGCAGACATAGTCCGCGATGTACGGACCGATCAGAACTTGCCGCCGGAACTTGAAGCCGCCGAGCTTGCGGTCGCGCACTTCGTTCCAGAACAGCTTTTCGGTTGTCGCAGGCGCATGACGCATTTCTCGTGCGCGCGAGCGGTTCAGCGTTCGCAATTTGCGCTCGACAA
>DASZRM010000075.1:0-3150 GCA_035549135.1 Rhizomicrobium sp. | reverse complement strand
AGTTCGGGATCGTCCGATCCCGGAGCCGGCTCGGTCAGCGGCGGACGGACCAAGCCGTCGATCAGGAATCTGCGCATCGCCGCCTCACAGATCGTGCCCCGAATAGGAGCAGTTGAACGATTTGTTGCAGAGCGGAAAGTCCGCAACGATGTTGTTGGCGATCGCCGCTTCGAGCAGCGGCCACTGGAACCAGGACGGATCGCGCAGATGGCAGCGGCGGACTTTCGCCGCTTCGTCGAGCCTCAGCCAGACAAGCACGTCTCCTCGAAAGCCTTCGACCAGCGCCACGCCCTCGCCGGAGCGCGCGGGGAGCGGCGCGCGAATGTCTCCCGCGGGAAGCCGCGCCAGGATCGCGTCGATCAGCTTCAGGCTTTCCGAAATCTCCTGGATGCGGATGCGCACGCGCGCGTCGACGTCGCCTTCCTCGAGCGTCGGAACCGAAAAGCTCAGCTCGTCGTAAGGCGGGTAGGCGAGATTGCGACGCGCGTCGAAGGCGCGGTCCGAGGCGCGGCCGATGTAACCGCCGGCGCCGAAGCGGCGCGCCAGATCGGGCGCCAGAACGCCGGCTCCGACGGTGCGGTCCTGCAATGACGCGACCCCGTCATAGAGCGCTGCGAGCGGGGGAAAGCGCCGGCGAAGCAGATCGACGAACTCCCGCAGGGTCGCCGTTCCGCGCGCGTCGAGGTCGACGCTGACGCCGCCTGGCCAGATGCAGTCGCGCATCAGCCTATGGCCGAAACAGGCCTGCGCCGCCCGGAGCGCGCGTTCGCGCAAGACCGCGCAATGGGCGAGCATCATGGCAAACGATGCGTCGTTGCAGATCGCGCCGACATCGCCGAGATGATTGGCGAGCCGCTCCATCTCCGCCATCAGAGCGCGAAGCCAATGCGCGCGCGGCGGCGCGTCGATGCCGAGGGCCGCTTCCGCGGCGCGGGCGAAGGCCAGCTGGTAGGCGACCGTGCTGTCGCCGGACGTGCGACCGGCGAGCCGCGCCGCCCGCTCCAGATCGGCGCCCGCCATCAGCGACTCGACGCCCTTGTGGACATAGCCAAGCCGCTGCTCGAGGCGCACGACGGTCTCGCCGTTCACATGAAAACGGAAATGGCCGGGCTCGATGATTCCGGCGTGGATCGGCCCCACCGCAATCTGATGCAGGCCTTCGCCCTCCGCGTCGAGAAAGGCGTAAGCCTCGCGCGCCGCCGGTTCGCTGCGCGCGCCGAGCGGATGGCGAACGGCCCAGCGTCCGTGATCGAGCCACGGCCGCGCGTCCGGCGCGCCCTCCGGCCGCAGTCCGAAGAGGTCGAAGATCGCCCGTTCGAGACGGATCGCCGGCGCATGGACCGCGCCGATCGAGGCGAATGCGCCGTCCGGACAGTCGAGGCTGACGACGCCCAGGGCGCCGGCGTCCTCGTCGAGCACGGCCATATGCGCCGTCTCGGCTTCGCCCCAGAGACCGGAGAGCGTGAAGCCCGCGCCGCCGAGCCGGGACGCGACGGCGCGCCAGGCGCCTTCATCCACGCTCGCGCGCGGCCAGGGGCGGTGGCCGTCGACGAGCCGTCCTTCCGTCATGGCGTCGGCGATGGTGCGCATGGCCTAACCCAGCATCGCCGCGACATGCTGGAACCAGGCGACCAGCGCGGGCGGCGGATAAAGGCCGGCGAGAAGCACCAGCGCCAGATGCGCGTACATGGGCGCATAGGAGGCGCGCGCGGGCGCCGCGCTTCCCTGCGGTTCGCCGAACGCGACCGATTGCAGCCGCAGGATCAGCGCGCCGAAGGCGACGATGAGTCCCAGCACGAAGATCCCGGCGAGAAGCGGGGCGCGCGAAAAGCTCGAACTTGCGATCAGGAATTCGCTCATGAAGACGCCGAGCGGCGGCATGCCGGCGATCGCGACGACGCCCAGCACCAATCCCCAGCCGAGCAGGGGATGGGAGACCGTGAGCCCGCGGATTTCGGAAATCCGCTGCGTGCCCTTGACCTGCGCGACGTGCCCCACGGCGAAGAAGATCGCCGATTTGGTGAGGCTGTGCATCGTCATCTGCAGAAGGCCGGCGAAATTCGCGAGCGCGCCGCCCATTCCGAAGGCGAAGACGATGATGCCCATGTGCTCGATGGAGGAATAGGCGAAGAGCCGCTTGATGTCGCGCCGGCGGTAGAGCATGAACGCGGCGAAGACGAGCGAGACAAGGCCGATCGCCGCCATCAGCGGTCCGGGCGAGATCGCTCCCGCATTGGCGGCGAGCAGCATCTTGAAGCGCAGGATCGCGTAGAGCGCGACATTGAGCAGCAGTCCGGACAGCACGGCGGAAATCGGCGTGGGGCCCTCCGCATGCGCGTCGGGCAGCCAGGCGTGAAGCGGCGCGAGCCCCACCTTCGTGCCATAGCCGAGCAGCAGGAAGATGAAGGCGACGTTGAGCAGCGCCGGGTCGAACTTCGCCACATGCGTCATCAGCATCGACCAGATCATGCCTTGATAGCCCTCGCCCATCACCGGGCGGGCGGCCATGTAGACGAGGATCGTGCCGAACAGGGCGAAGGCGATGCCGACGCTCGCCAGGATGAAGTATTTCCACGCGGCCTCGAGCGCTTCATGCGTGCGGTAGACGCCCACCATCAGGACGGTGGCGAGGGTCGCGATTTCGATGGCCACCCACATCAGCCCGATATTGTTGGCGACGAGCGCCAGATTCATGCCGAGCATCATGATCTGGTACATCGCGTGATAGAATCTGAGATAGGGCGGCGTCAGCCGTCCGGTTTCCAGCTCGTGGCCGATATAGCTCGCGCTGAACACGCTCGCGGTGAAGCCGATGAAGGCGGTGAGCGCGATGAAAACGATGTTGAGATCGTCGATCAGCACATAGGAATTTGGCGGCGCATGGCGGAAGAACAGCGTCAGCGCGAAGACGAGCGTGACCAGGCACGCCCCGACATTGAGCGCCGCCGAGCGCCTGTAACCCGGCGTGATCGCAAGCAGCGCGGCCGCCGCGGCGGGCGTCAGAAGCACGCCCCAGATCGGATCGAATGCGACGGGCGTCATTGCGGCGCCCCGCGGGCGCGGTCCAGCGCCTCCACATCGACGGTGTCGAAGCGTTCGCGGATCCGGAACAGGAAGATTCCGATCACGATGAAGGCGATCAGGATCGAA
>DASZRM010000074.1:0-7717 GCA_035549135.1 Rhizomicrobium sp. | reverse complement strand
AAGAGGCAGGAGCCGGAGGAGAGCGTTTAGCTGGCTCTTTTCCGCCGTTAGGGTGATATCTCGTTTAAGTTGTGCTAAGATCCAACCCTCCCCTTGAGGGAGGGTCGAAATTTGCGGAACGCAAATTTCGGGGAGGGGTCGTGGCACGCTACCATTCCGATCCGATGCGCCGCGCGCAGCACAAGCAAGGCAACGCACGCGATCTTCGGCAAAATGCGACCGACTGCGAAAGAAAGCTTTGGTCGCTCCTGCGTGCAAAACAATTCGCCGGATTGCGCTTTCGTCGCCAGCAGCCCCTCGGGCCCTACATCGCCGATTTCTATTGCTCCGCTGCGAAGCTGATCGTCGAACTTGACGGCAGCCAGCACGGCACGGATGAAAACATCGCCTACGACGCAGCGCGCACGGTTTGGCTGACGAAGCGTGGCTATCGCGTGCTTAGATTTTCCAATGAGGAATTTCTGAAGAATCGAGACCTGGTCACCGATGCGATCGGCCGCGCAATTGACGACAGCGGCGTACCCCTCCCCGAACCGCCTTCGGCGGTTCGACCCTCCCTCAAGGGGAGGGTGGAATAGGGTTTCGAGAACGGAGCACTCCGGCGACACGCTGCTGGTTCGGTCGCTATCTCGCTTTGACCCTCCCCTTGAGGGAGGGTCGAAATTTGCGGAACGCAAATTTCGGGGAGGGGTCGTGGCGCCCGATCCACCTGGGTCCCCTTCTCCTCGCGAAGCTTCCGCTTCGCTCGGCCGGGGATGACAAGCTGAGCGAAGTCGACCGCCTTCGGCGGTTCGAGGTCGGTGCGCTGTCGCTTCCTCAATCCTCAAGGGGAGGGCGGAATCGTCTCGTATTTCGGCACGCCGTCTTCGCCGATCTCGTAATAGTCGCCCTTGTCGGCGGTGAAGATGTGGATCGCAAGCTTCGTCCCCGTCGGCTTGTCGAAGGCGCCCATCGAAAGCCCGATCCAGTCGCGATAGATCGGGTCGAAGAACATGTTCGCGCCGCAAATCTTGCAGAAGCCGCGGCGCGCCTTCTCCGACGAGCGATACCAGGTGACGTTCTCCTCGCCTTCGATCGTCACGCGCTCGCGCGGAATATCGGTCCCAGAATAGTAATGGCCGGAAATCTTGCGGCAGATCGTGCAATGGCACGCATCCGGCGGCTTGAGCTCGCCCGTGACCGTGAAACGAACCGCGCCGCAAAGGCACGATCCCTTATGCGTGACAGCCTTCTCCATTGCGCCGATCCTATTCGAGCCCCGGAATATGGGTGATGTATACCCGTTCCGCCTGCCAATGGGACACCTCGCTTGCCTGGCGCGCCGAATTCAGGAACTCCATATAGTTGTTCGCCCCGCCAAGGATCGCAAAGGCGAGCGCAGCGATCGCAGCGATCCGCCGCGCCGGCGTAAACCAGGCAAAGCCCGCGACCGCCATCAGCAGCGGCATGAGGTTGGCGCTGAACAGGAACGGAATCTCCCCATAGACCGCGTAAAGCGCGATCTGAAGCGCCGCGCCGATCAGAAGCGCGGCTGCGACCGGACGGCGCGACGTCTGAAGCCGGCACCCCCAGAGGCCCAATGCGAGAAGGACGATCCAGGCCGCGAGCGCCGCCAAGCCCGTCCAGCGCATGTCGCCTATGGGCGAATAGGTGTTGTTGACCCACGCATAGGCGCCCCACGGTCCGACGCCCTTTTCGGTGCGGGCCGGCGGCGTCACCGCGCTGTAAAGAAGGCTCGAGCGCAGATTGGCGAGCGGCGTGAAGGCTCTCAGTCCG
This sequence comes from Rhizomicrobium sp., assembly GCA_035549135.1. Taxonomy (GTDB): domain Bacteria; phylum Pseudomonadota; class Alphaproteobacteria; order Micropepsales; family Micropepsaceae; genus Rhizomicrobium. Next base: position 5,941 of record DASZRM010000074.1, on the reverse strand, counting down.
GCGTCGGCCATGCTGACTTCCGTCTCGGTGGTGACCGACGTCCAGAGCGGCCTCGGATCGAAGAAATAGAGCGCGCGCGGAAACACCGCGCCTTGAACGAGCGACAGCGCGGCGACGAGGGCGAAGGCGATCGCGTTCGCTTGCAGAAATCTCTTCGCGTCCAGTCGCAGGAACGTCGCCAGAAGGCCGAACGCCCAGTTCGTCACCAGCATGGAAAGCGTCGCGGCGGAGGCTGCGATCCACGCCCATTGCCGCTTCGCGGAGACGCCGGTGAGGAGGAAGACGGCCAGCACGATCGTTGCCGCCGAGTAGGAGAAGGTCTCCGGAAACGAATTCCAATAGATGAAACCGGCGCTGGCGCAGTAGGCGGCTGAAATCAGCGCGGCGAAGGAGCGGCCAAGCCCGAGCCCGCGCATCGAAAGATAGAAGAGGCCCGCGCTCGCCGCGGCGCAGAGCGCGCAGAGAAGTGTCGCGCCCATCAACGGCGGAACCCCGAACAGCATCAGGATGCGGACCGGCGGAAAGACCAGCAGCGAAAAAATGGGGTGCGCCGAAACCCGGTGATTGTGCTCGCTCCACCGGTCGGTCATCGAGGCCAGCACGCGGTCGGGATCGGCCGAAAAATAAGAGCCGAGACTGGTCACATAGACGTGGTGCGAGAAGGCGAGCGGTCCGAGCGCCGCGATGACGACGCCGATGGCCGCGGCAAGGCCTGCAAGCGCATAGTCGGCGCTCGTGAAGGAGACAGCCGGCTCGTAGGGCGCAGGCGCGATCGCGGCGCGCAGCCACGACAGCGCGCCAAGCGCGGCTTGCGCCGCCTTCGACGCAAATCCACGCGATCCTGTGTCTTTCAGCCCGTCCAAGAGCGCCCCCCAACGCGGCACGATAGGCCGGGGCGCGCGCCGCTTCCAGCCGTCGCCCTTGCGCCGCCGGGCCGGAGCGGCGCTCCGCGCTCCGGCCGGCGCAAGTCAGGCGGACGTCAGAGCGTCCTCAGCGTCCGCGCGTGGCGATACGGCATCTTCGAGGGAGCGCGACGGGCGGCCGGGTAGGGGTTGGGGTAGCGCAACACCTTGGCCAGGTCCTTGCCGCGGATCGTTCCCACAGAATGATAGGCCAAGCCCCAGGAATCGATCGAGGACATGTCCGGGAAAACGCAGGACTCAAGAACGTCGTTGGGATCGGTGTCGAGCACCCAGCCGCCGCCCGCCGCGTCGATGCCGCCGAAGAGGTCGGAACCGCCGAGTTGCGTGCAGTAGCACGATGCGGGGTTGCCCGAGCAGTCGCCGCTCATTTCGACTTGGGCGTAATAGGCAAGCGCCGCAAGCGTCGGCTGCTTGGTGAAGAGCGTGCTGAGCAGCAGGTTGATCTGGCTGCCGTCCTTGGCCGAGAACTGGCAGAATTCGCGCTTGCCCGACAACACCAGCGGGCTGCCTCCGTTCGTGCCGTATTCGGCGATGCGCGTCTGCACGACGCCGCCTTTCTTGACGCAATAGGCGGCGGCCCTGCTTTCGTCCGCGCGCGCCGCTTGCGCGCCGGCAAGCGACAGACAGATCAGCGCCGCGAAGGCCGCGGCGATTTTGCCAGATGACATTTTTCCCTCCGAATCGAGCGGCCGGATTCGGTCGCTGCCGACGGCGAGCCTAGTCCTGCGCGCACGGCGGCGGAAAGGTTTCTTCGCGCAGAACGCGAGCGCCGGCGCCTCTCTGCGCTGATCCGCCGCGGTTAACGTTTTCGATTTGGGAACTTCGCGCCGCGCATCGCGCAAAATCGTTACAAGCGCAATTTACCCTGTGCGCATTGGGCGTTGGTCGTGACGATCAAGCTCTGTACATTGCAACTGCGAATGCGGGGTTTCAGGAGAAGAACATGAAAAAGATCGTCGCCCTGGGGCTGGCCGGGTTGTTGCTGACTGCGGGCGCGGCGTCGGCGAAAACCGCGACGGCGGTGATCAGCCTCGACGGCTATTGCGACACGCTGACCGTCAACATCAAGAAGAACGTCGTCGTCGGATTCGACGATCCGGCCTGCGAGACGGGGATCGGCGTCGGCTATATCGCCAAGACCAAAAATCTCGGTAAGGCCGCCATCGCCGGCGTGCAGTTTCCCAACGATCCCGGCGTGCAATATGTGTTCGAGGCGTCCTACCCCTTCGTGACGGGCGGCCACTGGTCGCTGTCTTTCACCAAGGACGGACTGACCTTCAACAAGTTTGAATCGGGGACCTATACGGTCGTGACCGATCCAGCCGCCGCGCCGTCCAAGCGCGCGTTGCCGCGCGCCTCGGGGCGGTAAGGCTTTCAGCCGGCGAACCTGTCGTCGCGGCCGGCCGCGATGATCCGGCGCGCGCGCCGATCCTCGCGCGCGTCGTGGATGGCGAGGACGGCGTGGAGCGCCGCGATCGCCCAGATCAGGAATCCCGCGTGGAAGAAGACGACCGTCAGCCATGCCGCGATCGACAGGATATAGAGAATGAGGTTGGCGAGCGCCTGGAACGGCTTGCCTGCGAAGAGGAGCGCAAGGGGAGAACAGAAAAAGGCGAGCAGGTAAAGCATGGTCTCCGGCCCCAATCGGCGCGGCCGCCGGCGACGGCCATCGCCCTGTTAAGGTCGGGATCGCGCCGGGCCCGGACAAGTCCCGGCCGAAAGATTTTTCGCCTCAGAACGCCGCCCTGATCCTGGCGCCCACAGCCTCGAGCGCCTCGGGCCGCGCCATCGCCCGCCCATGAAGGCTCAGATCCGCCCCCTCATAGCGCGGCAGCACATGAAAATGGATGTGCGGAACGCTCTGCCCGGCCGCCGCGCCGTTAAGCTGGGCCAGCATGACGCCGGGTGCGTTCAGCGCGGACTTGACGGCCCTTGCGACCTTCTGCGTCGTCCGGATGAGCGCCGCCGCGCCCTCGGGCGAGAGGTCGAGAAGCCCCTCGGCGGGCTCGCGCGTGATGACCAGCGTGTGTCCCTCGACGGCCGGCATGATGTCGAGAAAGGCGAGGGTGAGGTCGTCCTCATACACGGCCACCTTGGGCAGCTCGCCGCGCAGGATGCGGGCGAAAATGTTGTTGGGATCGTAGGGCACCTCGGAACCTCGTCATGGCCGGCGAGCGAACGTAGCGAAGCGCGAGCCGGCCATCCAGACTCGTGTCGTTCGCTGGACGGCCGGGGCAAACGCGGCCATGACCAAAGGGACTAGGGAGCCTTCCGAAACGGCCCGTGTTCGGCCAGCTCGCCGATGTGCTCCGCCACCGCTTCGCGCTCGCGCGCGAGATAGTCGTCGACTGCGCGCCTGAGGCCAGGATGGGCGATGTAGTGCGCGCTGTAGGTGGCGGCCGGCATATAGCCGCGCAGGAGCTTGTGCGCGCCCTGCGCTCCGGCCTCGACTTTGGCCAGGCCGCGCGCGATGGCGAATTCGATGGCCTGGTAGTAGCAGGTCTCGAAATGCAGGAAGGGCACGAACTCCGCGCAGCCCCAATTGCGCCCGAACAGCACGTCTTCGCCCATGAAATTGAGCGCGCCCGCGATGCGCCGGCCCGCGCGCCGCGCCGCCACCAGCAGGATCTGATCGGACATGGTCTGGCCGACGCGGCTGAAGAACTCGCGCGTCAGATAGGGATGGCCCCATTTCCGGCCGCCCGTATCCATGTAGAAGTCGAAGAAATCGTCCCAGACCGATTCGGTGAGATCGCTTCCGGTCAGCCACTCGAAACTGACGCCCTCCGCGCGAACGGCTTCGCGCTCCTTGCGCAAGGTCTTGCGCTTGGCGGAGGAGAGTTCGGCGAGGAAGGCGTCGAAGGACGCATAGCCGCGGTTCACCCAGTGGAACTGCTGGTCGGTGCGCTGGAGATAGCCCGCGGCTCCGGCGAGTCGCCATTCGGCCTCGGACATGAAGGTGATATGCAGCGAGGAGGCCTTCAGCTCCTTGACCGCGCCGACTCCCGCGCCGAGTAGCGCGCCGGAGACCTCGAGCCGATCGGCGTCTTTGGCGATGAGCAGCCGGCGCCCGGTGACGGGCGTGAACGGAACGCTTGCCTGGAGCTTGGGATAATAGTCTCCGCCGGCGCGTTCGAGCGCGTCCGCCCAGGCGTGGTCGAAGACATATTCGCCCTGGCTGTGGTTCTTCAGATAAAGCGGCAGCAGTCCTTCGATTGCGCCGCTCCGCTCGACGACGAGATGCAGGGGCCGCCAGCCGGTCCTGGCTGTCGCCGAGCCGGACGCCTCGACGGCCTCGAAGAATTCGTAACGCGTGAAAGGATGCGGCGAGGGCGATCCCTCGGGGTTGGCGCAGGCGTTCCAGGCCGCCTTTCCGATGTCGCCGGCGCTACCGGCCAGTCGCGCGGTCAACCCGTCCTTCGTCACGCGATCTCGAACACCGCTTCCACTTCGCAGGCGACGCCGCGCGGCAGCGAACCGGCGCCAACCGCGGCGCGGGAATGTCGCCCCGCCTCGCCGAAGACATCCTGGAACAGGTCGGAGGCGCCGTTGGCGACCTCGGGATGCTGCGTGAAATCGGAAACCGCATTGACGAAGACGCCGACTCTGACGCAACGCTTCACGCGATCGAGATCGCCGCCGCAGGCCGCCTTGAGCTGCGCGATGACGTTCACCGCGCAAAGCCGCGCGGCGGCCTTGCCGTCCTCGAGGCCGATGTCGGCGCCGAGCTTGCCGATATATTTCAGTCCGCCGGGCGCGGCCGTGACCTGGCCCGACACGAAAACAAGATTTCCGCTGACCACATAGGGGACATAGCTCGCCACCGGGGAGGGCGGCTCCGGCAATTCCAGATTCAATGCTTTCAGACGCGCGTCAATCTTGCCGGACATGCCATTCTCCCATCGGGCCCTGCTTGGGCGGAAGGCGGACATCAAAACCACGTTTCCTGCAGGTGAGCAAACGGCTATACAGCCGCATGATCCAACGTCTGGACGCAGACGATCCCTGTCCGGTGCGTGACGGCTTCCTCTGGCCTGCGGAGTGGTCGACCCATGCGCGCACCTGGATGTGCTGGCCGTGCCGCGTGGAAGCGTGGGGCGGGCCGGACGGATTGCTGCGCGCCAAACAGGCTTTCGCGCGGGTCGCGCGCGCGATCTCGACCTTCGAGCCCGTGGTGATGGCGGTGCGTCCGCACGACGCCGCCGAGGCCAAGCTCGCCTGTTCCGGCAAGACGGAAATATTCGAGGTTCCGCTCGACGATTCCTGGGCGCGCGACATGGGCCCGACATTCCTGCGCGGCGCGGGTGGCGCGCTCGGCGCGGTGCAGTGGCGCTTCAACGCCTGGGGCAACAAGTATCAGCCCTATGCCGAAGACGCGCAGCTCGCCACGCGCATCGCCAAGGCCGCCGGAGCGCGCATTTTCGAGGCGCCGCTCGTCTGCGAGGGCGGCGCCATACATTGCGACGGCGAAGGCACGCTGATCACGACCGAGCAGACCTTGCTCAATCCCAACCGCAATCCGGGCCTGACGCGCGAAGAGGTGGAGGAGCGCCTGGCCATCTACACCGGCGCGCGCAAGATCGTCTGGCTGGGCGAGGGTTTCTCCGACGAGGAGACGGACGGGCATGTCGATAATATCGCCTGCTTCGTCGAACCGGGACGCGCAATCGTCGGCGTGCCTTCGTCGTCGTCCCATCCCGATTTCGCCCCGGCGCGGGAGGCGGCGCGACGGCTGAAGGCGGCGCGCGACGCGGAAGGCCGCGCCATCGAGGTGATCGAACTCGAGCAGCCGCTCCGCGCGCGAACGGATTCGCGCGGCCGGCTGCTGCAGGCGAGCTACGTGAATTTCTACCTTCCCAATGGCGGGGTGGTGATGCCGGCCTTCGACGATTCGAACGACGAGAGAGCCCGCGCAACGCTCGCCAGCTGCTTTCCGGATCGCGACATCCTTTCCATCGACGCGCTCGATATCGTCGAAGGCGGCGGGGGCATTCACTGCATCACCCAGCAGGAGCCGG
>DASZRM010000073.1:0-10871 GCA_035549135.1 Rhizomicrobium sp. | reverse complement strand
TCGGGAGCACGCAGAAAACCATGACCGACGCCGCTCTCGTCCAGGTAATCTCCGGCGATCGCGCCCGCCTTGTTGATGTAGCCGGCATACGTAGATGTCGAACCCGACGGGTCGAACTCCGTGATCGCGCCGTCTGTGGCGCGCACATACCCGTGACTGACTCCATCCGCGTCCCAGTAGCTGCCGGTTATGAGGCCGGCATTGTTTATGCTGTAAGCGGTGGTGCTGACCGCGCCTGGCACAGTGATGGTGGTCAATGCGCCGTCGTGCGATCTCAGAAAGCCCTGCGCATTGCGATCGCCGATGCAGGAATGGCCCACGATCGCGCCGCGTCGATTCATGCCGCTCGCAAAAGTTCCGCATGTGCTGCCGTCGACATCGATGGAGGTGATCTCTCCGCCTGGCGAACGCAGGAAAGCGTGCATGACCCCATTCACCCAATCCAAATCGTCGCCCACGATCCATTGCGAAGCGTTGATGGCCATGGGCGACGTCAGCACATGGTCTGCCGCATCAAAGCGGACAGTCTTGGCCGCGGCCGCATTGCACAACGCGGCGCCAAATACGCCGAGCGCAAGAGCAATCGGAAAGCCGCTCACGCCTCGTGGCGGCGAACATCTCCAGCCTCGATTCCGCGACATGGAAATCCTCCTGACAGCCCTGGATTGTGCGAGAGCGTAACAATTTCTCTATCGTAGGTTCAAGTCGAGCGGCCATTTGCGATGCGCCCGCAAAGCGAGACGGCTGTGGGGGCGAATCAATCGGTCGCGCTCCAAGGACCGATCAGATGCCCTCTCCGTCCAGGCCGTGGATGCCGCATTCGTCCTTGTCGAGGCCCGACCAGCGCCCGTCGCGATACCTCTCGCCGTCGCGCACCCGCCTCGTGCAGGGGATGCAGCCGATCGAAGGATAGCCGTCCTCCACCAATGGATGGCTGGGAAGATTGCGCGCCGCGATATAGGCGTCGAGGTCTTCCCTCGTCCAATCGGCGAGCGGATTGAAGCGGAAGCGTCCCTCGTAATATTCGACCCGGCGCATCGCGGCGCGCGCATGGGTCTGGAAGCGTTTGCGGCCGGTGACCTGGGCGGCGAAGCCCTCGAGCGCGCGGCGGATCGGAACGGTCTTGCGGAAATCGCAGCAGGCGTCGGCGTCGCGCGACCACAACGTACCCTCCGGATCGCGCGCCTGCCTGTCGCTCGCGTCAGGGCCGATGGAGCGGACGTCGCCGAGGCCGAGCGCGTCCTGCAGCCGGTCGCGATAGCGCAGGGTTTCGCCGAACAGCTTGCCGGTATTGAGAAACAGGATCGGCGTGTTGGGCGCAATCTCCGACACCAGGTGCAACAGCACGACCGACTCCGATCCGAACGAGGAAATGACCGCGACGCGGCCTTCGAATTCCTCCTTGAGCGCAAGGGCGAGAATGCCGCTAGCGTCGCGTCCTTCAGCCTGCGCTTCGAGCCGTGCCAAGGTCGCTGCGGCATGGGCGTCGCCGGCGTTCGGGACGGATCGGTCGAAGACGCGGGGCCTCAGTCCTCTTGCGGCGTCAATAACGGTTGCGGCGCCGCTCATGGCAACCACCGTTCCCGCCGCGCCAGATCGCGTATGCGCCGGTAGACCTCCTCGCCGGATGCGCCCTCGCCCCGCCAGCGCGCCCGCGCCTGGCCGACCGCGTCGACCCGCTCGGCCCATTCGGCGCCGAAAGCCCTGCCCAGCCACTCTCGCACCAGCCTTGCCAGGCCCGGCGCGCGGCCACTGGTCGAAACCGTCAAAGCGAGATCGCCGCGCCGGACCGTCGCCGGCATATGGAAATCGCAGAGGTCGGGCTCGTCTTCGACATTGACAAGGATGCCGGCGGCCCTTGCGCGCGCAGCCAGCGCAGCGGCCGTCCCCCGCGGCAGGCCCGCCACGAAAAGCAGATCGAGCCCGTCGAGGACGCCCTCGGGGGCGATTTCAATCGGTTCTACGCCGCCGGGGATAAGCGTCGCGCGCCTGCGCGAGAGGGCCGGATCGAGGCCCGTAAGGCCGATCCTGAGCCGGGTAGGATCGAGGGCGATGGGAAGCATGAGCACCTCCGGGGCGGCCATGGCCGCCGGATCCTAGAGGTACGTTCGGGACCAGATTAATGCAAGGATGCTGTGGAGAATTTTATGATCTACACTACATATGTTGTTATTACTGGTACGCGCCGAGCAGACTGGTGATAGATACGCCGATCTTGTCGCCGTGGATGACGATCTCGCCTTTCGCGACGGGCTTTTCGTTGGCGAGCACCGTGACCGGATCGTCTTGGGCGGAGTCCAGCTCGATGACGGCCCCGCGGCCCATCCGAAGGAGCTGATGCATGGGAATGACCGAGCGGCCGAGGACGACCGAAATTTCCACTTTGACGCCGTTGAGGTTGGAGGACATGAAGGGATCCATGATGAGCCGCGCCGATCCTCTCGCGCTTATGGTTTCCGACGGGTTAAGGCCGAGCGTCGAATGGCGCGTCGATGACGGGTTTACCGACTATGCGCCGGCGGTCGAGTTCATGGAGACTCGCGCCGCAGCGATCGCCGATCGGCGCGCGCCGGAAATGGTCTGGCTGCTGCAGCATCCGCCGATCTATACGGCGGGCACGAGCGCGAAAGATTCCGATCTGCTTGAGGCGCGCTTTCCGGTTTTCCGGACGGGCCGCGGCGGCCAGTTCACCTATCACGGGCCCGGCCAGCGAGTCGCCTATGTGATGCTCGATCTCAGGCGGCGGGGCGGCGACGTGCGCGGCTTCGTGCGGAATCTCGAAGAATGGCTGATCCAGGCGCTCGCCGAGCTCGGCGTGAAGGGCGAGCGGCGCGAGGGCCGCGTCGGCATCTGGGTCGCGCGCGGCGGCGGTCGCGAAGACAAGATCGCCGCCATCGGCGTGCGCGTGCGGCGCTGGGTGAGCTTTCACGGCATATCGTTCAACGTATCGCCCGATCTTTCGCATTTTGCGGGAATCGTCCCCTGTGGCGTGCGCGGGCACGGCGTCACCAGCCTGCGCGACCTGGGCGTCGAGGCTTCGATGTCCGACGCCGACCGCGCCCTCAAACGGGCTTTCGCCGAAGTGTTCTCCGTGCAAATCTTCTGAGTCTTGGGGAAATATTGTCGGAGGTTGGTATGCCGCGCGTATCCGCAGCGTTCTTTTCACTCGGAATTCTGTTCGTTCTCGCCGGAATGACGCTGGGCCAATACATGGCCAAGGCCAACGATTTCGTGCTCGCGCCAGTCCATGCGCACCTCAATCTCATCGGCTGGGTGACGATGGGCCTTTACGGAACGTTTTTCGCGCTCACCAAGAACACCTATTCCCCGCGCCTGGCGTGGACGGTGTTTCTGCTCACGGCGCTCGGCATCGCCATCATGATCCCGGCGCTCACCATGCTGCTTCGCACCGGAGACGACGCGACCTGGGGACCGATCGCCGGCATCGCCGGAGGCTTTGCGATGCTTGGGGCGCTGGTCTTCGCGGTGTGCGCCTTCCGCGAACTCTTCCGTAGACGGACGGTTGGCGCCTAGAGCGACGGGCGCTGGCGGAACCCCTTCTCCGCCGGCGGCTCGGCTCTGTGAAGCTCGACATTGTCGACGCGCGAGCCTTTCGGTCCGCGCATGCAGGCGGCCACGAACGTCTCGACGGCCTTGGTTTCGCCGCTGACCAGCGCTTCGACCGTGCCGTCGGCGCAATTGCGCACCCACCCGTCGAGACCGAGCCGCGTGGCCTCGCTCACCGCGAAGTGGCGGTAACCGACGGCCTGGACGAAGCCTTCGATCTTCAGGCGCAGCGAGGTCCGGTCGATGTCCTGGCTCATGTCTCGGCAACGATATTCGGAGCGCGGCGGGCATGCCAAAACCTTGGCACAAGGCGCCCATGCGTTTTCCGCCTATTGCCCTACTAGCGGCCGGATCGCCAGCATTTTTTAGTGGTCGGGCGGACGCTGTGATGATCTTGCGTGGGCGTATTCGGCTTGGGGCTTTGGCCCTTGCGCTTCTGTGCGGCCCAGCCGCAGCCGACGACGCCGACCGAGGCGTGCTGTCCTATCCGGCTTCCTATTTCGCCGATCAGCGGCCGAACACCGCCTACGACATGATCGGCCGGCTTCCCGGCTTCACTTTCAACGACGGGGCCAGCGCTCGCGGTTTCGCCGGAACGGCCGGCAATGTGCTCATTGACGGGCAGCGACCGACCTCGAAATCGGACGACCTACAATCGATTCTGCAGCGCATTCCGGCGTCGGACGTCGATCACATTGAAGTGATCCGCGGCGGCGCGCCGGGCATCGACATGCACGGCCAGACCGTAGTCGCCAATGTCGTGCGCAAACAGCAGGCGTCCACCGAATGGATCCTCGACCTCTCCGACAACATCTTTCAGGATGGACACACCGTTCCAAGCGCGAGCCTCAACTTCACCGAGCATAATGGCGCGAGCACCTTCGAAGCCTCCGCCACGCGCTACGCCGGTTTCGACGATTCCGTCGGCTGGGGCTTTCACCAGACCACGGACGTGCAGACAGGCAAGGTGACGCGCCAGACCGCCCATACGACCGGCCAGGGCAGCGGAGGCGCCTTCACGGGAGCGGCGACCGTTCCCTGGCTCGACGGCGTCTTCAAGGCCAATCTGGCGCTCCAGGACAGTCCGTTCTACTCGACCGCCACCTATTTCTCCGACAAGGGCAACCGCTACATCACCGACGATTCCGTCAATCGCAACGCCGAACTCGGCCTGCACTGGAACGGACATTTCGGCCGCTGGGAGGACGAGACGCTGGCGCTCGAGCGGCTCGGCTTCTCCAAGGACGTGAACGCTTCGAGCCAGCCCGGCGACGATGAGATATTTTCCTCATCCAGCATGACCAACGAGTCCATTCTGCGCGACACGCTGCGCTATCCATGGTCGGACGCGCTCTCTTTCGAGGGCGGGGGCGAGATCGCCTATAATTCGCTTAAAGGACTGAGCAGTTTCGTCCTTAACGGCCAGTCGGTCGCGCTGCCCGACGCGCGCGCCCATGTCGAGGAGCGGCGTGGCGAGGTCTTCGCGCAGGGCACCTGGAGAGTCTCGAAGGACTTCATGTTCGAGGCCGGCGCGCGCGCCGAATATTCGATCATCAGCGAGCGCAGCGATACGACCGTCAGCCGCTCGTTTTTCTACCCCAAGCCGCGCGCCGTGCTGACCTGGACGCCCGACAAGGACAGCCAGCTCAGGCTGCGCTATGAGCGGGTGGTCGGCCAGCTCGACTTCAACAATTTCGTCGCGACCGGCAATCTCGGGGGGAGCGGCGTGACCGCCGGCAATTCCGACCTGCGGCCCGATCAGCGCTCCCAGTACGAGATTTCCTACGAACGGCACTTCTGGGAGAAGGGCGCGTTCGTCGTGACCTTCATGCACGAGCAGATCAAGGACGTCGTCGACCTTGTGCCCGTTCAGGCGCCGGACGGAACGCTGTTCGACGCGCCCGGCAATATCGGCGACGGGCGCAACGAACAGATCAACACGACGCTGACCCTGCCGCTCGACCGCATCGGGATCGCCAACGGTCTGTTGAAAATCACCAACATCTGGAACCTCACATCCGTGCGCGATCCAGTGACGCATCAGGACCGGGTCATTTCCGGACAGCGGCCGCAGGATATCGAGGTGAACTTCAGCCAGGACATCGAGAGCCTGAAATCGACCTGGGGACTCTTCTACTACAATTGCTGGGACGAATATTACTACCGGCTCGCCGAGACTCAGCACCGCAAGACCGTGCCGCCATACATTGAGGTCTTCTGGGAATACAAGCCCACGCCGCAATGGAGCTTCCACCTCGGCTTCATCAATCTCGGCCAATTCGCGTACGACAACAAATTCTACGATTATGCCGGACCTCGCAATCAGGCGCCGCTCGCTACGATCGACGAGCGCTGGATCAAGTCCCAGCCCCGCGTCTACATCGACATTCGCAAGACCTTCTGACGGGTTCAGGCGAATTCCATGATTACGTCGTCGAGGGCGAGACTGTCGCCTTTGCGCGCGTTGACCTTCTTCACCGTGGCGTCGTGCTCTGCGGTTAGCACATTCTCCATCTTCATCGCCTCCACCACCGCCAAGGTCTCTCCGGCCTTGACGTCCTGTCCGGCCACGACATTGACCGAGACGACGAGTCCGGGCATCGGACACAGCAGAAGCTTCGAGGCGCCGGCCGCCGACGTCTTCGGCATCAGTTCCGCAAGCGCCGCCGCCCTTGCGCTGCGCACCCTGACTTCGGCCCGCATGCCGCCCTGCGCCAAGCGAAACCCGCCCCCAGGCGCTGAGGAGACCTGGATGGCAACACCCTCCCCATCCGCGCGCAGGCAAAGAAGCGCATCGCCCGGCCGCCAATCGACCACCGCCTCGAAGACCTTTCCGTCGATCTCGAGCCGCAGGCTGCCGGCGGCGAGCCGCGCCTCCGTCACGGCGAAGGCCTTGCCGTTCAGCGTGACGGCGAAATCCGTCGCCGCGTCCTTGGGCCCGTTGAGCGTTCCGGAGATCTGCGAGGCGCGCTGTTTCAAGATCAGCGATGCGGCGGCGGCGGCGGCCACGAAGCGGCGCTCCGCGGCCGCATCGATGGCTCTACCGTGGAATCCGTCCGGAAATTCCTCGGCGATGAAGGCTGTGGTCAACCGCCCATCCAGAAAGCGCCGGTTGTGCATGATCGCGTTCAGGAACGCGATGTTGTGACGGATGCCCTCGATCTGGAATTCATCGAGCGCGCCCTGCATCGCGCGGATCGCCTGCTCGCGGCTCGGCGCGGCGGCGCAGAGCTTGGCGATCATCGGATCGTAGAACATCGAGATTTCGCCGCCCTCGAAGACGCCGGTGTCGTTACGGATGACGGCGGCGCCGCGCGCGCCCTCCTGCGGCGGGCGATAGCGCGTGAGTCGCCCCGTCGAGGGCAAAAATCCTCGATAGGGGTCTTCGGCGTAGATGCGCGCCTCGATCGCCCAGCCTTCGAGCTTGACGTCCTTCTGCGAGATCGGCAGCTTTTCCCCGGCCGCCGAGCGGATCATGAGCTCGACGAGATCGAGCCCCGTCGTCAGCTCCGTCACCGGATGCTCGACCTGCAGGCGCGTGTTCATCTCCAGAAAATAGAAATTTCGGTCCTTGTCGACGATGAACTCGACCGTGCCGGCGCTGTCGTAGCCCACGGCGCGGGCGAGCATCGTCGCCTGTTCGCCCATGGCCTTGCGGGTCTTGGCGTCGAGAAACGGAGACGGCGCCTCCTCGATGACCTTCTGATTGCGCCGCTGGATCGAGCATTCGCGCTCGTTCAGATAGACGACGGCGCCGTGCTTGTCGCCCATGACTTGGATTTCGATGTGGCGCGGCTCGGTGACGAATTTCTCGACGAACAGCCGGTCGTCGCCGAAAGCGGCCTTGGCTTCGTTTTGCGAGGACTGGATCGCCTGGACCAGCTCGCTCTCCTTGCGCACGATGCGCAGGCCCTTGCCGCCGCCGCCGGCGCTCGCCTTCACCATGATCGGATAGCCGATCTCGGCGGCGATTTTCCTTGCGTGATCCGCCCCTTCGATCTCGCCGACATAGCCCGGGACCGTGTTGACCTTGGCGGCCGTGGCGAGCTTCTTGGACTGGATCTTGTCGCCCATGGCGGCGATGGCCCTGACGTTCGGGCCGATGAAGACGACGCCCGCTTCGGCCAGCGCTTGCGCAAAGGCCTCGCGTTCCGACAGGAAGCCGTAGCCGGGATGCACCGCCTCGGCGCCCGTCGCCCGGCAGGCCGCCACGATCCTGTCGATGACGAGATAGGATTGGGCGGTCGGCGCCGGACCGATATGGACGGCCTCGTCGGCCATCTCCACATGCAGCGCGTCGCGATCGGCGTCCGAATAGACGGCGACGGTTCGTATTCCCATACGCCTGGCGGTCTTTACGATTCGGCAGGCGATTTCGCCGCGATTGGCGATGAGAATTTTCCGGAACACCCTGTCCCCAGTCGAAAGGTCACCCCTTCGAGCGTTTTATTGCCTTCAGCGCCTAAACCCAAGCCCCGGCGCGCTTATTTCCGCCTCGGCATGCCCGCCCGAGCGCGCGCCGCCGGCTGCGGCTATTTCTTCGCCGCCATCATCGCGTCGCGCTTGGCCTTGAAGGCGCTGCCGGCCTTCCAGCCCGGCCAGGCGTCGGAATTGGCGAGCGTGTCGCCGACCAGATAGAGCGCCCGCGCGTCCTCCTCGGGACCGCGCAGATCCCAATCCGCCCGCCACTCGTCCGTAGGCTGATGATAATGGTGGGCGAGGTAATCGTCGCGGACCGCCTTGCCCGCCGCCGCGCCGCCCTCGATGAGATCGGTTCCTCCGCCCGCCGAAATCGCGGGAATTCCGAACCGTGCGAAGCTGAAATGGTCGGAGCGGAAAAAGGCGCCCTTCTCCGGCTCCGGATCGGGAGAAATGACCCGGTTCTGCGTTTTGAGCGCGTCGGCCAGATAGTCCTCGAGATCGGACTGGCCGTTGCCGGGCAGCGACATGTCGCGCGCAGGCCCCTTCGGCAGATCGGCGTCGGTGTTGAGCAGGCCCACAATGCGGTCGCGCGGCCACACGGGATGCTCGGCGAAATATTCCGAGCCCAGAAGCCCCTGCTCTTCCAGCGACCAGAACAGGAAGCCGATCGAACGTTGCGGCCGGCGGTCGTGCGCGAACTTCTCCGCGATGTCGAGGACCATGGACACGCCCATCCCGTTGTCGACGGCGCCGTTGAAGATCTTGTCGTCGCCCGGCGCCTCGTCCTTGCGGCCGAAATGATCCCAATGCGCGGAATAGAGGAACACCTCGTCGGGATGCTTGTACCCCTTGATGACGCCGACGACATTGCGGGTCTTCAGGCTGCGGATCGACGAATGCGCGTCGACGTCGAGCGTCTCGCCCTGCATCGGTACGGCGGCGAAGCCCTGTTTGTTGGCGGCGGCCTTTTCCTGCTCGTAGTCGAGACCGGCGCGCTTGAAGAGGTCCTTGGCGGCGTCGAGCGTGATCCAGCCCTCGATCCTGCAGCGGCTCGCGTTCTTGTCCTTCGCGTCGAGCCAGAATTTTTCGCCGGCGTTGGAGTTGCGCACCACCTGCCAGCCATAGGCGGCCGGAATAGTCTCGTGCACGATGATCGCCGCCGCCGCGCCCTGCCGCGCCGCCTCCTCGTATTTGTAGGTCCAGCGGCCGTAGTAGGTCATCGCTTTGCCCTTGAAGAAGTCGGGATCGGGGTTGGCGTCCTCGTTGCCGGGATCGTTGATGAGGATGATCACCGTCTTTCCCTTGACGTCGACGCCGGCGTAGTCGTTCCAGTGATATTCCGGCGCGACCACGCCATAACCGACGAAGACAAGGGGCGAGCGCTCAACCTTGACCTCCGGCCTCGCGAATTGCGGCGTCCAGTAGGTCGTCTCGTCCGGGAATTTGAGGGTCGTCGCGCCTGCGGGCGTATTGAAGGCGAAACTGGATGTCGCCGCGTCGAGCTTGATCCCCACGGCGGGAACGGTCTGAAAATAGGAACCGCGATCGCCCGGTCCCACGCCTTCGCGCTTCAGCTCGTCGGCGATCCACTGCGCCGCCGCCTCCCCGTTCTTTGCGCCCGGACCGCGGCCTTCGAAGGCGTCGCTGGCCACCGCCCTGTCGCGCGCCGAAATATCGGCGGCGGAGATGTCGGGACTGGTCGCAGGATGGTCCGGATAGGCCGCCGCCGAAAGCGCCAGCGCCGAAGGGACAAGCAACGCGATCGCCGCATAGCGGATAGTCCTTGAAAGAGGCATGGATGCGGTTCCGTTACAATGATTCTGCAGCCATCCTAGGCGCTGACCGCCAGCGCGCAACCGGGAGCGAGCCATGATCGAATTCTTCAATTCGCCCGAAGGCAAAGCAGCAAAGTTGCCCTTCAGCCAGTCTGTGCGCGTCGGCGATGTTGTCTATCTCTCCGGCGCGCTCGGCCACATTCCAGGCAGGCTCGAACTTGTCGCCGGCGGTCTCGAGGCAGAGACGCGTCAGATGTTCGAGAACATCCGCGCCGCGCTCGCGCCGCACGGCCTTGGCCTAAATTCGATATTCAAGTGCCTTGTCATGCTCGCGGACATGCGCGAATGGGGCGCTTTCAACAAGGTCTATCTTGAATATTTCGATCGCGACCGGCTGCCGGCGCGCTCGGCCTTCGGCGCGAACGGTCTGGCCATCGGCGCGCGCGTCGAAATGGAGTGCTGGGCGTGGGCGGGCAAAACCTGAACCGCCTCATCCTTCGAGCAGCTCACCCTTCGACCAGCTCAGGGTGAGGAGTTCCATTGGTCCTCTTGCTGAGCTTGTGAAGCATGAGGCCTTCAATGCCCGTCGTCCGACCAGTGCGGCGGATCGCTTGTCAGCTTGACGACTCCGAAAGTGGCGCCGACCTTGATGAGGTCGGAATTCGATCCGCTGCGCGGCGCGCTATTTATGCGCCAGAGCCGACCGTCGAAATCGCGGACGGAAAGCGCGTTCTTCCAGCGAATTGTCATGTCGATGGCGCGGCGCTGCGTGTGGCGGCTGACGAGGGCTGCAGGGAATTCGATTCCATATCCTCTTTTCATCGCCGCGGCATTCTTGCGCGCTATGGAGACGCTGCCGCCGCAAGTCCAGTCGATATTGACGCCCTTCATCGGCGGGATGGCGGCGGGGTCCTGTCCGGAGTCCGCGAGCATGCAGCACCAGTGCATCAGATAGGCGCGTTCCGGCGGCCGCCACGTCGCCGCTACGGATACGCTCGCGCCGCCGCGCTTCATCGCCGAGATGAAAGCGAGCACATTGTCGCGAAACGCCGGAAGAAGGTCGTCCGGCGACATGCTTGTCGGAAATCGCGCGCACCATTGCGGACC
>DASZRM010000072.1:0-1735 GCA_035549135.1 Rhizomicrobium sp. | reverse complement strand
TTTTCGCGCGCCGCGATGAATTTCATTTCCTCGGTGATGACGCCCCTGCGCGCATAGTGAAGCTGCGTGACGTTCCTGCCGTGCTTCGCGCGCAGCGGCTTCAGGCCCGCGCGGTCGAATTGCGGGACGGAGAGGAGCTCGCCGCGCTTCAGGCCATCGTCCTCCGGCTTGCGCGCGCGGCCCTCGTACTCCTCGACGTCCCCGCGCGCCAAAATCCAGTCGCGCCGGCGCGGGCCAAGCCCCCGCGCGATGTCGATCGTCGCGGCGGCGTCCGTATACGGACCGCTTGTGTCGTAAAGGCGCACCGGGGCCTCGCCGCCGTCGAGCGCCACTTCGCGAAACGGCACGCCGCCGAGAATCAACTTTCGCGAACCGGGCAGCGGGCCCGTGGTGATGGCGACGGTTTTCGGAGTCAGAATCGGTCTGTTCATTCGCCTCTCCCTACGCCGGTCCGAACCGGATCAGGTTCAAAGGGACCCGCATGAGTGCGATCTCAGCGTCCGCGGCCGGATCCGGCCGTTACGCGCCCCTGGGACGGCCGATGATGGTCCGGCTCGCGCCCAAGTCAAGGCGTCGGAAAAGGCAGGGTGGCCCCTCCCCGCCTCGAGGGCGGGAGAGAGACCGGAGTTCCTATTGCGGATAAGCGCCAGGATCGTAGATCGGCGCGCCGTCGTCGTCGAAGTAGTAGCTGCGCGTCCAATGGCAGTTCGCGCCATCCTCGTCGCAGGCGTAGCGCATCGCTTTCTGGTCTTCGCGATAGGCCGTGCGCCCGTCCGCGTAGGCGCCCGTCTCGTCGAAATTCGCAGTGCGCGTGCAGTCGCCCGTATCGTCGTAGCAGTGCACGTGCACGCAGTTGTTCCCCATGCAATCGGTCCGGTCCGTGTCGGCGCGGGCGGCGCCCGCAGTCAGAAGACCCGCCCCTGCGAGCCCGAGCGCCAGGGCCGAGCCCAATGTCAGCCGCATCACTGCGTTCATGTCTGTCTCCTTTCGCCGCGACCGCGCCTCGCCGGGCGGGCCGCATCGTCGCAAACGGAAACGGGATGGGAGGGAAGGCCGTTTCGCCGGTTCCTCATCCCGAAGAATCCTTCATGCGCGGCGCCGAAAAGGCGGCGGGATCGTGACGAGGGAACCGGCGTCGCGCCGGCGCTCAGGACATGGCGAACTGTCTGAACTCCTCGATCACCGCCTTTACCGCCGCGGCGACGATCTTCTCGCCGGCTTCGACGCTGGCTTGGCTCGGATCGGAGCCGATGCGGCCGTCGGGAAAGCGCCGGCGATAGTCCTCGGCGTCGTAAATAGGGCCGACCGGCGCGATCTTGGGCGTCATCTCGACATGCTTCACCGCCTCGGGATAGCCGAAATAGGTCACCGACACTTCGCTCGGCGTGGCGTGATGGCCCTCGCCCACCGGAAAAAGCTGCTTGCAGACATCCATCACGCCCGGCAGCTCCCACCAGTTGCGCAGCATGCAGCGCAGCGGCGGACGGTTGGAGCCGGAGCGGTCGAACGAAACGCCGTGATACATCTCGCTGAACGCGGCATTGATGGTGTTGATGTTGCCGCCGTGGCCGTTGAACCAGTAGATGCGCTCGAAGCCGTGGCGCGTCAGCGACTGCGCCCAGTCCATCATCGCCGCAATCATCGTGGACGGGCGCAGCGTGATCGTGCCCGAGAACGCCATGTGATGCTGCGCCTGCCCGACATTGAACGTCGGCCCGATCAGGATGCCGCTCTC
>DASZRM010000071.1:0-21170 GCA_035549135.1 Rhizomicrobium sp. | reverse complement strand
GCCGTGGCCGCGGCCGCGTTCACCGGCTCGGCGTTGAGGCCGGACTGCGTCATCGTCACCTTGTAGACCGCGCCGTCCGCATTCGGCATATAGGCGGCCGAACCGAAGCGCCGCTGCTCGGCATAGGACTGATCGATCAGCCAGAACAGCCAGGAGCGCGGCACGTAATCGTTCACCGCCGGCGGCGGCCCGCGCAGATCGCAGGCGGTGATCGGCCTGCCGTTGGCGCGCTCGGCGTTGAAATACATGTTGGCGATCTGATCGAGCGTATAGGTCGTGTCGAGGCCGAGCACGTTCGCCCACGGCTTCCACTTCTGCACGCGCGCGCTCATCTCCCATTCGTCGCCCTCGATGTCGCAGACCTGCACCATGTTGGGTATGTCGAGGCGCTGGATGGTGATGCGATAGCGGCCATGTTCGGGATCGATCGCCTTCACCGCGACGTTGGCGACGTCGTTCTCGTGGCTCAGCCGCGCGAAGGACTGGGCGTTGAGCGCCACCAGTCCGAGCGCCAGCCCGGCGACCGCGAGCGGCGTTCCGACGACGAAATGCGTGGCCGCCCGTCCGCCGCGGCCGCCGAAGAAATGGCCGAGCCCGCGAAACAGGATCAGCGCGCCCAGCGCCGCCACGACGAGCGGAACGGCCGCCCAGTACCAGCTGATCGATTCGAACCCCACATCCGCCTCCCCGCGCGCCCCGGCCATTATAGCAGGGGGCGCATCCACTCCTGACGGGGATTTGTGGTGAAAATTGGCCGCCGGCCCTCAGCCCAGCTTGCGCAGGACCACGCTGCCCGCCGTATAGCCCGCGCCGAACGAGCACAAATGGCCGATGTCGCCCTCGCTAAGATCGTCGCTGTATTTGTGGAAGGCGATGATGGAGCCGGCCGAGCTGGTGTTGCCGTAGTCGCTCAGCACCGACGGCGCCTCTTCCGGCGTGGCCTCGCGCCCGAGCACCTTGCGCGCGATGAGATCGTTCATGTTGATGTTGGCCTGGTGCAGCCAGAAGCGCTTGATGTGCGCAGGGCTCAGTTTCAGCTCGGAAAGATGTTCGAGCATGAACTCGGCCACCATCGGCACGACCTCCTTGAAGACCTTGCGGCCCTTCTGGGTGATGAGCTTGTCGGGCAGGCCCGAGGTTTCCGGATCGAAGCGGTTCATCGGCCCGAAATTGTTGCGGATGTTGTTGGAGAATTGCGACTTCAGGCGCGTGCCCACGATCTCCCAGCAATTGCGCCCGTCCGTTTTCTCCGCCTGCTCGACGATGCAGGCCGTCGCCGCGTCGCCGAAGATGAAATGCGTCTCGCGGTCGCGCAGGTTCAGATGGCTGGTGCAGATTTCCGGATTGACGGCGAGAATGGCGCGGGCCCTGCCCTGCGCCACCGCGTCCACCGCCGTCTGCAGGCCGTAGGTCGCCGAAGAGCATCCGGCCAGCATGTCGAAGCCGAAGCCGGAAATGCCGAGCGCGTTCTGGATTTCGATGGCGATCTGGGGATAAGGCCGCTCCATGATCGAGGCGGCGACGATCACCCCGTCGATGTCCGAAGGCTCGCGTCCGGCAGAGCGCATGGCCTCGCGCGCCGCCGCGATTCCGATCTCGGCGGAATAGGACAGTTCCTCGTTCGGCCGCTGCTTCAGCCTCGGACACATGATTTCGGGATCGAGCATGCCCTCGCGGGCGAGCACGCGGCGGCTGCGGATGCCGGAGGCCTTGACGATGAACTCGTCGCTCGATTTCAGCAGGTGCGCGTCGTCGGGGTGCGTGGCGTTGTGGCGGCGCACGAACTCGTTGTAGGCGGCCACCAGTTCGGCGTTGGAAATGCTGTCGGGGGGCGTAAAGAGCCCCGTCCCGCTGATCGCGACCCGCATGCTAGTCCCTTCGTATGCGCCTACGCTGATGGACGCGCGGGCCAAAGGCAAGCGTCAGATTTCCGTCCGAAAGCAATGACTTGCTCGAAAAGCCGCGCCCAATTTCCCGTTCGGCGCTCAATCATGCCGAGATTATCAACCATTTCGCGTAAACGCCCGTTAATCGCCGGCTCCCATAATCTTGTGCCTGCTAGCCGCATTGAGGGATCAGTATGGCTTTCGCGCCGGATCTTCCTGTCCAGACTTGGGTTTTCCTGGCCGTAATGTTCGGCCTCTGGGTATGGTTCAACATCCAATTCAACCATCGAACTGCGGTACATGGCCCCGCCATTCTGACGACGATCGGAATCCTGGGCACATTTGTCGGCATCAGCATTGCGCTTCTGCAGTTCGATCCCAATCAGATGGATCGAGCAGTTCCTGAATTACTTTCTGGCCTAAAAACCGCGTTCATAGCATCCGCGTGCGGCGTATTCGGCGCGGTCACTATCAAGTTACGGCATCACTTTTTCGCCCGTTACGACGAGACCTTTCAAGCAGCTAGAAATTCCGGCGCGCACGACGTAGCGGCCTTGCTGGCCAAAATTCAGATGGCTCTAGTTGGCCAAGATGAATCGACCCTGCTGTCCCAAT
The DNA here is from genome assembly GCA_035549135.1 of Rhizomicrobium sp. Taxonomy (GTDB): domain Bacteria; phylum Pseudomonadota; class Alphaproteobacteria; order Micropepsales; family Micropepsaceae; genus Rhizomicrobium. The sequence goes on along the minus strand of DASZRM010000071.1, from coordinate 18,669 downwards.
TAAAGCTCTCGCGGCAAGATACGAATGATCGGCTCGACGCTCTGAAAAAAGCGCAACAAGAGGCATTGCAAAGGTTATCCGAATTGAGCTCCAAGGCCGTCGTCGAAGCGCTTCGAGACGTAATTCGCGATTTCAATAGCAAAATCACTGAGCAATTCGGAGAAAATTTCGCTCATCTGAATCAAGCAGTCGGAAAGCTCCTTGAGTGGCAAGAAGCGTACAAGGCGCATCTTGAGGCCAGCGCGCGACGCCATGAAGCCACAATTTCAGCAATGACCGTGGCGACGGAAAAATACCGCAATTTGGTGGAAAAAGCCGACACTTTCACCCAAACTTCAAGTAACCTTTCACGACTCCTCAGTGGCCTCGAAACCCAACGCGCGCAGCTTGCGGGCGCGCTCGAGCAATTTGCGAACCTGATAAGAACCGCATCGACAGGTCTGCCCGAGATAGAAAAGAACATTCTCGCACTTACTCAACAACTCGCGAGCGCCGTGACCACGAGCCAACGGGAAGTCAACAAAGCTCTATCCGAGAATAGCGCACAAATCCGGACCACGATAAGCGCAGCAAGCCAACAGATCAGCGAGGCAAATAAGGAAATCAACCGGAACGTTTCGGAACTTGTCGGAAAGACAAAGGAACAAGTTCTCGTTCTAGATCGTGCACTGAGCGAAGAACTTCAGAAATCTCTGGAGAGCCTCGGGAAACAACTATCAGCGCTATCCGAGAAGTTTGTCGCAGATTACCGGCCATTGACAGACAAGCTTCGTGAGATCGTGCAAATTAGCCGAGCAGCGTAATGACTAGCGATTCCTCTGGCGAGCTCGGTCGCGAGGATCACTGGATTCCGCTCGCCGACCTCATGACGGGCTTGATGCTGGTGTTCATGTTGCTAGCGATCTCGTTCATGTACAAGATTCATGAGGATACGCGGAGGGCTGCAGTTATCTACGACCAAATGAGGAACAGCCTCTATCGCGATCTTTTCAATGAATTCAAGCGTGACTTGCCTCTGTGGGGGGCCACGCTCGACAAGAATCTCACGATCCGATTCGACAGCCCGAGAATTATGTTCGACGCCGGACGTTCAGACCTAAAGCCGAAATTTAAGTTCATCTTGACTGATTTTTTCCCACGCTATTTGCGCATACTCTCGGAGCCGAAATATCAGTCCTCAATCGAAGAAATTCGCATTGAAGGCAATTCTTCCAGCGTTTGGTCCGCCGCCGAGACATCCGATGACGCCTATTTCAAAAACATGCAGCTGTCACAAGACCGCGCGCTCTCCACTTTGAATTATGTTCTCAAACTGTCGGAAGTGTCTGACGACGCGGACTGGCTCAAGTCGCACGTGACAGCCGTGGGACTGTCTTCATCTAAGCCCGTAAAAAGCAACGGCGTTGAAAATGCTAGTGCATCTCAGCGCGTTGAGTTTCGGGTGCGCACGAATGCAGACGACCGCCTCAAAGAGATTTTTGAAATGTTTCGGCGATGAAGCTCCCGGACTTTTGCGACTTCGAGCCTCTCAACGCCCTCAAGCTTAAGATGGGCATTCCCAGAGACGTATTCGGGAGTCTGACCGCGTGGGTTGAGGTCAGCGCGCTTACGGAATTCGAACTTGAGGCAAGACTTGCATCTCAGATGGGCGTGGAGATCGGTTCTCTTGCTGAACTGGAAATACTCGATGACAGAACGCTTACGTATCGAGGGCGCCGCGTCCTACTCTACATTAGAGACGTAGCGGTGTACGGAGAGCGCGAGCCAAATCCCCGCTATCATATTTCGAATTGTGGGACGCTACGCAAGATGAACCAAGTCGGCAGATTGGACCGATACGTAATTTCGACTCGATTGGACGGGCAATTCGCTGTCAACCTAATTCGTGCGAACGGTCGTGCTTCACGAATCCAGAATTTGAGCGTCTGTCAGAACTGCCTTCAGGAACTTCGGTACGACGGATTTTCGATTGACATGCCTCGGCAGATTCGAAAAACAAAGGTATCTGGATTTAGGCTCGCGGAGTTTTTTGAGAAATATCCTATCTCGCCTAACAACATTGCGCCTAGACACGATTCGGATAGCGGTCCGATAAACGAGTACAATCGTGACTTTGATAGATTGAGCCGTCGTTTGCGTGAAGAGAAACGTTACATATGCCAAAAGTGCAAATTGGACCTTTCTAAGGGCGCACATAGGGGATACTTGGATGTCCATCATATCAATGGAATTAAAGGTGACGACAGACCGAGCAACTTAAAGGTTCTCTGTGTAAAATGTCATTCTGAGGAGCCTTATCACTCCCACATGAAGCGCAGTCCGCGATATTCTGAATTCGAGAGGTTGTTTCCCAAACGCTAAACCCCTTCCGCCAGGGCGGCGAGCTGGCGCAGCAGCGCCTCGGCCCCTTTGAGCCGCGCCTCCGGCGTCGGCCAGTCGCGGCTGACAACCACTTTCTGGTCCGGGCGGACCTTCATCGTCCCGCGATGGGCGCCGATGAGGCGCACGAGTCCGGCCGGGTCGGGAAAGGCGTTGTTGCGGAACGCGATCGTCGCCCCCTTGGGCCCGGCTTCGATCCTCTCCACCTGGGCCGCGCGGCATAGCTGCTTGATCGCCACGATCTCGAACAGGTGCCGCACCTCTTCGGGCAAGGGGCCGAAGCGGTCGATCAGCTCGGCGGCGAAACGCTCGATCTCGGTCCGGGTCTCGATGGCGGCGAGCCGGCGATAAAGAGCCATGCGCAGGTTGAGATCGGGAACGTAATCCTCCGGTATGAGGACCGCCGCGCCGATATTGATCTGGGGCGACCACTGGTCCGCGACCTCGGCCGCGCTCTCGCCCGAGCGAAGCTGCGAGACCGCCTCCTCCAGCATCTCCTGATAAAGCTCGATGCCGACCTCGCGCACATGGCCGGACTGCTCCTCGCCGAGAAGATTGCCGGCGCCGCGGATGTCGAGATCGTGGCTCGCCACCGAAAATCCGGCGCCGAGCTGGTCGAGCGATTGCAGCACCTGGAGCCTGCGCTCGGCCGTTTCGGTGAGCTTGCGCTCCGCCGGCGTCGTCAGATAGGCGTAGGCGCGCTGCTTGGAGCGGCCGATGCGGCCTCTGAGCTGGTAAAGTTGCGACAGGCCGAACATGTCGGCGCGGTGGACGATCAACGTGTTGGCGGTCGGAATGTCGAGACCGCTCTCCACGATGTTGGTCGAGACCAGCACGTCGATGCGGCGCTCGTAGAAGGCGGTCATGACGTCCTCGAGGACGCTCGCCGCCATCTGTCCGTGGGCCACGGCGCTCTTGATCTCGGAGACGCTCGATTTCAGGAATTCCTCCGCCTCGCGCAGATCGGCGATGCGCGGACAGACATAGAAGCTCTGCCCGCCGCGATAATGCTCCCGCAGAAGCGCCTCGCGGACGACCAGCGGATCGAAGGGCGTGACGAAGGTGCGCACCGCGAGCCGGTCGATCGGCGGGGTGGTGATGAGGGAAAGGTCGCGCACGCCCGACAGCGCCAGCTGAAGCGTGCGCGGGATCGGCGTCGCGGTCAGCGTCAGCACATGGACGTCGGCCTTGAGCGCCTTTAGCCGTTCCTTGTGGCCGACGCCGAAATGCTGCTCCTCGTCGACGACGATGAGGCCGAGGCTCTTGAACGAGATGCTTTTCGAAAGCAGCGCATGCGTGCCGACGACGATGTCCGCCTCGCCGCTCGCAAGCGCGGCTCTCGTCTCGCGCGTCTCCTTCGCGTCCACGAAGCGCGACAGCTGGCGGATCTTGACCGGAAAGCCCGCGAAGCGCTCGGCGAAGGTGCGGTAGTGCTGGCGCGCCAGCAGCGTCGTCGGAACGACAACCGCCACCTGCCGCCCGCTCATCGCCACGATGAAGGCGGCGCGCAGCGCAACCTCGGTCTTGCCGAAGCCGACATCGCCGCAGACCAGGCGATCCATCGGCCGGCCCTTCGCCAGATCCTCGACGACGTCGGCGATCGCCTTCTCCTGGTCTTCGGTCTCCTGATAGGGAAAGCGCGCGCAGAACTCGTCGTAGACATGCTCGGGCGGATCGACCGCCGGCATCGTCTTCATCTCGCGCGCCGCGGCGATGCGGATCAGCTCCGCCGCCATTTCGCGCACGCGCTGCTTCATGCGCGCCTTGCGCGTCTGCCAGCCTGCGCCCCCGAGCCGGTCGAGCTGCGCGGTCCCCTCGTCCGCGCCATAGCGCGTCAGAAGCTCGATGTTCTCCACCGGCAGGAACAGCTTGCCGCCGTCATATTGCAGCTCGAGGCAATCGTGCGGCGCGCCGGCGGCGTCGATCGTCTTGAGCCCCAGATAGCGGCCGACGCCGTGCTCGATATGGGTGACGAGATCGCCCTGGGCGAGCGCCGAGGCCTCGGCGAGGAAATTCTGCGCGCGGCGCTGGCGGCTCTGCCGCACCATGCGGTCGCCCAGGATGTCCTGTTCGGCGATGACCGCGAAATCCGGCGCCTCGAAGCCGTGCTCGATTCCGAGGACGGCGACGCCCGCGGCGCGCTTGCTGAGCGTTCCCGCATCCGCCCAATCGGCGACGCGCCGGATCGGGTTGAGGCCGTGATCGTCGAGCACCCCGCCCATGCGCTCGGCCGAGCCTTCGCTCCAGGCCGCCACCAGCACGCGCTTTTCCGCCTGCTGCAGGGACTTGGCGTGCGCCGCGGCGGCCTCGAAGACATTGGCGCCGCGCTGGCGCTCCGGCGCGAAATCGCGGCCCATCCGCCCGCCGGCGTCGACGGCGGAGGTCGAATCCGGCGCCTGGAAGGGCGAAAGATCGCGCACGTCGAGCGCGGCGAGCCCGCGGCGCCATTCGTCGTCGGCGAGATAGAGCGCATCGGGCGGAAGCGGCTTATAGGGCGGCGCCTCGATCGCCTGCTTGCCCTCGCCGGTCTTGTCGTTGAGGAAATCCTTGCGCGTCGAGTAATAATCCTGGATCAGCTCCAGCCGCGCCGCCTTCGCCTCTTCGCATTGGTGGGCGAGCATGAACAGCGCGCCGGGCAGGAAATCGAAGAGCGTCTCGAGCCTTTCGTGGAACAGCGGCAGCCAGTGCTCCATGCCCTGCGCCTTGCGGCCTGCGCTCACCGCCTCGTAGAGCGGATCCTCGCTCGCCGGGCCGAAGCGCGCCACATAGCCGGCGCGGAAGCGGCTGATCGATTTTCCGTCGAGCGGCGCTTCGCTGGCGGGAAGCAGCGCCACATGATCCACCCTGTCGGTCGAGAGCTGAGTCTCCGCGTCGAAGCGGCGGATGGCCTCGAGCGTGGAGCCGAAGAAATCGAGCCGCAGCGGCTGCTCGCTGCCCGGCGGCCAGAGATCGACGATGCCGCCGCGCAGCGCGAAGTCGCCCGGTTCGCGCACCGTTCCGGCCCGCGCATAACCGTTGGCCGCCAGGAACGCGGCGAGCGTTTCGTGTTCGATGTTCGCGCCGACCTTGGCGAAGAAGCTTGCGCTTTCGATCGCCTCGCGCGGCGGGACGCGCTGCAGAAGCGCGTTGACCGTGGTGACGACGACGGCGGGTCCGGCGCCCGGCCCGCGCGCGGCCAGCGCCGCCAGCGTCGCCAGCCTCTCGCTCTCGATGTCGGGCTTGGGCGAGACGCGGTCATAGGGAAGGCAGTCCCAGGCCGGAAAGGACAACGTTTCGATCCCGGGCGCGAAAAAGCGCACGCCTTCGCGCGCCGACGCCGCGTGAAGATCGTCGGCGGCGACGAAGGCGACGAGCCCCTTGCGCCGCATCGCCGCCTCGGCCGCGAGATAGGCGTCGTAGCCGCCGGGGGAGCCTGAGACCGCAAAGCGGCCTCTGCGCCGCGCGATATAGTCTAGACGTTCCACGTGGGAGTCTTGCGCGCGCAGAGCGCCTTCATGCGGTCGAGGACCGCGGTTTCGAACTCGGCCGGCGCGCGCGCCTCGCCGCGCAGCCAGGCGTAGACCTCCTGATCGGGCGCATCGAGCAGCGCCTCGAAATGATCGAGTTCCGCCTCCGGCATGCGCGCGAGCTCGGCTTCGGCGAAGGTTCCGAAGATGATGTCGACCTCCTTGAATCCGCGCCGCTGGGCGCGGAACAAAAGGCGTTTGCGGCGGAGCTCCGAAGAGCCGCCTTTTTCAGGTCCGGTCATGGCGGGCATATAGCGCGGCGATTACGTCGCTTAAAGGACATTCTGGCGCGCCGCGGAAAATCGGCGGAAGGGAGCCATTGCGGACAAAAGCCGCGACCGACCGCCGCTCCGATTGTCGATGGCATGCGACGTCGGGGCCGGCGCGATGGAGCCCGGTCGGCAAGGCCCTGCGTTTTCATCGCCGGCGGTTCCGATTTGCCTTCGGCGGCGCATGGTATCGTCGCCTCCATGCGGCCAGCGATTCTCTTTCCGCTCTTCGCCGAGATCCGTTCGCTGCCCGGGGTGGGTCCGCGCATCGAGAAGCTGATCGCGCGCGTCGCCGGAAAGCGCCTCGTCGATCTCATCTTCGACCTGCCGACCGGCGTCGTCGACCGCTCCTACCGGCCGAGGCTGATCGAGGCCGAGCCCGGCCGCATCGCGACCGTTGCGCTCAACGTGCTCGACCATCTTCCGCCGCGCGATCGCCGCCAGCCCTACAAGGTGCGCTGTTCCGACGACAGCGCAGCGATTGAACTCGTCTTCTTCCACGCCGACGCCGACTATCTGCGCCGCGCGCTGCCGCCCGGCCAGAAGCGCGTGGTCAGCGGCCGCATCGACAGGTTCAAGCGCTCGCTGCAGATGGCCCATCCCGACTACATCGTCGAGCCGGAGCGCGAGAAGGACCTGCCCGCGATCGAGCCGGTCTATGCGCTGACCGAAGGGCTTCCGGCCAAATCGCTCCTCAAGGCGATCCGCGCCGCGCTCGACAAGGTCCCTCAGACGCAAGAGTGGCAGGACGAGGCGTTCCGCAAGGCGCAAGGATGGCCAAGCTTCGGCGACGCGCTCCGCTCAGCGCACGCTCCCTCCTCGGAGGCGGGGCTGTCGCCGGATTCGCCGGCGCGCCGGCGCCTCGCCTATGACGAGCTGCTCGCGAACCAGCTCGCGCTTACGCTCATCCGCGCCCAGCTTCGAGCGAGCAAGGGCCGCGCCATCGAAAGCGCGGGCCGCCTGAAGGCGCGCGGCATGGCGGCGCTGGCCTTCGAGCTGACCGATGCGCAGAAGACCGCGCTCGCCGAGATCGAGGCCGACATGCGCGCGCCGGCGCGGATGCTGCGCCTGCTGCAAGGCGATGTCGGCTCGGGCAAGACGATCGTCGCCATGCTCGCCATGCTGAACGCGGTGGAGGCCGGCGCGCAGGCGGCGCTGATGGCCCCCACCGACATCCTCTGCCGCCAGCACATGGCGGCGCTGGAGCCGATGGCGAGGGCCGCCGGCGCGCGCATTGCGATTCTGACGGGGCGCGAGCGCGGCGCGGCGCGGGACGCGACGCTTTCCGCCCTCGCCCGCGGCGAAATCGACATCCTCGTCGGGACGCATGCGTTGTTCTCGGAGGATGTCGGCTTTCGCGATCTCGCGCTCGCCGTGGTCGACGAGCAGCACCGCTTCGGCGTGCATCAGCGCATGAAGCTTCAGGCCAAGGGCGAGCGGCCCGCCGACGTGCTGGTGATGACGGCGACGCCCATCCCGCGCACGCTGGCGCTCACCGCCTATGGCGATCTCGACGTCTCTCGCCTCGCCGGCAAGCCGCCCGGACGAAAGCCGGTGAAGACGCGCGTGCTGGCGGACGAGCGGCTCGACGACGTGATCGGGCATCTGCGCCGCGCCATCGCGGGCGGCGCGCGCGCCTATTGGGTGTGTCCGCTGGTGGAAGAATCGGAATTCGTCGATCTCGCCGCGGCGCAGGATCGCGCCGCGATGCTGGCGAAGGTTCTGGGGCCGAAAGTCGGCCTCGTTCACGGCAAGATGAAGCCTGCCGAACGCGATCCGGTCATGACCAGGTTCAAGTCCGGCGAGATTTCCGTCCTGGTCGCCACCACCGTGATCGAAGTGGGCGTCGACGCGCCCGAAGCCACGATCATGGTCGTCGAGCATGCCGAGCGGTTCGGGCTCGCGCAGCTTCATCAGCTGCGCGGCCGGGTCGGGCGCGGGACGGCGGCGTCGAGCTGTCTTCTGATCTATCATCCCCCGCTCACCGAGACCGCCAGGGCGCGGCTGAAAATCATGCGGGAAACCGACGACGGCTTCGTCATCGCCGAAGAAGACCTGAGGCTGCGCGGGGCGGGCGAATTGCTGGGCGCGCGCCAGAGCGGCATGCCCGAATTCCGGCTCGCCGATCTGGCGGTCCATGCGGAGCTTCTCGCCGCCGCGCGCGACGACGCCAGGCTCATTCTGGCGCGCGACCGCGACCTGCGTTCGGCGCGCGGAGAGGCGCTGCGCGTTCTTCTCTATCTCTTCGAGCGCGACGAAGCCGTGCGGCTGTTGCGGACGGGATGACGATGGAGCGGCCCGATTTCCTTCCCGCCCTCGAACGCGCGCTCAAATCGGCGCTGCCCGAGATCGAGGCGATCGAAGGACTGGCGCGCCTTTCGGGCGGGGCGAGCCAGGAGACCTGGTCGTTCGACGCACGGACCGCGCGCGGCGCGATGCCGCTCATCCTGCGGCGGGCGCCGGGCGGCGCGCGCGCCATGGTCGAGGGATCCACGTCCGTGCCGCTCGCCACCGAGGCGGCGGCGATCGAGGCGGCGCGCGCCGGCGGCGTGACGGTTCCGCGCGTGCGCTGCGTGCTCGCACAAAAGGACGGCGCCGGCGAAGGCTATGTGATGGATCGCCTCGAAGGCGAAACCATCGCCCGGAAAATTCTGCGCGACGAGGCCTTCTCCACGGCCAGAGCGGGGCTCGCGCGGCAATGCGGCGAAATGCTCGCGCGCATCCACAGGGTCGAGGTTGCGCCTTTGCGCCCCTTGCTGCCCGCGGTCGACGGACCGGCGCAATTGCGCGCCTATCGCGAGGCGTACGATTCCTTCGACTATCCGCATCCGGTGTTCGAGATGGCGTTCCGCTGGCTAGAGCCGCGCCTGCGGCCGGTCAAGGCGCAGACGCTCGTTCACGGCGATTTCCGGCTCGGCAATCTGCTCGTCCCTCCGAAGGGACCGGCGGCCGCGCTCGACTGGGAGCTTGTCCATATCGGCGATCCCCTCGAGGACATCGGATGGCTGTGCGCGCGGTCGTGGCGCTTCGGCGTCATGGACAGGCTCGTCGGCGGCTTCGGCGATCTTGCCGATCTGCTCGAGGCCTATGAAGGCGCCGGCGGCGCCCGGTTCGATCCGGACGCGGTTCGCGCCTGGATCGTCTACGGCTCGCTCAAATGGGGCGTCATGTGCATGAAGATGTATCGCGGCTTTCTGGCCGACGGTTCGGTCGAGCGCGCCGCCATCGGACGGCGCTGTTCGGAGACCGAAATCGATCTGATCGGCATGATCATGGGTGGAAAATCATGATGGACCAGCCGTCGACGCGCGAGCTTGTCGAGGCCGTGCGCGATTTCCTCGAACGCGATGCGATGCCGGCGCTCGACGGGCGGACCCGGTTCCTCGCGCGCGTCGCGGCGAACGCCCTCTCGATCGTTGCGCGCGAGCTCGAATTGGGGCCGGGCGCGGCCGCGGCGGAGCGCGATCGCCTTGCGGCGCTGCTTGGTGCGGACGGAACCCTGGAAGAGCTCAACCGCGAGCTTTGTCGGCGCATCCGCGAGGGCGCGATCGGGCCAGATACGCCCGGACTGAAGGAGCACCTTGAATCCACGACCCGCGACAAGATCGCCATCGACCAGCCCAACTATCCCGGGATCAGGCGATAGCGGGATTTTTCGAGCGCGACAGCGACACGCGCGCAAGCGCGAAGAAGACAGCGGCGAGCGCTTCCGCCCAGGCGATCGCAGGCGCAAGCCACAACGGGGACGTGGTTCTCGGATAGAAGGCGACGAGAAGATTGGCGAGCCCGACGCCGTTCACGATGGCGGGCGCGAGCGCATAGAGCGCGAACAGGACGGCGATCGCCGCGAAGTCGCCTCGCCCCCGCCCCGGACGCGCCCGCATAAGGATGAAGATCGCCAGATCGCGCGTGATAAAGCCGAGCGTGGCCGCGATCAGCGCCGGCTGCTCGAAATTGTCCGGCCGGATGCGCTGGAGCCAGAGGACGAGCGCGGCGCTGCACAGGAACGTCGCCAGATAGGCGGTCATCCAGGATTGAAGGCCGCCGAAGGCCGCGCCAAGCCGCCCCGAACCCAGCTGGCTTCCCAGCCAGCGCAGATGCACGCGGTCCTTCGGCTCGAGCACGACCATCGCATAGGTCAGCGCGCCGAATGTCGTCGCGGCGAGACCCAGCCGAAGCGCGAGCGCGTCCCAGCCGGCGACGCTCTGATCGTTGCGCAGCCAGGCGTCGAAGCCCGAAACATAAACGCCGATGAAGACCAGAAACGCCAGCCACACGAAGGGGCCGTTGCGCATCTTCAGCTCGAGCCGCATCTCGCGATAGCAGGCGACGAAGGTCCAGGCGGCGAAGACGGCGAGCGAGGCGAGCAGAAAGGCCCGCATGTCGAGCGCCGCGCCCCACCAGGCGATGAAGTCGCTTGCCGGCTTGCGCGTCAGGATCGAACCGGCCGGATCGGCGAGGCTCCAGATCGCGAACACCGCCACGCCCGCCGCAACGCCGACCGCCTGATAGATGAAGATGTCGAGCCGCGAATGCGCCTGCCGGCGGCGCGCGGCGACGAGGCTGGCGAGCAGGGCCGCGGCCTGCGAGATCACCCCGACCGCAAGGTAATAGGCAAGATCGATCAGAGCCGGAACCGCTCCCTTGTGCGCTGCGGTTTCCGCCAGGATCACCGCCAGGCAGATCGCGCCGCCGAACCAGTTGTAGACGGTCGAGCCGAACAGTTTGCCCCAGGTCATCGCGCCCGCGCCGATCGAGGACAAAAGCTGCATGTCCCAGGTGCGCTCGCGGATCTCTCCCACCACCGCAAGCGCGGCGTTGCGCGCGCCCCATATCACGACGATCGCGTAGTAGAGCCATTTGGCGGTGGAGGCGGGGCCGTGGTCCGCGCCTCCCGAAAGCGCCGCGGCGAAGAAGGCGAGCGCCAGAAGGACCACCATCAGCGTGAGCCGCCGCGGCGTCAGCTCGAGCCAGAGATTGCGCTGGAACTCCGGATTCATGCGCGCCTCAGCTGCGTGAAATAGGCTTCCTCCAGCGCCTTGGTCGATTCGCCGAAGCTCGACACTTCGAATCCGGACGCGACCAGGTCGCGCACAAGCTTGGCGCGCGCGCCCGGATTGCGCGTGAAGGTGAAGAGCGCGTGGTGCTCGTCCACCTCGATGACATCGAGCCCGGCGCGGGCGGCGAGGAAGTCGCGCAAGTCGCTGCGCGCGGTGGCGACTTCGAGGATGTAGCGCGGCCGCTCCACATCGCGCACCTTGACCGGCTTGCCGCCGACGATGCGTCCCTGCTCGATGATGATCATCTCCGAGCAATAGTCCTCGAGCTCGGCCAGGATGTGCGAGGAGACCATCAACGTCATTCCCGCGTCCTTGAGCGAAACCAGAAGGGCGGAGAGATCGCGCCTGGCCTGGGGGTCGAGGCCGGCGGCCGGCTCGTCGAGCAAAAGCACCCGCGGCTCGTGCACGATGGTCTGGGCGATCGCCAGGCGCTGGCGCAGCCCCCTGGAGAGTTCGCCCGCCGGATCGCCGAGCCGGTCGGAAAGGCCGACGCGCCCGGCCGCCTTCTCCGCCGCCGCGGCCGCGGCGGCCGGCGCGATGCCGTGGGCCCTGGCCGCGTAGGTCAGGCAGCGCCGGACGGTGAGCCCGTCATAGAGCCCGTAGAAATCCGGCAGATAGCCCAGCCTGGCGTGGATTTCGCGCGGCGCGGCCTCGGAGTCGAGACCGTCGATCAGGACGTGGCCGGCATAGGGCGGTTCGAGCGCCGCAAGGCAGCGCAGGAGCGTCGTCTTGCCCGCCCCGTTCGGCCCCACCAGCGCGGTGATGGTCTGCGGGGCGACGTGGAGCGAGACCCCGTCGAGCGCCCGCGCCGTCGGATATTCGTAAACCAGTTCTGATACATCGATCATGGGAACGCCGCCAAACGATGTTATCCCAAGCCTGGCCGCCGCGCTAAGCTCGATTCGGGCCGGACCGGCCGCGGTTTCTGATCACAAGGGGCTTTCATGCGCATCGCTATGATCGGCACGGGATATGTCGGACTTGTGTCGGGCGCGTGCCTTTCCGAGTTCGGCCACCATGTCGTGTGCATCGACAAGGATAGCGCCAAGGTCGATTCGCTCCGCGCCGGCCGCATCCCGATCTACGAGCCCGGCCTCGATGACGTGGTGGCGACCAATGTGCGGGCGGGACGGCTCGCCTTCGAAACGACGATGGCCGAGGCGGTGCGCCGCGCCGACGCGGTGTTCATCGCGGTCGGCACGCCGAGCCGGCGCGGCGACGGCCACGCCGATCTCAGCTATGTCTTCGCCGCGGCGGAGGAATTGGCCGCGCATCTCGACGGGCGCACCGTCGTGGTCACCAAGTCGACCGTCCCGGTCGGCACCAGCCGCAAGGTCAGGGCGATCATCTCCAGGGCGCGGCCGGACGCCGATTTCGACGTCTGCTCCAATCCCGAATTCCTGCGCGAGGGTTCGGCGATCGAGGATTTCCGCCGGCCGGACCGCGTGATCGTCGGCTGCGACGGGGAGCATTCGCGCGCGGTGATCCGCGAAATCTATCGGCCGCTCTATCTGAACGAAACGCCGATCGTCTTCACCACGCCCGAAAGCGCGGAGCTCATCAAATACGCGGCGAACGCCTTTCTTGCGACCAAGATCACATTCATCAACGAGATTGCCGATCTGTGCGAAAGGCTGGGCGCCGACGTCCAGGACGTGGCGCGCGGGATCGGGCTGGACGGGCGGATCGGCGCCAAGTTCCTGCATGCGGGGCCGGGCTTCGGCGGCTCCTGCTTTCCCAAGGACACGCTGGCGCTGATGCGGACGGCGCAGGAATGCGGCGCGCCGGCGCGCATCGTGGAGGCGGTGGTTGCGGTCAACGACGCGCGCAAGCTCAGAATGGCGGAAAAGATCGACCGCGCCTTCGGCGGCGTGAAGGGCAAGACCGTCGCCGTCCTCGGCCTCACCTTCAAGCCCAACACCGACGACATGCGCGAGGCGCCGAGCCTTGTCATCGTGCCCTACCTTCAGGGGCGGGGCGCGCGCGTGCGCGCCTACGACCCGGAGGGCGCGAAGGAGGCGAAAAGCCTTCTCGGCGTCGAATTGTGCGCCGACGCCTACCAGGCCCTCGACGGCGCGGACGGCGTCGTCATTCTCACCGAATGGAACGAATTCCGCGCGCTCGATCTTGCCCGCGCCAAGTCGCTTCTCAAGCGCCCGCTGATGGTCGATCTGCGCAACATCTACCGGCCCGCGCTGATGGCGGCCGAAGGATTTTCCTATGTCAGCGTCGGACGGCCGGACATCGGCGCGGCCTGAGCGTCAATCGTTGAGGCGGCGCTCCCATTCGAGCGCCGAACGCACGATCTCCTCGAGTTCGTCGTGGCGCGGAGTCCAACGGAGCTCCGACTTGATCCGGGACGGATCGGCGACGAGCATGGGCGGGTCGCCGGGCCGGCGCGGACTTTCCTTCGAGGGAAGGCTGCGGCCCAGAACCCGTTCCATGGTCGCGATCACTTCGCGCACGCTGGCGCCGCGACCGTAGCCGCAGTTGAACACCGAGGAATTCGCGCCGGCCCTCAACGCATCGAGCGCGAGCAGATGGGCGTCCGCCAGATCCGTCACATGGATGTAGTCGCGCACGCCCGTCCCGTCCGGCGTTTGGTAGTCGGCGCCGAAAATGTCCAGATGCGGCAGGCGGCCGAGCGCGACCTGGGCCGCGCGCTTGATGAGGTGCGTGGCGCGCGGCGAGGACTGGCCGGCCCGTCCTTTCGGGTCCGCGCCGGCGACGTTGAAATAGCGCAGCGCCATATAGCGCAGGCCGTGGGCTGTCGCGGCGTCCGCCAGCATCCACTCCGTCATCAGCTTGGACTTGGCGTAGGGGCTGATCGGAACCGTCGGCGCGGTCTCGGCGAGCGGCTGCGGCGCGTCCTCGGCGTAGACGGCGGCGGTGGAGGAAAAGATGAAATTGCCGACGCCGCCGTCGACGCACGCTTCGATCAGGGCGCGCGAGGCCACGGTGTTGTTGGCGTAATAGGCGAGCGGCTGGGCGACCGATTCCGGAACCACGATGGAGCCGGCGAAATGGATGACCGCGTCGACGCCGCGCTCGGCGATCAGGCGGCGGACAAGCGCCTGATCGGCCACCTCGCCTTCGACGAATTGCGCCTTGGCGCCGACCAGCGACCGGCGGCCGGTCGAGAGGTTGTCGAGCACCACCACCTCTTCGCCGCGGTCGAGCAGCGCATGGGCCGTGTGACTTCCGATATAGCCGGCGCCGCCGGTGACAAGAACGCTCACTGGATCCTATTTCGCATGCGCCGGCGCGCGGCCATAGATATCCTCGAAGCGCACAATGTCGTCTTCGCCGAGATAGCCGCCGCATTGCACCTCGATCAGCCTTAGCGGCTTGTCGCCGTGGTTCTCGAGGCGATGCTTTTCGCCGAGCGGAATGAAGATGGATTCGTTTTCGCGCAAGGTCGAAACCCTGTCGCCGACCGTGACCTGCGCCGCGCCCTCCACGACGACCCAGTGCTCCGCGCGCTTGTGATGCATCTGGAGCGAGAGCCGGCCGCCAGGCTTGACCATGATGTGCTTGACCTGATGGCGCGGGCCGAGATCGACGGTCTCATAGCTGCCCCACGGCCGAAACACCTTCTTGTGCTCGGCGTGTTCGCTGCGCTTGTCGGACTTGAGGCGATCGACGACGGCCTTGACGTCCTGGGCGCGCGCCTTGTCGGCGACGAGAACCGCGTCGTCGGTGTCGACCACCACCAGATCGCGCACGCCGACGAGCGCCGTCAGGCGCCTCCGGCTGTGCACATAGGAGCCCGTCGAGTCGTGCGCGATCACGTCGCCCAGAAGCACGTTGTCCTGCTCGTCCCGGTCGCGGATGCTCCAGAGCGCCGACCAGGCGCCGACGTCGCTCCAGCCCATCTCGCACGGCGCGACCGCGGCGCGATCGGTCTTCTCCATGACCGCGTAGTCGATGGAGATGTTGGGAGCGCGGGCGAAGGCTTCGGCGTCGAGGCGCACGAAATCGAGATCGCGTATCGCCTTGCCGAGCGCTTCGCGGGCGGCGGCGAGAACCTGCGGCGCATGACGGCCCATCTCTTCGATGAGCGAATCGGCGCGGAACACGAACATCCCGCTGTTCCAGAAATAGCCGCCCTCGTCGAGATAGCGCGACGCGGTGGCCGCGTCCGGCTTCTCCACGAAGCGCAAAACGCGATAGGCGCCGGGCGCGCCGTCGATCGCCGCGCCGCGCTGGATATAGCCGTAGCCCGTCTCGGGCGCGGTGGGCGACATGCCGAAGGTCACAAGGCCGCCCGTGCGCGCGGCCGCCTCGGCGACGGCGACGGCCCTTGAGAAACTCTCCGAGTCCCTGATCACATGGTCGGAGGGAAGCAGGACGATGACGCCCTTGGGGTCGCGTTCCGCCGTCATCAGCGCCGCGACGGCGGCCGCGGGCGCCGTGTTGCGGCCCATCGGCTCGAGCACGATGGCGCCCGGTTCGATCCCGATCTGCTGCATCTGCTCGGCGACGAGGAAGCGGTGCGCCTCGCTGCAAAGCAGGAGCGGCGGAGCGGCGCCGGCAAGCCGCGCCCTCAGCGCCGTGTCCTGGATCATGGTGCGTTCGCCGTTCAGCGCCAGAAGCTGCTTGGGCAACGCCGCCCGCGATAATGGCCAGAGGCGGGTCCCCGAACCGCCGGAAAGAATGACCGGATAAAACCGACTGGTGTCTGTCATGCCCCTCGTTTGCGCTCCGTCCGTTACGCCCCTTCAGCGCCGATAATGGCGACGCTGCACACATTCATGGCCGGCGCCCCGCCGAGATTATGGGTCAAGCCTATTTTCGGATTCTTAAGCTGGCGCGCCCCGGCTCGGCCCTGAAGCTGCAGGTACATCTCGTAAAGCATGCGCAGGCCGCTCGCCCCGATCGGGTGGCCAAAACATTTGAGGCCCCCGTCGATCTGGCAGGGAACCCGGCCGTCGGCGTCGTAGAAGCCGTCCATGACGTCCTTCCAGCCCTCGCCCTCGCGCGAGACATGGAGGTCCTCCATGGTCACGAGCTCGGTGATGGAAAAGCAATCGTGCACCTCCATCATCGAGATCTGCTCGCGCGGCCTGACGATTCCCGCTTCGTCATAGGCGCGCTTGGAGGCGATGCGCGCGGTGTGGAAATAGGAACCGTCCCAGGAATTATGCTGGCTCTCCAGCCCGTTCGAGAGCGCAAGCTGCAGGGCCTTGACGGTGATCAGGTCCTTCTTGCCGAGGCTTCTTGCGATCTCCGGCGTGGTGACGATGGCGCAGGCCGCGCCGTCGGAGACGCCGCAGCAGTCGAACAGGCCGAGCGGCTCGGCGATCATCGGCGCGTTGAGACACATCTCTTCGGTGATCGGCTTCTGCAAATGCGCCTTCGGATTCTTGGTCCCGTTCGCGTGGCTCTTGACCGAGACATGGGCGATGGCGCGCTTCAAATCCTGCTTCGACACGCCATGCTTGGCGCGATAGGCCGAGGCGAGCTGCGCGAAATTGCCCGGCGCCGAGCCGTTGGCGCTCCATAGCGGATTGAGCGTGCCGTTCTCGCGCTGGGGCAGCCCGCCATAGCCGGTGTCCTTGAGCTTCTCCACGCCGAGCGCCAGCGCCACGTCGCAGGCCCCCGCCGCCACCGCATAGACCGCGCCGCGAAAGGCCTCCGAGCCAGAGGCGCAGAAATTCTCGACATGCGTCACCGGGATGTTGGGCAGGCGAAGCGCGACGGAGAGCGGCGTTCCGCCCTTTCCCACATGCTGTTCCTCGATGGCGGTCGAGAACCAGGCCGCGTCGATGCGGCTGGTTTCGACGCCGGCGTCGGCGAGCGCCTCGAGATAGGCCTCGACCATCAGCTCCTCGGCGCCCATGTCCCAGCGCTCGCCGAACTTCGAGCAGCCCATGCCCAGGATTGCGACCTTGTCCTTGATGCCCGTCGCCATGGCGGGTCTCCCTTGCGAGCGATGGTCCATCTAAGGCCCCGCTCCGCCCTCTGTAAAGGCGAAGCGCGCCTGCCGCGCCGGGCCGCGTCCAGAACCGGAAATCAGGCCGTCACGATCCGCGCGCCGCCGGGGCCCAGGTTCCTCGTGGCGTTGCGCGTGTCGACGATAAGCTTGGACCATGACACCAGCGTGGCGTAGTCGATATTGCTGTGGTCCGTGGCGATCAGGGCGGCGTCGAACGCCGAGATCGTGGCCTGGTCGAAAGCGACGCTTTTCATTCCCTGAAGGCTGGCGTGCTCGCGAGTGGCGAGAATTTCCGGAATGTAGGGGTCGTGATAGGCGACCTTGCCGCCCCGCTCCTGGAGAATTTCCATGATCCTGAGCGCGGGGCTTTCGCGCAGATCGTCGACGTTCTTCTTGTAGGCGACGCCCATCACCAGCACGCTTGCGTCTCTCAGCTTGCGGCCCGCATGGCTCTCGAGCTCCCGCTCCAGCGCGTCGACGACCAGCTTGGGCATCGCCTGATTGACCTCGCCCGCCAGCTCGATGAAGTCGGTCTTGACGTTGAACTGCCTCGCCCGCCACGACAGATAGAAGGGGTCGATCGGGATGCAATGCCCGCCCAGTCCGGGCCCGGGATAGAACGGCATGAACCCGAACGGCTTGGTCTTGGCCGCGTCGATCACTTCCCAGACGTTGATCCCCATTTTCGCGTAGGCGATCTTCAGCTCGTTGACGAGCGCGATGTTGACGGCGCGAAAGATGTTCTCGGTGATCTTCACCGCCTCCGCGGTCTGGGTGTCGCGCACGCGATGGACTTCGGCGAAGGCGAGCGCATAGAGCTGCTCCGCCGCGTCGCCCGAACGCTGATCGACGCCGCCGACGATCTTGGGAATCTTGCGCGTCTCGTAGCCGCTGCCCGGATCCTCGCGCTCGGGGGAAAACGCCAGGAGGATGTCCTTGCCGACCTTAAGGCCGCCCGATTCCAGGATCGGCTGCAGAACTTCGGTGGTGGTGCCCGGATAGGTGGTCGACTCCAGGACGATCAGCATGCCGCGCCGCAGGCGCGCGGCGATCATCTGCGTCGTCTGCACCACATAGGACAGATCGGGTTCGCGCTTGCCCTTGAGCGGCGTCGGCACGCAGATCAGCACGGCGTCCACCTCCGCCAGCCTGGAAAAGTCGGAGGTGGCCCCGAACCGCCCCGATGCGTTCATGGCGCGCACATTCTCCGGCGCGAAGTGCTTGATGTAGGTCTCGCCGCGGCCGAGCTTTCCGATCTTGGCCGGATCGACGTCGAATCCGATGGTCTTGAGGCCCGCCTGCCAGAAGACGTGCACCAGCGGCAGGCCGACATAGCCGAGCCCGATCACGCCGACGCAAACGCTCTTGTCCCGAAGTTTGTTCTCGAGTGACTTCATCGCAGTTCCGCCGCGCGACCTTCTTCACGCCCACGCTCCATGGAGCGTGAAATGGAATTCGGTCGCGTCGCCCCCCAGCCCGCCAAATCAGAAATTCACCGTCAGCGCCGCCTCGATCGC
>DASZRM010000070.1:0-7725 GCA_035549135.1 Rhizomicrobium sp. | reverse complement strand
TTTCTCGCCTATGCGGCGGCGACCTTCGTGCTGGTGTTCTGCTATGCGGATGCGGGTTCGGAAACGCCGGAGATCGTTCCGCTTCTCTGGCATGTGGGCGCGCTCGCTGTCCTGCTCGGCTGCGCCTGGTTCTGGTTCTTCATCCGCGTCGACGTTTCGGCGGAGGGCCATTCGCCGCTGCGCGTCGTGCGCGCGGATTTGTTCGTCCTGTCGCTGATGGCGAGCGCGCTGCTGGCGCTTCTATGGTCCTACGCGCTGCAGACCGAAAGCGATTGGGCGGGCGTGGCGCTCGGTCTCTATCTCATCGCCACCACGGTTCTCTTCGGCTCCGTCGGCTGGTCGAAATTCCCGCACATGTTCTATAAGCCGGCCGCCGCCTTTCAGCGCCGCGTCGAAGAGGCGGGCGGAGAGCTTGCGCATCTGCCGCCGCCCGCCGACAGGCCCGAGACCTTCGGCAGCGCGCGCCGCGCGCCGCAACACTATTAGATCGGGACCGATATGCCGACTTTCGTTTACATGACGAGCTGCGACGGCTGCGGATACTGCGTCGACATCTGCCCGTCCGACATCATGCATATCGACACCACCTATCGCCGCGCCTTCAACATCGAGCCGAATTTCTGCTGGGAGTGCTATTCCTGCGTGAAGGCGTGTCCGCAGCACGCGATCGACGTGCGCGGCTATGCCGATTTCGCGCCGCTCGGCCACAGCGTGCGCGTGCGGCGCGAGGAGGCCAAGGGCGTCGTCTCCTGGAAGATCAAGTTCCGCGACGGGCGCGAGAAGGATTTCGTCTCGCCCATCCGCACCACGCCCTGGGGCTCGATCAGGCCGCCTTCGGACTACGATAAGCCCGACGCCTCCGCCTACAAGGCGCAGGAACTGGCGCATGAGCCCGACGCGCTGCGCGTTGAAAAGCTCCCGGCGCTGACGCCGGACCGGCTGAAGCGGGGCGCGCTCTGATGGCGCGCCGCAAGACCGTTTACGTCGACAGCGACATCCTCGTGATCGGCGGGGGCATGTCGGGATGCGGGGCAACCTATGAGTCCCGTTACTGGGGCCGCGATCTCAAGATCGTCTGCGTCGAGAAGGCGAATATCGAGCGCAGCGGCGCCGTGGCGCAGGGTCTCTACGCCATCAACTGCTACATGGGCATGCAGTGGAACGAGAACCGGCCCGAGGATCACGTGCGCTATGCGCGCAACGACCTCATGGGCCTTGTGCGCGAGGATCTCGGCTACGACATCGCCCGCCATGTCGACTCCACCGTTCACAAATTCGAGGAGTGGGGTCTGCCGATCATGCGCGATCCGGAAACGGGCCGCTATCAGCGCGAAGGCAAATGGCAGATCATGATCCACGGCGAGAGCTACAAGCCCATCGTCGCGGAGGCCGCGCGCAAGGCGGCGACCAAGGTCTACAACCGGATCATGGTCACCCATCTGCTGATGGATGAAAAGAAACCCAATCGCGTCGCGGGCGCGGTCGGCTTCAACGTGCGCACGGGGGACTTTTATGTCTTCCGCGCCAAGGCGGTGATCGTGTGCGCCGGCGGCGCCTCGCACATCTTCAAGCCGCGCGCGGTGGGCGAGGGCATGGGCCGCACCTGGTATGCGCCCTGGAGCAGCGCCTCCGCCTATGCGCTGCCGATCCTCGCCGGCGCGAAGATGACGCAGATGGAGAACCGCATCGTGCTGACGCGCTTCAAGGACGGGTACGGTCCGGTCGGCGCGTACTTCCTGCACCTGAAGACCTACACGCAGAACGCCTACGGCGAAGAATACGAATCCAGATGGTTCGACAAGCTGCGCGAAACCATCGGCGGCTATGTCGACCATCATCCGGTGCCGACCTGCCTGCGCAATCACGCCTTCCTCGAAGAGGTGAAGGCCGGCCGCGGCCCGATCCGCATGGTGACGAAGGAAGCCTTCCAGGACCCACACAAGGAAACCGTCGGCTGGGAAAACTTCCTCGGCATGACCATCGGCCAGGCGGTGGTGTGGGCGTCGCAGAACATCGACCCCAAGCACATCAATCCCGAGCTCACGACGTCGGAGCCTTATGTCATGGGCTCGCACGCGACTTGCTCGGGCGCCTGGGCGAGCGGTCCGTCGGACTACGCGCCGCCGGAGTATCAGTGGGGCTACAACCGCATGATGACGGTGGAGGGCCTGTTCGGCGCGGGCGACACGATCGGCGGCACGGCGCACAAATTCTCGTCCGGCTCCTTCACCGAAGGCCGCATCGCCGGCAAGGCGGCGGTGAATTACGTCAACGATCTGCGCGATCATCCGCAGGTCGGCGAAGCGGAATGCGAGGGCCTGAAGAAGACCGTATTCAAGCCGCTGGACACCTACGCCGTCGGCCGCAACGAGATCGTGGCGGGCACCGTGTCGCCGAGCTACCTGCTTCCGATCCACGGGCTGCAGCGGCTCGAGAAGATCATGGACGAATATGTGGGCGGCATCTCGACCGGCTACACCACGAACGAGCCGATGCTCACACGCGGCCTCGAACTGCTCGGCATGCTGAAGGAGGACCTCGCCCATATCGGCGCGGAGGATCTGCACCAGCTCCAGCGCGCATGGGAGCTGCAGCATCGCGTGCTGGCGTCGGAATCGGTGACGCGTCACACGCTCTACCGCACCGAGACGCGCTGGCCGGGCTATTACTACCGCGCCGACCATCCCAAGCTCGACGACAACGACTGGCACTGCTTCACGCTCTCGCGCTACGACAGCGCAACGGGCGAATGGGCGATGGAGAAGGCGCCCGTCTATCACATCGTCGATTGAGGCGTCAGTACTCGAACTCGTAGGTCAGCCCGACGCTGCTGCCATTGTCGATGGCGGCGCTGCCCTTGGTCGCGGTCGCATTGGTTCCTGTGCTGAGCGTCGCCTGAGCCTTGAGCTGCTTGGTCAGATCGACCTGAACCTGCACCAGCGAGCTTCCGGACAGGGTTTGCTTCGCCCCGACATAGACGTTGCGGGAGACATATTTTCCGCCTTCGACCGTCGTCTGGGTTTCGCTGCCGGACGCCCCGCCGCTGGCGCTGCCGATCGACAGCCTGTCGAGCCCGAGATTCTTGCGCAATGCGCCGAGCGGATCGAATCCGGTTCCGACGCCGCCCAATGCGGCGATCGCCTGCGCGATTTGAGCGAGCTGTATCGGCGTCAGCTGCTTGGCGCTTTGCTGGAACAGGAGGCGCGCAAGAATTTCGTCCTGCGGAAGCTCTGGCGCGCTCGAAAGCGTGATCTTCGGCGCCGAGGCGTGACCGCCGACGGTAAGCGTTGCGGTCACGCCGCCGGAGGCGCTTTGCGCGACGAAATCGAGAGAGGGATCGAGCCGGTTGCGGATGCCGGCGCCGTCGAAGCCGAGCTTGCCGGTCGTAAAAGTGAGCGTTTGGCCGGCGAGGGTCACGGTTCCGCGATTCATCTCGAACTTGCCGGTGGCGATGGGCGCGGCGATGGTTCCGCCGAGCCGGATATCGCCGCTCATGTCGGCGTCGAGCCCGCGGCCTCTGACGAAGATCGGCCCCGAAGTCGAAAGCGCAATGTCGAGCGCCACATCGCCGCCTTCCGCCTCGGGCGGAGGCTTTTGACCCTTGCGCCGCACGTCGAGCACGGCGATCTGCGGCGGGAAGCGTTCGGGAATGTTGATCGTCGCCCGGCCAACGTCCAGCTTGCCTGAAACCGCGACCGACCCGCGCAGCGCGCCGGATACGCGCAGATCCCCGGTCGCGCGCGCCGTCAAGAGATCGCTGGCGATGGGCTGGGCGTTGTCGAGGCGGAGCGAAACGTCGAGTGGCGTTCCCGGTGCCGAAAGATCGATCGTTCCCGAGCCCTTGATCGTTCCGGGCCCGGCGCTTGCGGAGAGATCGGCGATGCGAAGTTGCGCGCCGTCGGCGCGGATGTCGGCTGTGATCGCGCGCAGCCGCGCGCCGCGGGCATAGTCCTGAAATTCGCCGCTCTTGACGCTGGCGCCGCCGTCGACGCGCGGGGCCGCGAACGGACCTTCCGCGCGCAGATCGACCGTCGCGGTCCCGCGCACGCGGCGGCCCTCCGCCGCTATGAGCGGATTGAACAAGGTAAGATCGACCGTACCGGACGCGCGCATCGTCATCGACCCGGCGGAGCTCAGGGGAAGTGCGCCGTTCACGACAAGATGCGCCGTTGCGCCTGCCGAGGCCGTAGCTTCGACCGTCGCCTTGCGCCCGTCGAGCGCACCTTTCGCGTCGATGTCGAGCGACGTCCTGGCCGAATAGCTGCGGGCCGCGAGTCCGCGAACTGCGATCGCGTAGGAGCCTCTCGGCGCCGCGAGCGCCCCTGCAAGCCGCGCATCGGCCGAGATCGTTCCTTCGAGCGGCTGCGAAACGAAGGGCGAGAGCAAGTCGGCCGAAATGGCGCGCGCCGAGATTTTGGCCGACAGATCGGGAGAGAGCCGGCCCGAAAGCCGCGCCGTTCCGCCGCCCGCGGCGATAGTCAGACGATCGACGGAAAGTCCGCGGGCGAAATCGAGTGTCGCCGTCCCTGCGAGCGACGCCTTTTGGCCGCGCCAGGAAAGCGCGAGTCGGCTGAGCGCGAAGCGGCGCGCATTCGCATCGAGGGTTCCCGCGCCGTCGATGGCGACGGGCGCGCCGTTTCGGTCCTTCAGCGAAGCGTCGAGCGAAATCGCAAGCGCCTTGAGCGGGCCGCGGAGCGCGGCGGCGCCCTCGCCGGTCATGCCCATGGCCGAAACGTTTTGCGCCTTCAGTCCGAGAGAAAGAGCGGGCGCGGCGAAGGGTTCCGCAATCTGGCCGCTCGCCGTCAGCGCGCCGGCTTTCGCGCCTTCGATCGCAAGGTTCGACGCCTGCGCCTTGAAGCTCGCCATCTGTCGGGCGCCCTCGCTCTTCAGGTCCACGCGAGCGGCGAGGGCGCCTCCAAGTTTCGTCGACAGGAATGGCGCAAGGTCGGCAAGCGCGCCGATGTCTAGCCTGGCGTCGCCCGCCACGGCGCGCGGGAACGACAAATCCATCGATGCGCGGAGCGATTTCCAGGCGATGGCCGCCGTCAACGCGGAGCGCCCGGCTTTGGCGGTAAGGTCGGCGCGCGCGGAAAGCGGCGCGTCGTTGAGACTTCCAAACATGCGCAATTGCGCCTGCCGCGGCGTCGGAAATCCCGTCGCCGAGGCGCTGAGATCGATGCTCCGCCGTTTGAATCCCTTGCTGGCGATCGAGGCGCGACCGGTGAGGCGCGTGACCGCGCTCTCGAGCGGCCCTGCAATCGTTCCCGACAGCGATGCGGAGCCTTCCAGCGTGCGCACAAGCCGGGCAAGGTCGAGAAGTTCGAGCGTGGCCCTGTAGTCCAGCCGCCTTTGACGGAATGCGCCCTTTGCCCGAAAGCGCAGCGCCGCGGCGTCGATCGCGATGGAGGAATCGAGGAGATCGGAGTCCGACAGGATGGCTTCGGCCGCGATCGTCGCCTCGCGGCCGAGCGCCCTTGCGGCGGCGCTCTGACCGGAGGCTGCGATGCGGCCGTTGGCTTTCAGCGTCATCCGATCGGCGTCCCGTACGGCGTCGACGGACAGGCGGGCCGACCCTTCCAGCGTCTCGTTCGCGAGCGCCGCGAAGGGCGCAAGCGAGGGGATTTGCGCGTTCAGCGACAGGCGCAGCGGGCCGGTGGTCTGCGCCCGCCCTTCGATCTCCATCAGGGCATGCGCGGCGGTGAAGGCGACGGGACGGGCGGGTTTGTCGAGGTCGGCGCGCGCCAGAATCGTAACCGGCGAATGGGCGAATATTTCCGGATGGTCGCCAGGAATGACGAGACCGGAGGCGGCGCCGAACAGTACGAGCGCGCCGTCCGAGCCGGTCGCTCGCGCCTGCAACCTGTCGACCTTCATCGCGAAGGCTTCCGCGCCAGAAGCGGCGAGCCTCGCCTCGACGCGCGGCGCGTCGAAACCGCCATGGACATGCGCATCCATGGCGAGCGAGCGCCAGGCTATGTCCGCGCTTGGATGCATGGCCGGCGCAGAGAGCGCCAGGTCGATATCCGCGTGGCGGGCCGAAAGCCAGATCGACCCGTCGCCTCGCGCGGTCAACGCTCCGGCGGAGGCCTTGAAGGAGATGCGGCTTTGCGCGCCGGCCGCGCCGGCGCGCGCCTCAAGCCGAAACGGCCCCAGCCCGGGAAGCCCCAGGAGAGGTGCAAGAAATCCATCCGGCCCCTCCGAGACCGTCACGGCGCCGTTCACGGCGTCGCCGTCGACCGAGCCGCGCGCGGCGTAGCGACCTTGCCCGTCCAAACGATCGATCAAGAGATCGGCGCCGAACCTTTGCGCGCCCGCATAGCGAAAGGATCCGGCGGCGCGCAGCCTTGCCGCCCGGCCCGCAAGCGCCCTGCCGAGCTCGATATCGGGCGCATTGAGGCGCCCGATCTCGATGTCGGGCGTTTCGCCCGCCGCGTTTTTGGCGACAGGGCGGCGCAGCACGACAATGCGGGCTGCGGCGGCGTTTGCGATTGAAAAACGGTTGCGCAGCGCCGCGAACGCATTCCAGTCGAGCGTGAGATTCTCGATGCGCAGCCAGACGCCTTTGTCGTCGGCGATGGCGATGGATCTGGCGCGAACATGGTTCGGCAGCGCGCCTTCAAGCCCCTCAATGGTCACCGCGCCGCCAGAAAGACGCGCGACGATCAGGCTGACCGCGTCATGTCCTGGCGGCGTGTAAAACAGGAAGGCGAGGACGGCGGCCAAACCTGCCGCCCCCAGCGCGGCCCACCGGAACGCTACGGTCGCGATGTGCAGGATGCGATCCATCAAAAAGCCTGTCCCAGCCCGATATAGATTTCGAACGCCGCGTCGTTCTGTCCTCGCGACAAGGGGACCGCCGCGTCGAGCCGGATCGGCCCGATGGGCGTGTAGTAGCGCAGGCCCGCTCCCGCGCCGAAACGCAGTTCGCCAGTGAACGGCGCGCCATTCGCGCTCGCCTGGCCGCCGTCGAGAAAGACCGCCGCGCCCCAATCTTCGAACAGTCGCTGACGGAACTCGACGCCGGCCGCATCCACAGATTTCGCGCCCACCGGCGCGCCGTCGGGGAATTGCGGCCCGATCGACTGATAGGCGTAGCCTCTGACCGTGGCGCTGCCGCCTGCGTAAAGTCTCTGATCCGGCGGCACGTCAAGGTTGGAGCCGCCGATGATGCTTCCGGCGAGGGCTCGCAGCGCCAGCACCGATCGTCCGTCGTCGCCCAAGTCGAAATAGGAGGAAGCCGACGCCTGCAGGACGAAAAATCCAAGGCCGCCGGGTCCGATCGACTGCATCGGCGTCACCGCGAGGGAGGCCCTGGCGCCGCGAATGGGATCGCGCAGCAGATCGGCGAGACCGGTGCTGTCATAGCTCACCGTGAGCGGAAGACCGATCAGCTGGTAGTCGAAGATCTCGCTTTCCTGAAGGACGTTGTCGTGCGTCCAGCTAAGCCCCGCGCTCGCCGACCAGAGTTTCGAGAACTTCCGCCTGAGGAAGCCGGCGAGCCCTTCGGCGGTCTGGCTATAGGC
Source organism: Rhizomicrobium sp. (assembly GCA_035549135.1). Lineage (GTDB taxonomy): Bacteria > Pseudomonadota > Alphaproteobacteria > Micropepsales > Micropepsaceae > Rhizomicrobium. Next base: position 202 of record DASZRM010000070.1, on the reverse strand, counting down.
GTCGAGGTTCTGCTTTACGGCGGTGAGGTCGAATTCGAGCGCCTGTTCCGGCTCGAGGAAGGCCGGCTTGATGAACTGGGCGCGCAGATTGTAGCCGATGCCGGCGGTGGCGTTTCCCAGTCCGGTTCCCGCCGCGGTCAGGTTCAGCTGCTCGGCCGCGCCGAACAGGTTGCGATGCGACCAGGTTGTCGAGACGCTGACG
>DASZRM010000069.1:0-1809 GCA_035549135.1 Rhizomicrobium sp. | reverse complement strand
GTGCGCCTCGTTATAGGCCTTCTGCTTCTCGCGGCGGCGCGTCGTCTCGGCCATCGCCCGCTCCATCGAGCCGGTGACACGATCCGCATACAGAATGACCTTGCTGTCGACATTGCGCGCGGCGCGGCCGATGGTCTGGATGAGGCTGGTCTCGCTGCGCAGGAAACCTTCCTTGTCGGCGTCGAGGATCGCCACCAGCGCGCATTCGGGAATGTCGAGGCCCTCGCGCAGAAGATTGATCCCGATCAGCACGTCGAACGCGCCCAGCCGCAGGTCGCGGATGATCTCGATGCGCTCCAGCGTCTCCACATCCGAATGCATGTAGCGCACGCGGATGCCCTGCTCATGCATGTATTCGGTCAAGTCCTCCGCCATCTTCTTGGTGAGGGTCGTCACGAGCGCGCGATAGCCGCGGCGCGCCACCTCGCGGCATTCGGCGATGAGGTCGTCGACCTGGCTCTCCACCGGGCGCACCTCCACCGGCGGATCGATGAGGCCGGTGGGGCGGATCACCTGCTCGGCGAAGACGCCGCCCGTGCGCTCCATCTCCCAGGGGCCCGGCGTGGCGCTGACATAGATCGTCTGCGGCCGCATCAAATCCCACTCTTCGAATTTGAGCGGGCGGTTGTCCTCGCAGGAGGGAAGGCGGAAACCGTATTCGGCGAGCGTGTGCTTGCGCCGGTAGTCGCCGCGATACATCGCGCCGATCTGCGGCACGCCGACATGGCTTTCGTCGCAGAAGACGAGCGCGTTGTCGGGAAGATATTCGAACAGGGTCGGCGGCGGCTCGCCGGGCTTGCGCCCCGTCAGCCAGCGCGAATAGTTCTCGATGCCGGCGCACGAACCCGTCGCCTCGATCATCTCGATGTCGAAATTGGTGCGCTGCTCCAGGCGCTGGGCTTCGAGCAGCTTGCCCTGCGCGCGGAACGCTTCGAGCCGCTGGCGCAGCTCCTCCTTGATGCCCTTGATCGCCTGGGCGAGCGTCGGGCGCGGCGTCACATAGTGCGAATTGGCGTAGACCTTGATCGTCTCGAGCGTTCCGGCCTTCTTGCCGGTGAGCGGATCGAACTCGACGATGGACTCGACCGTGTCGCCGAACAGCTCGATGCGCCAGGCGCGGTCTTCCAGATGCGCGGGGAACACGTCGATGACATCGCCGCGCACGCGGAATGCGCCGCGGGTGAAATTGTCGTCGTTGCGGCGGGATTGCAGCGCCACCAGATTGGCGATCGCCTGCTGGCGGTCAAGCTTCTTGCCCTGCGCCACGGTGAAGGCCGTGCCCGAATAGGTCTCGACCGCGCCGATGCCGTAGATGCAGGAGACGGACGCCACGATGATGACGTCGTCGCGCTCCAGGATCGCGCGTGTCGCCGAATGGCGCATGCGGTCGATCTCCTCGTTGATGGAGGAATCCTTCTCGATATAGGTGTCGGTGCGCGGGATATAGGCTTCGGGCTGGTAGTAGTCGTAATAGGAGACGAAGTATTCCACGGCGTTCTCGGGGAAGAACTGCTTCATCTCGGCATAGAGCTGGGCGGCCAGCGTCTTGTTGGGCGCGAGGATCAGCGCGGGGCGCTGCACCGCCTCGATCACCTTGGCCATGGTGAAGGTCTTGCCCGAGCCGGTAACGCCGAGCAGGACCTGGTCGCGCTCGTTCCCGCGCACGCCCTCGACGAGTTCCTTGATCGCCGTCGGCTGGTCGCCCGCCGGTTCGTACTCGCTCACCAGCTTGAATTTGATCCCGCCTTCGGATTTTTCCGGACGCACGGGGCGATGCGGCACGAAGCCGGCGAGCTCCGCGCCCGTGGC
>DASZRM010000068.1:0-1621 GCA_035549135.1 Rhizomicrobium sp. | reverse complement strand
GAGGCGCGCATGGCTTCCGCGCTGGCGGCCGAATGCACCCATGGATCGAAGCCGATCCTGGCACCCTTCGGTGCGTTCGATTCCAGCCACTTGTTCGGTCCTTCGTCCACCAGGTCGCGCGGATCGAACAGCTTGGTGTCGGTCTGCTGGCGGACCTGCAGCGTGTAGCGGCCGTCGACGAAGACGGCGGCCTTGTCCTTCAGCACCACGGCGGCGCCGGCGGATCCGGTGAACGACGTCAGCCATGCGAGCCGTTCGTTGCATTCGGGCAGATACTCGCTCTGGTATTCGTCCGAATGCGGTACGACGAAACCGTCGAGCCCTCGCCTGGCAAGTTCGCTGCGCAGGGCGGCGAGACGCGGCGCGCAGGTCGCGGCATCGGAACGGTCGTCGAAGGTCTGAAAGGGGGCGGTCTTGTCCATGGCGAAAACTAGCCCCTGTCCTCATCCTTCGACAAGCTCAGGATGAGGACAAAAAGAAACGCCTCATCCTGAGTCTGTCGAAGGACGAGGCGTTTCGAAATGCTGAACTGCGATCAAGCCGCCTCCGCCGGTTTCAGCAGCCAGAGCACGACGGCGACCGCCACGAGCCCCGGCACATCGCCATAGAGATGGCCCATATGCTCGGGCATCTGCAGGGCCTGGTAGGCCATGATACCCGCATGAACGAGGCTCGAGACGATGGTGAAATTGATCAGGCTGCGATGCGCGGCGGGATTGCGCGAGGCCAGGATGAGAAAGACGCCAAGGGTCGCGTACACGCCCACGATCATCATGTAGTAGTCGTTCGCGTAGGGCGGCCCTTCGTGCCATGCCCAGCCCGACGGCCATACGATCGCCAGCGGATAGATGAGAAGAAAGATAACGCCAAATACGACCAAAGCGATTTTGAGCAAATCCGAGCGTGACATCGTCGATCCCCCTAAGGATGCGAAGCGAGCCTAGGCCGCCTGCCGCGCCGTCTCAAGCGCAGATGCGGCCCGCGAACCCTTCAGCACAAGGACGATCGAACCGTCGGGCGTCTCGCGCATGACACGGTCTCGCCCGCTCAAGCACGAGGGCCGACCACACGCCGTCGCGGCGCGATTTACGCAATATAAGACCCTGGGTGCGATAGAATCCGGCCACAAGATTTTCCTGCCAGACGAGCAGGCCCGACAGGATGACGACGCCGCCCGGCGCCGTGGCGCGCGCAATTGCCGGCGCGAGTCGGGTGAGCGGACCGGCCAGAATATTGGCGACGATGAGGTCGAAGGGCGCGCTTGCCGCGAGCTCCGGATGATCCAGTCCATCGGCCGCGACCGCTCGGATCAGCGGCGCTTCGCCATTGGCGCGGGCGTTCTCGCGGGTGACGGCGATCGCCAGCGGATCGATGTCGGCGGCGAGCACCGGCCTGCGCCAGAGCTTCGCCGCGCCGATGGCGAGCAGCCCCGTGCCGCAGCCGAGATCGAGCGCATGGGCGAAGCGGCGGCGCTTGGAAAGCTCGCTGAGCGCCGAAAGGCACAGCGCCGTCGTCTCATGGTGCCCGGTGCCGAAGGCGAGCCCCGCTTCGATGCGGATCGGGATGACGCCGTGCGGAACGGCGCCTGCATCGTGCGCGCCGTAGATGAAGAAGCGCCCCG
>DASZRM010000067.1:0-1589 GCA_035549135.1 Rhizomicrobium sp. | reverse complement strand
GTCCTTCACCTGGCCGCGCAGGCGGGCGTGCGTTACGCGCTGGTCGATCCTTGCGCCTATACGCGCTCCAATCTGGTCGGCCATCACAACGTCCTCGAATTCGCGCGCGGCCATGCGGGCCTTCGCCACCTGATCTATGCGTCGTCGAGCTCGGTCTATGGCGACGACACCAAGGCGCCGTTTTCCGAAGAGGCCTGCGCCATCCGGCCGGTCTCCTTCTATGGCGCGACCAAGCGCGCGGGCGAGCTGCTCTCGCATTCCTACGCCGAGCTGTTCGGATTGAAGCAGACGGGGCTGCGCTTCTTCACCGTCTACGGTCCGTGGGGCCGGCCCGACATGGCCTATTGGACGTTCACCGAGGCGATCCTCGCGGGCCGCCCCATTCCGGTGTTCGGCGGCGGCAGGCTGCGCCGCGATTTCACCTATGTCGACGACATCGCCGAGACGCTCGCGCGCATCGTCGAAACGCCGTTTCGCGAACAGGCGTCGCAGGCGCCGCACCGGCTCTACAATCTCGGCAACAGCCGCCCGGAAGAGGTGCTCACGCTCATCCGCTGCATCGAGACGGCGACGGAACGCAAGGCGATCGTCGAGGAGGCCGAGGGCCCGCCCGGCGACGTGCGCGAGACCTACGCCGACATTTCCCTCGCGGCGCGGGATTTTGGGTTTTCGCCGCGGGTCCGGCTGGCGGAGGGCGTCGCGCGTTTCGTAGACTGGTTCCGGCGCTACAGGTCGCTTTGAGGATTGCGCGGAATGCGCGGGCTGCCAGCGGTTGTCTGTCTCTTCGCTCTCGCCGCCGGCCTTTGCGCGCGGGCGCAGGATCTCGGCCTGCGTCCGCAGCTGAACGACGGAGAAGCCGCAGGCGCCTTCGTTCAGCTGGGGGCCGAGCGTAGCCCCGCCGAGGCTGCGCGAAGCTGGGCTGCGGCGGTGCGCCGCGCGCAGGGCGGCCTCGACGGACTGTCGCCCCGGATTTTCCCCGTCTCTGCGCCGGGCCGCGGCGCGCTCTATCGGCTGCGCGTCGGACCGATGGATGCGAGCCTCGCCCAATCGATCTGCGCGCGCCTGAAGGCGCGGGGGATCGCCTGCATTGTCGCGCCCTCCCGCGATTGACCGACGCCCGCTTCTCGGTCCTGATAGGCCATTCCCATTTCCGGAGATTGAGATGATCGGGATCACCGCGTTCGGCGCCTATATCCCGCGGCGCAGGCTGCAGCGAAAGGCCGTCGCGGAGGCGAACAGATGGTTCGCCCCCGGCCTTGCGGGCGCGGCCAAGGGCGAGCGCGCCATGGCCAATTACGACGAGGACGCGGTGACGCTCGCCGTCGAAGCGGGACGGGACTGCCTTCCGGCGTCCGATCCGTCCGCCGGCCGCGCCTTCGTCGACGCCATTTATTTCGCCTCGACCTCCATGCCGTTCTCGGACCGCCAGAACGCCGGCATCGTGGCCGCGGCCCTGCAGCTCAGAGACGCGATTTCGTCCGCCGACGTGACCTCGTCGCAGCGCGCGGGCGCGACGGCGCTTCAGCTGGCGCTGGACGCGGTCGCGGCCGGCCGCGCGCGATCCCCGCTGGTGGTGGCGGGCGAACGGC
>DASZRM010000066.1:0-10081 GCA_035549135.1 Rhizomicrobium sp. | reverse complement strand
CCTTTCCCGACACCGAGACGTCCTTCGCGGAATTGAAGGCGCGCATCCAGAGGGCGATCGCCCATGTCGAAAGCTTCAAGCCGGAACAGATCGACGGCAGCGAAGGCCGCGAGATCGTGATGAAGACGCCGCGTGGCGATCTGAACTTCAAGGGCAAGGACTATCTGCTCGGCTTCTCGCTGCCCAACTTCTTCTTCCACGCTACTGCCACCTACGCGATCCTGCGCCATGTCGGAGTCGAGATCGGCAAGATGGATTTCATGGGCGGCATGCCGCGATAGGTTTCTTCCATCCTACTCTTGAGGGTGGGTCGAAGCGCGAAGCGCTTCGGGGAGGGGACCGCTCCACGCCGAAGAGCGCCCCATCCCAGAAAAATTCTACGCTCGCCTTGAATTTTTCGACCCTCCCTCAAGGGGAGGGTCGAAAGTCAGGCGAAGTCCTTCGAAAGCTCCTCGCGCGCCGCGGGCGGGATCGCCGCCATGTGGCGGTAGCTGGGATGGCTGAAGCCGAGCACGGCCTCACCCTCGCCGCTCCTGAATTTGGCGATCTGCGCAGGCGTAAAGGAAAAGCGCAGCCAGTGCACCGACGACGTCTTGCCGTCGGCCGTGGTGCGGTCTTCGTATTCCGTGGGGCTGGCCGCTATGCGTTCGCCCGCAAGATCGAGGTACACGCTGTCTTCGATGTGGCCGAGCGTGCGCAAGGTGCGCTCGCGCTGAGCGGGATCCTCGATTTCGAGCATCAGTGTGGCGATCAGCTCGGCGCCTTGCGGGATCAGCGGATTGTAGGCCTCAAGCTCGCCCGCGATCTGCTCGCGCCCGCCCTTCTCGATCCGCAGCATTTCCTGCACCTGTAGCCACATCGTCTCATAGTTTTCGAAATGGAAGGTGGCGAAAGGCCCGACCTCGACGCGGCGGTTCTTCTTCGTCGCGATCGCCTGCGCGCGCAGCGCCTTGCGCCGCGCCTCGTATTCGACGTCGGCGAGGATGTCGGCTTCGGTGATCTTTCTTTCTGCGGCGTTCATTCAGTACTCCAACAACCCGTACGCCCGCGCCATGATCTGGATCGGATGCTCCGGCTCCTTCACCGGCGCGGTCTTTCCTTCTTTCGCGGCCAACTCCTGCACATTGGCGACGATATGCTGGGCTGCGAGCGGACAATCGGAAACGATGTGGCCGCGGTTCTGTTGCGCGGCGCTGCGGAACACCGGCCGGCCAACCTTCACCGCCACGGCATGGGTGGGCTTGACCACGCCGAAGGTGCCGCCATGGCCGGAACAGCGCTCGATCACGTCGATGGGCGTATCGGGGATGAGGCGCAGCATCTCCGCCGCCTTCGGCCCCATGTTCTGCGCGCGCGCGTGGCAGGGAAGATGCACGGTGACGCCTTCGGGCAGCGGCTTCAGGCCCGGCGGCAGGCCTTCCTTCTTCGCGATGTCGACGACATATTCGTCGATGTCGAACACGTCCTCGGCCAGACGTTTCACATTCGCATCGTCAGGCGCGATCAGCGCCCATTCGAATTTCAGCATCAGTCCGCACGACGCGGTCAGCGTGACGATGTCGTAGCCTTCGTCCATCAGCTTCGCGAGCTCAGCGGAAACTTTCTTCGCCTGCGCCGCCACCTTCGCCATCTCGCCCTGTTCGAGGAATGGCATGCCGCAGCAGCCCGGATAGGCCGCGCGCGTCTCGACGCCCAGGTGGTTCAGCACCGCGCGCGCCGCCATGCCGGTCGCGGGCTTGTTGTAATTGACGAAGCATGTGGCGAAGAGCGCGGCCTTGCGCTTTCCGTACGCGGGCGCTGTCGCGTTGACCGCGCCCGGCGTCTTTTTGTCCGCGCGGATGAAGGTTTGCGAAGCAAATTTGGGGAGTTCGGCCGTCCTGTCGATATGCGCGACCTTGTCCATCAGCGGGCGCGTCAGCACATTCGATTTCTTCGCGCCCCAGTTCACCAGCGGCGCAAACGGCACGGCCATGCTGCCATTGCGATCCATCTCGGCGAGCTGGCGTGCGGTGAAATCGGTCCTGCCCTTGTTCTTCGCCTCGGCGATGCGATGGCGCAGCAGCAAATGAGGGAAATCCACCTGGAAGGGATGCGGCGGCACGTAAGGGCACTTCGTCATGAAGCACATGTCGCACAGCGTGCAAGCCTCGGTGACCTTCCCGAAATCCTCCGATTTCACGCCTTCCACGTCTTCGGTCGGATTGGAATCGATGAGATCGAACAGGCGCGGGAAGGAGTCGCACAGATTGAAGCAGCGCCGGCAGCCGTGACAGATCTCGAACACGCGGCGCATCTCGGCGTCGAGCTTCGCCGGATCGGTGAAGTCCGCATCCTGCCACGCGATCGTATGGCGGGTCGGCGCGTCGAGGGAGCCTTCTCGCATCAGAAATCTGAAATCAGAAGCCGGAAATCAGAAGCGAAGGCTCAGGCTCGTCGGGCGGCATTTGACGCCCGACGCCGAACTTCCGAATTCTGATTTTCAGTCTTCCGAACCCTTCTTATTTGCCCAGCGTATCCAGCGCCTTCTGGAAGCGTCCGGCATGGGATTTCTCTGCCTTGGCCAGCGTCTCGAACCAGTCGGCGATTTCGTCGAAGCCTTCGGCGCGCGCGGTCTTGGCCATGCCCGGGTACATGTCGGTGTATTCGTGCGTCTCGCCGGCGATCGACGCCTTGAGGTTCAGCGCGGTGTCGCCGATGGGCTCGCCCGTCGCCGGATCGCCCACCGCTTCGAGATATTCGAGATGGCCATGGGCGTGGCCGGTTTCGCCTTCCGCGGTCGAGCGGAACACAGCGGAGACGTCGTTATAGCCTTCGACGTCGGCCTTCTGCGCGAAATAGAGATAGCGGCGGTTCGCCTGGCTTTCGCCGGCAAACGCGTCCTTGAGGTTTTGGGCGGTTTTCGAGCCTTTCAGTGCGGCCATCGGGGGTCTCCTGTCGTTCAAATGCGCGCGCCGCGCGCCGTGTCACTCGCCCCTGAAAGATGCGGCCGGGGCGGGCGCAAGTCAATAGTTTAGAATAGTTCTAAAGAAAATTTTTTGTTTCAGCCTCGCCGCACGCGGATGACAACATCCACTCGCTCGATTCGTGTTCCCTTGGGCGGCGCGGGAACGCCCGCCACGGCTATGCTGTCGCCGGGAATGTCGATCAGACGATTTTCGTCCTCGCAATAGAAATGCTGATGCTCCCGGGTGTTGGTGTCGAAATAGCTTCGCGCCGCGTCAACGACCACCTGCCGCAGCAGGCCCGCGTCGGTGAATTGGTGCAGCGTGTTGTAGACGGTGGCGAGCGAGACCCTGATTCCCGACGCCTCGGCCTCGCCGTGCAGGCTTTCAGCCGTCAGATGCCGGTCGCCCTGGCGAAACAGCAGCCCCGCCAGCTCGAGCCTCTGGCGCGTGGGCCGCAGTCCCGCCTTGCGCAGCCTCGAGGCGGTCTCGGCGCTCTCGCGAAACTTCTTGCGCATGCTTTGACCGGGCCTCTTGTGCGGCTGACACCCGCGCCGCATCTTTGCTAAGATGTCTTGCGCTTTGTTAGAATTCTTCTAACAAGCGAGATTGGCTCAAGCGCGGCCCTTGTCAAGGGGCGGCGGGAAGGAAACGAAATTGGACACGCCCACCCAGGCACGGAAATCGAGCTTCGACCTGCAGGGCCTCTTGGCCTGCGCGCGGGGGGAACTTTTCGGCCCCGGCAATGCGCGGCTGCCGTTTCCGCCGATGCTGATGTTCGACCGCATCACCAAGATCAGCGAGCAGGGCGGAACGGCTGGGAAAGGCTCTGTGGAGGCCGAACTCGACATCCATCCCAACCTCTGGTTCTTCAAATGCCACTTCCTGGGCGATCCGGTCATGCCGGGCTGCCTCGGGCTGGACGCCATGTGGCAGCTCGCCGGTTTCTTCCTCGGATGGCTGGGCGGGCTGGGCCGCGGTCGGGCGCTCGGCGTCGGCGAAGTGAAGTTCAGCGGCATGGTTTTGCCGACCGCCAAGAAGGTCAGCTACTATGTCGATCTGAAGCGGGTGATCATGCGAAAGCTCGTGCTCGGCATCGCCGACGGAATCATGAAGGTCGACGGGGCCACCATCTACGAAGCGCGCGATCTGCGCGTAGGTCTTTTCACCGACGCGGCGGCCGCGCTTGCGCAGGGCGCGGCGCAGCCGGCTTGACGGTTTTCACCGCTTGAGAGCACGGCGCGCCGCCCTGCGGTCGCCGTCGCGGAGTGGCAACAAAGCATGAGACGCGTCGTCGTCACCGGAATGGGCATCGTCTGCTCCATAGGCAACAATGCCCAAGAAGTCGTAGCATCCCTCAGAGAAGCAAGGTCGGGCCTCGTCGCAGCCGAGGATTACGCGCGGCTCGGCTTCCGCAGCCAGGTGCATGGCAGCCTCAAGATCGACCTCGACGCAGTGGTCGACCGCAGGGCCCGCCGCTTTCAGGGAGACGGCGCCGGCTATTGCTGGGTGGCGATGACCCAGGCGATCCAGGACGCCGGCCTGGAAGAGAAGGACATCTCCAATCCGCGCACCGGCCTGATCGTCGGCTCCGGCGGGCCCTCGACCAAGGCCATCGTCGCGGCCGCCGACATTACGCGCCAGAACAATTCGCCCAAACGCATCGGGCCCTTCGCCGTTCCCAAGGCGATGTCGTCGACCTGCTCGGCCAATCTTTCCACCTGGTTCAAGACCAAGGGCGTGAACTATTCGATCTCCTCGGCGTGTTCGACCTCGGCAAATTGCATCGGCAATGCCTATGAGATGATCCAGTGGGGCAAGCAGGACGTGATGTTCGCCGGCGGCGGCGAGGAACTCGACTGGACCTTGTCCGAACTCTTCGACGCGATGGGCGCAATGTCGTCCAAGTACAACGCGACGCCCGAAAAGGCCTCGCGCGCCTATGACAGGAACCGCGACGGCTTCGTGATCTCCGGCGGCGGCGGCATTCTCATCCTCGAAGAGCTTGAGCACGCGAAAGCGCGCGGCGCGAAGATCTATGCCGAGGTCGTGGGCTATGGCGCGAGCGCGGACGGCGCCGACATGGTGGCGCCCAGCGGAGAGGGCGCGGTGCGCTGCATGAAGCTCGCGCTCGAGAACGTGAAGGCGCCCGTCGACTACATCAATCCGCATGCGACATCGACCCCGGTCGGCGATATACCGGAGATCGATGCGATCAGAGAGGTGTTCGGCGTCGACCGGATGCCGCCGGTGAGCGCCACCAAGTCGCTCACCGGCCACAGTCAGGGCGCGGCCGGCGTGCATGAGGCGATCTACACGCTTTTGATGATGCAGTCCGGCTTCATCTGCGAAAGCGCGAATATCGAGGAGATCGATCCCGCCGTCGCCGACGCCAATATCGTGCGCAAGCGCATCGACAACGCAACGATAAATGTCGCCATGTCGAACAGTTTCGGCTTCGGCGGCACCAACGCGACGCTGGTGTTCCAGCGCTGCGACGCATGAGCGAACGCGCCCTCATGGCGGGCAAGCGCGGCCTCGTCATGGGGGTCGCCAACGATCATTCCATCGCCTGGGGAATCGCCCGTACGCTCAAGGCGCACGGCGCCGAACTCGCCTTCACCTATCAGGGCGAGGCTCAGGGCAAGCGACTCCGCAGCCTGGTTTCCGACAATGCGACGCTGACGATGCAGGCCGACGTGGAGAGGGACGAAGAGTTAGACGCCGCGTTCGCAACGCTCGAGCGCGAATGGGGGCGGCTGGATTTTCTCGTCCACGCCATCGCCTATTCCGACAAGAACGAACTCAAGGGACGGTATGTCGACACCACGCGCGCCAACTTCATGCGCTCGATGGACATTTCCTGCTACTCATTCACTGCCGTCGCCCAGCGCGCCTCTCGTCTCATGCGCGCCCGCGACGGCGCGGGCGGCGGGGCGATGCTGACGCTCACCTATCTGGGCGCCTCGCGCGTGATGCCGAACTACAATGTCATGGGCGTCGCCAAGGCGGCGCTGGAGGCCAGCGTGCGCTATCTCGCCGCCGATCTCGGCCGCGACGGGGTGCGCGTCAACGCGATTTCCGCGGGACCAATGCGAACCCTGGCGGGCGCGGTGATCGGCGATTCGCGCACCGTCTTCCGCTGGAATCGCATTCAGAGCCCGCTGCACAAGTCGATCGAGCTCGATCACGTGGGCGGGGCGGCGCTCTATCTGCTCAGCGATCTCGCCGCCGGCGTGACGGGCGAGGTGCATTTCGTCGACGCCGGATTCAATGTGGTCGGCATGCCCTCGGGCGCGGAGCTGAAAGCCTTCCTCGCCTCCGATTCCGAGGCCGACGACGGCGAGACCTGATCGCGCGTTCTTGCGCCGCCGCCGCCTATTTCACCACGATCGCGCCCGTCATCCTCGGATGGATCGAGCAGAGATATTTGTAGGTTCCTGGCTTGTCGAAGCGGAAGGAGAAGCTCTCTCCACCGTCCATCGCCGCCGAGCGGAACAGGCCGTCGAGGCTCACCACCGTGTGCGGCTCCTCGTCGTCATTGCGCCAGGTGACGGTCTCGCCGGCGCGCACGGTAAGCGTCATCGGCGCGAAATCGAAATTCTTGATCGATATCGCGCCGTCTGCTGCGGCCGGTGTCGCGGCGAAAAGAAGGGCGAGCGCTGCGGCCGCGCCGATTGCGTGTCGTTTCATGGTTATCTCTTTCGTTGAGTCAGGCGAGCGTCGAATCCTCGAGCGCGGCGGCGCGCCCGGAGATGGCGAGGCTGGAAAATCCGAGCATGCCGGCGAGCCGTTCCGGCGCGACTTTGAGGGGGCCGGGTCCGGGCCCATCGCCAGCCGTGGGCTGGGGATAGGCAGTCGAGCGCGCCGTGTGAAAGACGATATGGCCCTCGGTGCGCTGCACGATCTGGTGGATGTGGCCGTTGAGCACGGTGACCGATCCAAACCGCCTTAGCAGCGCCATCGCGCGATCGGCGTCCTCCGTGCCCCATCCCCAGGGCTCATAGATGGTCCAGAGCGGCATATGGGCGAAGACGACGACGGGCGCGCTTGCGGAGACGCCGGCGAGATCCTTAGCGAGCCAATCGAGCTGGTCGCCGCCGAGCGCGCCAAGGCCGCCCGCCTTGAACTGCATCACGTTGACAAGCGCCACGAAATGCACGCCCGCCGCGTCGAAGCTGTAGTAACCCCTGCCGTTCGAAGCCTTGCCGAAGCGCGAGAAAAATTCCTGTCCGACGCCGTCGATCACGTCGTGCTCTCCCGGGGTGGCGTGCAGCTCGCCGACGCGCAGTCCGGAGAGCAGCTGCTGCGCCGCGTCGAACTCCTGCGCCTTGGAAAGATGGGTGATGTCGCCGGTGTGAAGGACGAGCGAGGGCCGTTCGGGAAGCGCATTGATAATGTCGATCGTCCTTTGCAGCGTCGCCTTCACGTCGGGATTGGCGTCCTTGGCGAAGCCGATATGGCTGTCGCTGATCTGGACGAAGAACGGCTTGAGCGGCGCCGTTCTCTGCGTCGCCGCCGCGGCGAGCGCCATCGGCACGGGGACGCCGCCCGACAACGCGAACAGGGTTCCGGCCCCGCCGAAGGCCAGGCATTTGAGCGCGTCGCGCCGCGAAGAGTTTGTCATCGGACCTCTGAAGCGAAGTTTCGCTTCACAAGATCGGAGCGGCGGGCGATTTATTCCCGGCCGCCGCGATAGAGCCGGATGAACGCGGAAAATTCATCTTCGCCCATGTCCGAAACCGCGGCGAAATCGAGATCGCCGGATTTCCAGAAGCGGATGGAAAGCCCGTTGCGGCTCGCCGCGCGCGGGAGGCGCGTTCCGCGGCCGGGCCAGGCGAAGACCTGGATGACATGGGCGCCGCGCCGGTAGACGACGACCGCGGAGCGCTCTCCGTCGAGGAAATCGGCGCGCGCCCCGACAAGCCCAAAGCCCTTGGCCGCAAGGTCGGCGGCGGGCGGGGAGACGCCCGTATGGCCGGCGAACCATGGCTTGACCGTGTGTCGGTCGCTCGAGGCCACGTCGATGGTTCGCCCCGGCTGAAGGCTGCGCAGATAGGCCGAGGCGATGTCGCCAGCAAGCTGGCTGGACGGCACGGCGAAGATCAGGAAGGAGAACGCGGCCGCAACCGCCGTCGCCGCCGTCCCGCTCAGGGCGCCGGCCCAGAAGGGCCCGCCGAGCCAGCCTGCGATGCGCGCGCCGAGGCTCCGGCGCTCGTTCGCCGCGAGCGATCCGGATGCTACGGCGTAAAGGCTGTCCGGCGCGCGCCGATAAGGCAGGGCGCGCAGGGCCTGGCGCAAGGCCAGCGCGTCATCGCGCGCGGCCGCGCAATCCGCGCAGCCCGCAAGGTGGCGTTCGGCCTCCTCCGCCGCCACGGGATCGAGTTCGCCGTCGATCAGCGCCTGGGTGCGCAGGGCCTGTGGACAGGTCATCCGGTGCTTCCCTCGTTTTGGGCAAGCCAGCGTTCGCGCAATAGCGCCCGCGCGCGGGCAAGGCGCGACATCACGGTGCCGATAGGCGCGCCCGTCGCCGCCGCGATTTCGCGGTAGGACATGTCTTCGATCTCGCGCAGGATTAACACTTCGCGGAATTCCTCCGGAATCGCGCCAATCGCCGATTCGAGGCTTCTGGCCTCGCTCCTCCGCGACGCCTGGGCCTCCGGATCGGGCTCGCCCGAGGCAAGCGATTCGGCGTTCTCGCCCAGCGGCTCATGCTTGCGGGCGCGGCCTGCGTGGTCGCGCCAGCAATTGCGCACGATTTGAAGCAGCCAGGGCTTGGCGTCGCCGCCGCGAAATCCGTCAAATCCCCGAAAGGCGCGCAACATCGCGTCCTGCACGATGTCCTCCGCGTCGGAAGGCGAGCGCGAAAGCCATCGGGCGAGATTGTAGGCCGCATCCAGATGCGGCAGGGCCTGCGCCTCGAATTGCCGGCGCCGTTGATCCATGCGCCACTATAGACCGGACGGGTGCGCGGTTTATTTCCGGGCCTGTGAATTTTTTTTCGGGTATTCTCGGGCCATGAAACGCGAAGACAAAAAGGCCGCGCTGGCGGCCTATAAAGAGCGCAAGGCCGAGCCCGGCATCTTTGTCGTGCGCTGTGCCGCGACGAATCAGGTGTGGGTCGGCGCCGCGCCGGAGCTTTCCGCGATCTGGAATCGCGTGTCGTTCGCGCTGCGTCAGGGCGGGCAGAAGCCGGCATCGCTGCAAGCTGCATGGAACGCGCACGGCGCGGACAGCTTTACCTTCGAACCCGTCGAGGCGCTGACCGACGAACAGCTGGTCTTCGGCCGCGACCGCATGCTGAAAGAACGCCGCGCCCATTGGTGCGAAACGCTGAACGCGGAAGCGATCTAAGCCCGCTTCTTCGCGGCGGCGGCGAAGCGCTCGAACAGGTAGTGCGAGTCCATGGGTCCGGGCGAGGCTTCGGGATGGTATTGCACGCCGAACACGTCCTTGCCTTCGAGGCGCAGGCCGCAATTGGTGCCATCGAACAGCGAGACGTGCGTTTGTTTCACGTTCTTCGGCAGCGAATCGCCGTCCACCGCAAATCCGTGATTCATCGACACGATCTCGACCTTGCCGGTCTCGAGATCCTTTACCGGATGGTTGGCTCCGTGATGGCCCTGGGCCATCTTCTTCGTCTTTCCGCCGAGCGCCAGCCCCAGCATCTGATGGCCGAGGCAGATGCCGAACACCGGCACATTCGTATCGACCAGTCCCTTGATCGTGGGGATCGCATATACGCCCGTGGCCGCGGGATCGCCCGGCCCGTTCGACAGCACCACGCCGTGCGGCTCGTGCTTCATCACGTCTTCGAGCGTCGATGATGCGGGAACTACGGTCACATCGGCGCCGATGCCGGCCAGTTCGCGCAGGATGTTGTGCTTGGCGCCATAGTCGACGACAACGACGCGGAATTCCGGCTTCGTCTGCTCGCCGTAACCCTCGCCGAGCTTCCACGGCGTCTGCCGCCACTTGCCGGTCTGGCGCGATGTGACTTCTTTTGCAAGATCGAGTCCTTCAAGGCCGGAGAAATCCCTCGCCGTCTTCACGAGCGCCGCGATGTCGATCTCGCCATGCGCGATCGCGCCATGCGGCATGCCTTTCTCGCGGATGCGCGAGGCGAGCGCGCGCGTGTC
>DASZRM010000065.1:0-8106 GCA_035549135.1 Rhizomicrobium sp. | reverse complement strand
TTTCGACGGCGGACTGGAGAAGCTCTACAGCTTCTGCGCCAAACCCGCGTGCGCCGACGGCGCCTATCCCAATGCCGGGCTCGTCACCGACAGCGTGGGCGACCTCTTCGGAACGACGGAGCAAGGCGGCGTCAACGATTCCGGAACTGTATTCGAACTGTCTCCCCAGAGCGCGATCCGGTCGAATTGAAGCGCGCCTCGCCCTTCGAGGGGGCCGGAGCCAAACCGGAATTGCGCTACCCCAAAAGGACGTCCTTCGCCTCATTGATCTTGGCGGCGAGATAGTCCGTCCCGCCCTTGTCGGGATGGGTCTGCTGGATGAGCTTGCGGTGCGCCGCGCGGATTTCGTCCGGCGTCGCGCCTTGCTCCAGTCCCAGGACCTTCAGCGCCTCCGCGCGCGTCATCGCCGCCGATGGCGGCCGTCCGGGCGGCGCGCCTTCGTCGGCCTCCGGTCGTCCGCCGGGCCATAGCCTGACGCCGGTCATCAGGCTCCAGGCGACGCCCGCCAGAAACACGGCGGGCGCCCAACGTTCCGTGATGGCGAGAAAGACCGCGAGCGCGCCGAGCAGGGCGATGGCGGCATAGCGCGCCGTCTTCATGATCGCGTTCGGGTCCGCCGCCGCGCCGTAGCGCAAGAGCAGGAACAGCGCCAGCAGAACCGCGATGGCGGCCAGGACGATCATCAGCCGGCGCTGAGCAGCGCGGCGTTTCCGCCCGCGGCCGTCGTGTTCACCGTGTAGGTGCGCTCGAGGGCGAAGCGCAGCAGATAGTGCGGCCCGCCAGCCTTCGGCCCTGTGCCCGACAGGCCTTCGCCGCCGAAGGGCTGCACGCCCACCACCGCGCCGATCTGGTTGCGGTTGACGTAGATATTGCCGACGCGCACGCGCTCGCGAACGAACTCCGCCGTTCCTTCGATGCGGCTGTGGACGCCGAGCGTCAGGCCGTAGCCGGTCGCATTGATGGAGTCGCAGACCTCGCCCAAGCGGTCGGCGCCATAGCGCAGGATGTGCAGCACAGGACCGAAGACCTCGCGCTTGAGCTGCGACAGGGACTGAAGCTCGAAGGCGTGCGGCGGAAAGAAGACGCCGTTCGCGCAGTCTGGCCCAGGCGCCAGCTTGCGCAGAAGCTTCGCCTCGCGCGTCATGCGCGCGGCATGCTCGGCAAGCCCATCGCGCGCCGCCTCGTCGATCACCGGGCCGATATCGGTCGAGAGCTTCATCGGGTCGCCGAGCGACAGCTCGTCCATCGCGCCGAGGATCATTTCGATCATCCGGTCGGCCACATCCTCCTGGATGAACAGAACCCGCAAGGCGGAGCAGCGCTGGCCGGCGCTGTCGAACGCGGATGAGAGAACGTCGCGCGCCACCTGTTCGGGCAGCGCGGTCGAATCGACGATCATCGCGTTTTGGCCGCCGGTCTCCGCGACGATGGCCGGCAGCGCCCCTTCGCGGGCGGCCAGCGCGCGGTTGAGCGTGATCGCTGTCTCGGTCGATCCGGTGAAGGCGACGCCCGCGAGCCGCGTATCCGAGAGAACGATCCTTCCGATCTTCGAGCCGCGGCCCGGAAGCAGATGCAGAACCTCGCCGGGAACGCCGGCCCTGTGCATCAGCCGGACTGCCGCGGCCGCTATCAGCGGGGTGCGCTCGGCCGGTTTCGAGAGAACGCTGTTTCCCGCGGCCAGCGCGCCGGCCACCTGACCGATGAAAATGGCGAGCGGAAAATTCCACGGCGCGACGCAGAAGAACGGTCCGCGGCCGTGCAGCGAGAGCTGATTGGACTCTCCCGTGGGCCCCGGAAGCTCGATGGGACGCTCGAATTTCTCGCGCGCCTGAGCGGCGTAGTAGCGCAAGAGGTCGACGGCCTCTCGCACCTCGCCGAGCGCGTTCGGCAGCGTCTTGCCGCCCTCGCGCACGGCCAGCGCCATGAGCAGCGCCCGGTTCTCCTCGAAGAGATCGGCGGCGCGCTCAAGGATCGCCGCGCGCGCATCGCCCTTGAGCGCGTCCCATCCGGGCTGCGCCCGCGTCGCCGCATCGAGCGCCGCCGAGACGTCCGCATCGGTGACGTCGGCCACCTGGCCGATGCGCCGGGTGCGGTCCGAAGGATCGAACACGTCGTGATAGTCGCGGCCCGTTTCGCGGCCGGCGACGATGGGGCCGGCCTTCGGCGCCGTCTCGAGCGCCGCGCGCATGGCCGCGAGCGCAGGTTCGCTCCGCGCCGGGTCCGCCCAGACGAAGCCCGACGAATTGCGGCGGTTCGGCAGCATCTCCGCCGGCAGCGGAATGCGCGGATTGCGCAGCGGCGTCTCCTTGGCGATGAGCGCCACCGGATCGGCGATGATGTCTTCGATGGGCGCTTCCTGATCGGCCAACCGATGCACGAAGGAGGTGTTGGCGCCGTTCTCGAGCAGCCGCCGCACCAGATAGGCGAGAAGGTCTTCGTGACTTCCCACCGGCGCATAGATGCGCGTGCCCGGGCCAAGGCCGGTCGGCTTCTTGACCTCGTGATAAAGCTCGTAGAGCGCGTCTCCCATTCCATGCAGGCGCTGATATTCGAAATCGGCGCGATTGCCGGCCAGCACCTGCACCGTCGACAGCGTGTGGGCGTTGTGGGTCGCGAACTGAGGATAGAGCGCCTCGCCCGCCGCCAGCATCGCGCGCGCGCAAGCGATGTAGGACGTATCGGTTGCGGCCTTGTGCGTGAAAACGGGATAATCGGCGAGGCCTTGCTCCTGCGCGCGCTTGATCTCCGTGTCCCAATAGGCGCCTTTTACGAGCCGCACCGGAATGCGGCGTTCCTGTCGCGCGGCCAGATCGGCGAGCCAAGCGATCACGGCAAGCGCGCGCTTCTGATAACCCTGGACGGCGAGGCCAAGACCGTTCCAGCCCTTGAGCGAAGCGGTCTCGCCAAGCGCCTCGAAGAAATCGAGCATCAGATCGAGGCGCTCCGATTCCTCGGCGTCGATGGTGAGCGCAAGATCGCCCGCGCGGGCCTGCTCGGCGAGCGAAACCACGACCGGCAGCAGCTCGCCCATCACCCGCGCGCGCTTGGCCCACTCGTAGCGCGGATGCAGCGCGGAAAGCTTCACCGAGATGCTGGGCCGCTCGAAGATCGAGCGGCCGTCCTTTGGATGGGAAGCGGCGATGGCGGCGAGCGCGTCGCGATAGGCCTGGGCGTAGCGTCTGGCGTCGTGCGCGGTGTAGGCCGCCTCGCCCAGCATGTCGAACGAATAACGGTAGCCGAGTTCTTCCTGTTTCTTGGCCTCCTTCAGCGCCTCGCCGATGGTGCGGCCGAGGACGAACTGACGGCCGAGAATGCGCATGGCGTAGAGCACGGCCTGACGAATGACCGGCTCGCCGGAGCGCGCGACCAGCTTCTTGACGATGCCCTCGAAATCCCATCTGGCGGTTTCGTCGAGCTTGACGATGCGACCGGTGAGCATCAGCGCGAAGGTCGAGGCGTTGACGAACATCGAATCCGATTTGCGCCAATGGCTGTCCCAGTTGGCCGCGCCGACCTTGTCGCGGATCAGCCGGTCGGCGGTTTCGGAATCGGGCACGCGCAGCAGCGCCTCGGCCAGGCACATCAGCGCCACGCCCTCCTGTCCGGAAAGCTGGTATTCCTGCATGAAGGCGTCGATTCCGCCGCGGCGCGCGCCCTCCTTGCGGATGCGCACGACCAGCTCCTTGGCCAGCGCATGCGCGGCGGAGCTCTCAGCCGGACTGAGCCTGGCCTTCCCAATCAACGCCGCCACGACGGCGTTTTCGTCGGCGAGATAGGCGTCGGAGATGGCTTGGCGAAGCGGCGAAGTTGTCATGTCGGAAGCTGGGTCTGAATCGCGGGCCGCGATCCTAGCCGGGCGCGCGCCGCCACGCTAATCTCGTCTCGCATGAATCCGCCCGAAATCGTTGCGAGCATTGCCGAATTGCGCGGACGCATTGCCGCATGGCGAAGCGCCGGCGCGCGCATCGGCCTGGTCCCCACCATGGGCGCCCTGCATGCGGGCCATCTCGCCCTGACGGGGGCGATCCGCGCCCGCGCGGAGCGGGTGGTCGCGACCGTATTCGTCAACCCGGCCCAGTTCGCGCCGCATGAGGATTTCGACCGATACCCGCGGGACCTCGCCGCCGACGCGGCCAAGCTCGCCGGAAAGGCGGACCTTATCTTCGCGCCTGCCGTTCGGGAGATGTATCCGGACGGTTTTGCGACGCGGATCGAGGTC
The DNA here is from genome assembly GCA_035549135.1 of Rhizomicrobium sp. Lineage (GTDB taxonomy): Bacteria > Pseudomonadota > Alphaproteobacteria > Micropepsales > Micropepsaceae > Rhizomicrobium. The sequence continues at coordinate 3,887 of DASZRM010000065.1, read as the reverse complement.
GGCGGGCCATCGGACGGGCTCGAGACCGACTTCCGGCCACACTTCTTCACCGGGGTCGCGACGGTCGTCGCCAAGCTGCTGATCGCCGCCATGCCGGATGTCGCCATTTTCGGGGAGAAGGATTATCAGCAGCTCCTCGTCATTCGCAGGCTCGTCGCCGATCTCCGCCTCCCGGTGGAGATACTCGGCGCGCCCATCGTGCGCGAGGCCGACGGGCTCGCCATGTCCTCGCGCAACGCCTATCTCGATCCCGAAGAACGCCGGATCGCAGGGCAGATGAATCTGGTCCTGAAAGACTGCGTTTCAAGATTGGACAGCGGCGAAACGATAGCGGCTGTCGAGCGCCTCGGCCGCGAGAGACTGCTCGAAGCGGGATTTGCATCGGTCGATTACTTCGCCGTGCGCGACGCCGAGACGCTTGCGCGGATCGAGACGGTTGCACGCCCCGCCCGCATCCTCGCCGCCGCGAAGATCGGCGGTACGCGACTGATCGACAACATGGATTACCACCCTCCCCTTGAGGGAGGGTCGAACGATGAAGCGCAGCGAAATCGTTCGGGGAGGGGGCAACCACCGCCTGCAAAGAACCCCTCCTCGAAATTTGCTGAGCAAATTTCGACCCTCCCTCAAGGGGAGGGTTAAATGTCACAACAGCCCCAGCTCCGCGAGTTCCTGCTTCAGCTTCTCCGGCAGATCGCCGGCCTTGATGTCCTTCACGTCGGGCGGGGCGTCCTTTGGATCGAGATAGCGCCAGCCCTGGAACGGGCGATGGCGGCGGCGAACGACCGGGACGAGTTTCGGATCGTAGACCAGTGCGCAATGGGGCTTGCCATCTTTCTGCACCGGCTTCAGATCGAGAAGCTTCTGGCGCGCCGCGATCTGGCCCTTGATCACCCAATAGAGCGAACCGCCGTCGAGCACCTCGTCCTTCTGTTTCGGCGTCATGCGGGTGACGTGCTGAAGGACAGGCGGCTGTTTCTTCTTTTTCTTCTCGGCGAGCCTTTTCTTCTGCCAGTCGGCCAGCTCTTCCAACGAATCCACGCCGACGCAGAGCTTGATGATGTGGAGCGTCATCCTTCGAGCCCCGTCGCGTCGCCCTGAGGTGCGAGCGGAGCGAGCCTCGAAGGGCGCGACGGGCGCCTCAGGATGACGAGTTTCCCCGATCTCATGCTGCGTGCTTTGCAAAACGCACGACCACCGCCTCCGCCGCGACCTGATCGCCGGCCGCGACATCGACGCTTTCGACGATCGCATCGGCGGGAGCGGTCAGCGTGTGCTCCATCTTCATCGCTTCGAGCGTGGCGAGCGGCTGGCCGCGCGCGACCCTGTCGCCCGCCTTCACCAGCACCTGGACGATCTTTCCAGGCATCGGCGCGACAATGCGCTCCGCCGCCTCGCCCGCATGCTCGGCGCTCTCGAAGGGATCGTAGGGCCTCAGCACGAAAGTCTCGCCGCAGCGCATCAGCGCAAGATCGCCGCTCGCAAGGCGCATCGCGCGAACGCCTTCTGCGATCGGGCCGTCGAGCGGGGCATGCACGCGCTTTCCGCCGACGGTGAAATCGACGAACTGCCGCGCCTTGCCGCCGAGCCGAAAGCCGTCGCGCGCGTTCCAGGGATCGAAGCCGGCGGTCGCCCTTTCCTCGGCGACGAAGCGCGCCGCGGCGGCAAGGATGTCGAGGTCCGGCTCGCCGCGCGGAACGAGCTCGGCAAGATGCCGGTCGATGAAGCCCGTATCGATGTCGCCGGCGACGAAGGCGCCGTTGCCGAGGGCGCGGATCAGAAAACCGTTGTTGGTGCGCACGCCGGCGATCTCGGACTGTTCGAGCGCCCGGGCGAGCTTCGCCGCGGCGTGCTCGCGCGTGGCGTCGTGGGCGATGACTTTGGCGATCATCGGATCGTAAAATTGCGTGACCTGGTCGCCCTCGCGCACGCCGGAATCGACGCGCACGCCATCGGGCAGGCGCAGACGCTCGAGCGTTCCGATGGAGGGCAGAAATCCGCTCTCCGGATCTTCGGCATAAAGCCGCGCCTCCATCGCATGGCCCTCGATGCGCAAATCCTTCTGCGCCTTTGGAAGCTTCTCGCCGGCCGCCACGCGCAGCTGCCATTCGACGAGATCGGCGCCGGTGATCGCCTCGGTCACGGGATGCTCGACCTGAAGGCGCGTGTTCATCTCCATGAACCAGAAGCGGTCGGCTTTCAGGCCCTGCGACGCGTCGGCGATAAACTCGACCGTGCCCGCGCCGACATAGCCCACGGCCTTCGCCGCCTTCACCGCCGCCTCGCCCATCGCCGCGCGCATCGCCTCCGGCATGCCGGGCGCGGGCGCTTCCTCGATCACTTTCTGATGACGGCGCTGCAGCGAACAGTCGCGCTCGAACAGGTGCACGGCGTCGCCATGGCTGTCGGCGAAAACCTGCACTTCGATGTGGCGCGGCCGCAAGACGTATTTCTCGATCAGCACGCGGTCATCGCCGAAGGAGGATTTGGCTTCGCGTTTTGCCGACTCGAGCGCTGCGGAGAATTCGCCGGGCGCTTCGACTTTGCGCATGCCCTTGCCGCCGCCGCCCGCGACCGCCTTGATGAGCACGGGATAGCCGATCTTCGCCGCCTCCTTCGCAAGCCGGTCCGCCGATTGATCCTCGCCCAGATATCCCGGCACGACGGCGACGCCGGCTTCGCTCATCAGCGCCTTGGCGCGATCCTTGAGGCCCATGGCGCGGATCGCGCTCGCGGGCGGACCGACGAAAATCACGCCTGCCTTGGCGCATGCCTCCGCGAAATCCGCATTCTCCGACAGAAAGCCGTAGCCGGGGTGGACAGCATCCGCGCCGCTTTCCTTCGCCGCGGCGAGGATGACATCGCCGCGCAGATAGGACTCCCGCGCCGGGGCCGCGCCGATGCGGGTGGCCCTGTCCGCCATGGCGACGTGCGCCGCGCCGGCGTCGGCGTCGGAATAGACCGCGACCGTCGCAATGCCCATGCGCCGCGCGGTGCGGATGACGCGGCAGGCAATCTCCCCGCGATTGGCGATCAGAAGAGTTTGAAACATTCAGAAGGTCATTCGCGTGATTGTTGCGTCCTGTTGCGTGTCGAGCGCCGCCCGCCTGTCCCATTCACGAAGACGGGCCGCCGCATCATAGCGGCGGTCGCGCGCCGTTGGATAAGCCCAGGTCAGCCGCCGAGCAATGTTTTCCAGCCGAACAGCAAAATCCCGAGAATGCCCCCGATCACGAAGATCGCAAGCAGGCAGCCCACGCAGCCGAAGCCGCGCAGGCGCCCGCGATTGACGTAGATCCGGTATTCCGGGAGCTGGTTCGCCATCGCGCCAGATTTAGGCGCTCCCGGCGCTCGGCGCTATCCCGAAATCCTAGCGATGCGCGTGGGCCGCGCCGCCCTTGGGCAACAGATTCTTCTTGATGGCGAAGAAAACGCCGACCACGACGAGATAGCCCAGGAACAGCGCCGCGGCCGTTTTCCAATAGGAGAGCTCCAGAAGATCGGGCGGAAGCTGGAAGCTGCGCTCATTGGCGAGCACGGGGATCATCACCACCGCGACCAGATGCAGCACCGTCGCACCGAGCGCCGCCGCCCAGAGCCGCTTCCAGTCCGAAAGCTGGTAGGCCGCGATGACCGCAATGATCAGCCCCAGCGCGCCATTGACATGGGCGAAACCGTCGCGGAATCCGTCTCGGAAAAAATAAAGAATCTCATGGAGATAGGTCGACAAATGGTCCATCTGGCCCTCCCTCTGGCGTTAACCATCCCGAGGTAAACGCGCGAATTTGTCAATTGTTCGAACGGCCGTGCGCTCGACAATCCGAATCGGCCGGAGCGCGACGGGCGCGGGCGCAGGGGGAGAGGCGTCGCCGCTCTTGCGCAGGGCG
>DASZRM010000064.1:0-2750 GCA_035549135.1 Rhizomicrobium sp. | reverse complement strand
TAGAGAGCGTGTTGCTAAATCACGTGTGTTCTTCTGATGCGTGTTGATCCGGTCGCTGGACAATGCGGTGGTGGCGAAGGATTTTCGTTATCCCGATCGTGATCAGGTGTTTCTGCTTCCGCCGGATATGCGGGAGTGGTTGCCGCCGGATCATCTGGTGTTCCTCACGATCCGGGTAGTCGAGCGGATGGACCTTTCGACGTTCAAGGAGCGGGCGAAGCTGGGTGGCCGGGGTCGGGCTCCGGTCGACCCGGCGATGCTGGTGACGCTGCTGGTTTATGCCTATGCCCACGGGGTCCGCTCGTCGCGGCAGATCGAGCGGTTGTGTCAGACCGATGTGGCGTTTCGGGTGATCTGCGGCAACGAGCCACCGGACCACACGGTGATCGCCCGGTTCCGGCAGCGGCACGACGCGGCGTTCATCGCGCTGTTCGAGCAGGTCCTGGCGGTGTGTGTGAAGGCCGGCATGGGTCGGTTCGCCACGATCGCGATCGACGGGACGAAGATCGCCGCGAACGCCTCGTCGGCGAAGACCCGCAGCGAACAGGCGATCCGTGAGCGGCTGCGGGCGATCGTGGATGAGGCCGCCGCCATCGACGCAGCCGAGGATGAGCTGTTTGGTGTCGACCGGCGCGGGGACGAGCTCCCAGCCGAGCTCGCTGATCCGTCCACGGTCGAACAGCGGCTCACCGCGGCGCTCGCCGAGCTCGAGGCCGAGCAGGCCGCTGAGGCCGCGGACAATGCGGAGCAGGCCCGGGTCGCGCACTGGAACGAACGGGTCGCTGCCACCCAGGCTCGCTATGACCGGACGCTCGATAGCGCGCGGCGAAGCGTCGAGCGGCGCAAGGCTCATGGAGCTGGCCGGCACCCGTTGGTCCCGGCGGAGGACTACCTGAGCGTGCGCCGCGCGAGGGGCAACCTCGAGACGATCATCGCCCGCCGGGACGCCGCGCTGGCCAGAGCAGCCGTCCCACCGCGGCGGACCAGGTCGTTGCACGCGAACACCACAGACCCGCAGTCCAGGTTGATGCGGACCCGTAAAGGGTTCGTGCAGGGATACAACACGCAACTCGCCGTCACCGATGACCATCTGATCGCTGCAGTGAGCGTTACCAACGACGGCACCGACATCGACCAGCTGCTCCCGATGATCCGCGCGACCCAAGCCCAGGTCCGTCGGCTGCGAAAAGCCACCGGCAACAAGAACCTGCGAGTGCGGACCGTGCTTGCTGATGCCGGCTATGCCAGCGAGGCGAACCTCTCAGCGCCCGGACCCGAACGGCTGATCGCGGTCCGGGACAAGACCGGGCCGCCGGGCAGCACTACCGCGACCATGCGCCATCGCCTCGAGCACCCGCGAACAGCAGCCAGATATCGACGCCGAGCAGCACTCGTCGAACCCGTCAACGGACACCTCAAAGACCGTGTCGGGCTGCGCACCTTCAGCCGACGAGGCCAAAAAGCTGCCCACGCCGAAGCGCACCTCGCCGCCGCCGCCCTCAACCTGCTCCGACTCCACCGCACCGCCCCGGCCTAAGCCGGCAGCGGCAACCACTCACACAGCAAACCCCGCAGAGCCAAGACGATTTTGGGCAACAGGCTCTCTAGGGACGTCAGGCGGCGATGGGGGGCGGCAGTGGCCGGGCAAGGTCAGACGGCAAGGTCAGGCGGCAAGGTCAGGCGGCAAGGTCAGGCGGCGATGGCGGGCGCAGGGCAATGCCGGGGCAATGCCGGGGCAATGCCGGGGCCAGTGTGGTCAGCGGGCGTCGTCGCCGGTTTCCTCGTCCGGCGGGCTGCCGGCGTTGTGCTCCTCGATGCGCCAGCCGCGCCCGATGTTGGCCAGCAGGGACCAGCGGCAGTTCGACAGCGGCGCCAGCCGCCACCAGGTGTCGGGGTGCATCCCGATCATCGTGCCGATCGTGGCCCGGGCCGCACTTCCATGCGTGACCGCGACCAGCAGACAACCGGGCCCGAGCCGTTCCAGCCACTCGTCGATGCACTCCAGGCAGCGCGCGCCGACCTCGGCGTAGGTCTCCCCGCCGCCGCGCCGGGCGTCCTCGCCGGTCTGCCAGCGGGTGTACTCCTCCTCGAACTGCGCCCGCGCCTCGGCGCGCGTCAGCCCCTCCCACGCCCCCAGGTTGATCTCCCGCAGCCGCGGGTCGACAGCGACCTCGAGCCCGCACTCGGCCGCGACGGCAAGGGCGGTGTCGTGCGCCCGCGACAGGTCGGAGCACACGATCGCGTCCGGGCGCATCGACGCGACCGCAACGGCAGCGCCCTCAGCCTGCGCCCGCCCGATCGCATCGAGCTGGGACTCGGTCTGGCCCTGGAACCGCCCGGTCGCGTTCCACTCGGTCCTGCCGTGACGAAGCAGCAGCACCTGACGCATCTGGCTCACGAGGACTCGGAGGCCGCCGCCGGCGGCAGCGCGTCCGCCGGAAGCGGCAAGGACGGGCAGTCCGCCCAGAGCCGCTCGAGGGAGTAGTTGGTGCGCTCCTCGGCGTGCTGGACGTGTACGACGATGTCGAGGAAGTCCAGCAGCACCCAGCGGGCCTCCTGCTGGCCCTCCCGGCGTACCGGCTTCGCCCCGATCTCCAGCAACCGCTCCTCGATGCCGTCCACCACCGCCTTGACCTGCCGCGCGTTCGGCGCGGCGGCGAGGACGAAGCAGTCGGTGATCGCCAGCTGCTCGCTGACGTCGATGATCGCCAGATCGGTGGCGAGCTTGTCGGCCGCGGCGCTGACGGCAG
>DASZRM010000063.1:0-9934 GCA_035549135.1 Rhizomicrobium sp. | reverse complement strand
ATCTGCGGGAGCCTTGTGGTGTCCTTGGTCGTGTCGGGAGAGTGCGTATCCGGCTTCGGGCGGATGGGCCGTAGCGGCGGCTTCAACTCTCGCCGTCGCAATATCTGGAGACTCATCGGTGTCTCGCGACCACTCCTGTTGTGCGGCGGAAGCCCCAGCGGCGACCCAATGGATGGCGCACAACGCGAGTCGATAATTAGAACATTCAATCGTTTCGTCAAGTGAAGGGCCGCGAGTACTGGAACAGATGGTTCTCTTCTCAAGAAAAGCACGGTCAAAGTGAAATGATTTCTTGAAGAACTTGGAAATGATTTCAAGTATTCGGAACGCGCGGACTCGGCGCGCGATTAACGAACCTGCGAATGCTTTTCGAGACCAAGCGCGAGCGGGCCTTTAACAGCACATTCGCAAACCTTTCGAGGCGCGCCCGGGCAAGCATCGCCGCACGATTGAATTGTATTCGCGCCGCCGATGACTTTCGGAAATCGCGCAGGCGCCGCGTCTGTGAATCCTCTCGCGCGCGCAATGCGGCGACCGCCGGTCGACGCGCGCATGGCGACTCACTTGCCCGATCCGGCGCCGCGGGACGGTGAGACTCGATAAAGGGTGATGTTCACCGGCCGTCCGCGGGAGTAGTTGAAGCCGGACAGAGAATCGATTGGGGCCGCGTCGGCTTCGAGCTCCGCCAGCCGCGCGAGAAAGCGGCCGCGCTGGCCATCTTCGATCAAGGCCAGCCCCCCTTCGACTGCGCCGATCTCGGCCGCGCCATACCCATCGGTCAGTCTTGTCGATGAGCCGATCAGGAACATGGCGCTTGGCTCGGTATAGCCGGCCAGCACCGGGGGCGGATCGCCGGGGCGCCGATGCTCGGCCACGATTTTGGCCTCGCGAGGACTGACCCAGAACCGATCAAGTCTCGGAATTACGGCCATTGTGAGCGTGGAGGTCGCAACAAGCGCGGCAAGCGCGGAAAGGGCGACTGCGGCGCCTCTGCGGCCGGCAAGCGCAAGGCCAGCGGCGAGCAGCGATGCTGCGCCAATGGCCGCCGCAAGGCCGAGAAGCAGGGGCGAGACGCCGGCGCCGTAGAGCCTAGGAAGAATCACGACGCCCGCCGCGAGGATCGCGGCGCCCAACAGAAACTGCACCGTCGAGACCGCCGTGAGAATGCGCCGCCAGAGGGGCGATCCCGTACTCGCGGGAGATACGACATAAGCGGCCGCCATGATGGCGAGCGCGGGATAGACCGGAAGGACGTAGTGCGGAAGCTTGGTCGGCACGAGTTCGAACAGGAGCCAGCAGGCGCCGGCCCAGGCGATCAGGAAGCGGGCGGCCGGCTGGGCCCGGCTGGCGATCGCAGCTGCGATGGCCGGCGCAAGGAAAACGGTCGCCGGCCAGAAGGTGATCGTGGTCATCAGGAGGTAGTAGCCCGGCGGCTCGCCGTGAGATTCCTGGCCGCCGGCGAGTTTGGCGGCGAAGTCGTGACCGAGGGATTGCTGATAGAACGCGCCATGGCTCTGCAGCGCGATCGCCACCAGCCAGGGCGCCACCACGATGGACGTAAGAATGAACCCGCGCAGCGGGCGAAGCGCGCCGAGCCAGCGCCATTTGCGGTCCCACAGCACGAGCGCCAGGACTGTTGCGCCGCAAACGCCCAGGATCACAGGCCCCTTGATCAGAACGCCCAGCGCGAAGGACAGCCAGCCGAGCATCGCTCCGTAAAAGGTAAGCTGCGGCTGATCCGGATCGCGGGCGAGATAGGCCTTGAGGAGCGCCGCTTGAGCGCCGACGACCGTCGCCAGCAGCACAGCGTCGGTCTTTGCGATCTTGGCCTCGGCGGCCAGCAGGATGGTCAGCCCGAGCAGCAGCGCGCTCAGAAACGCCGCCTCGACGTCCAGAAACGCCGCGGCCAGGCGAAAGGTCAGCGCCACCGCCGCCAGCGCGCCCAGGATCGAGGGAATGCGGTAGGTCCAGATCTGATCGCGCGCGCCGTGCGTGATCGGGTTCGCCGCCTCCGTCGCCGCCGCTTGCAGCCAGTAGATACCTACGGGCTTCTTGTAACGCGGCTCGCGACCGAAGCGGATGTCGATGAAATTGCGCGTCTCGAGCATCTGTTTGCTCGCCTCGGCGAACCGGCTTTCGTCGCGATCAAGGGGAGGAATGGTGAAAAAACCCGGGAGCCAGGCGATCAGGCAGAGCGCGAACAGTATCAGCAGGGGATGCTTGCGGATGGCGGCCATGACGCGGTTCGGCGCTCGATTGATCTCGCTCATGGCCCTGGCCCCGGCCGCAAGGACTGTTCCTCCATCGGCCCGGCCTGTATAAGGCCCGCGCATCGGCCGGAAAAGGCGCCGCCAGCGGGGCGAAGAATTTAAGCCATGTCGGAAGACGCCCTGTCCTTCTCGCTGATCGTCGCCGTCAAGGACGAGAAGGAGAACATGGCGCCCCTGATCGGCGAGATCGCCGAGGCGCTGAAGCGGCGCGAGCCGTCCGCGACGGAAGTGATCTTCGTCGACGACGGCTCGAGCGACGGCACGGCCGAGGAGCTGGTCCGCCTGCGCCGCGGATTGCCGGGCCTGAGGGTGCTGGCGCACGACCGCAATCTGGGAAAAAGCGCCGCCCTGCGCACCGGCGTGAGAGCCGCCACCAAGCCGCTGGTGGTGACGATGGACGGCGACGGGCAGAACGATCCGGCCGACATCGACGCGATGCTCGCCCCTTTTGCGGCGGACCCGGAGCTCGGCATTGTGGCCGGCCAGCGCCTCACCCGCGAGGACACCTGGGCCAAGCGCACGGCTTCAAGGATCGGCAACGCCGTTCGCCGATGGTTACTGCGCGACGGGGCGCGGGATTCGGTCTGCGGCTGGAAGGCCATGCCGCGCGAGCTGTTCCTGGCGCTGCCCTATTTCGACAACATGCATCGGTTCCTGATCGCGCTGGTGCTGCGCGAAGGCTATCGCGCGGCGTTCGTCGAAGTGCGCGACCGCCCGCGCCAGCACGGGCGTTCGAAATATACGAATTGGGGGCGGTTGAAAGTGGGCCTGCCCGATCTTGTGGGCGTCGCCTGGCTGATGCGGCGTTTTCGCGGACGGGCCAACACGAAGGAAATCTGATGGATAGCTTCTGGAATTGGCTGTTGGCCGTGGTTCGACATCCATTCGGAATCTGGGACGCAATCGGCTTCCTGGGCGCTGCGGTATTCGGCGCGCGCTTCATCATCCAGTGGCTGAAGAGCGAAATGGAGGGCCGCAGCGTCATTCCCATTGCGTTCTGGTACTGCAGCCTGGCCGGGGCGATGATCAACCTCGTCTACGTGATCCACCTCGAGAGCCTGCCGCTGGCGCTCGGGAACGCGCTGCCGCTGTTCATCTACGCCCGCAACCTCTATCTGACCTATCGCGAGCGCGCCGCGCTCGCCGGCACGGGCCGATCTTAACCATACCGTCACGGCGGCGCCACGCCTCGGCCCCTGTTTCGCCCCATTGTGATACGGTAAATTAGTTTCGGGGCTTTCTGGGGAGATAGCGCATGCTGCGCCTGATACCGCTCTTGGTCATTCCGGTCGCGATCTACAATCTTTTTGCGCTCGGCGGAAACATCGCCGGGCACGACGTTCAGGATATGCTCACCTCGCCGTTTTCGGTGCGGATGTTTTCGGGCGATCTTTGGCGGATCAGCTTCGGCGATCTGCTGCTGCTGTTCGGCATAGCGCTTCTGTTCGTCGAGGTGGTGAAGGCGACGCGCACGACTTCGAAGGAACTGATCAACCACGGCCTATCCATGATCGTCTTTGTCGCGGCGCTGGTCGAGTTCATCGTTCTGAAGGGCTTTGCGACCTCGACCTTCTTCTTCCTGATGCTGTTCACCCTGTTCGACGTGGTGGCCGGCTACACGATCTCGATCGTGGCGGCGGAACACGATCTGGGACTGGGCAAGGCCGGAACGGACTGACGGGACCTGTCGTAGTCGGGGCGGCGGGCGGCGCGGGCCGCCCGCGCTTGCTTTGGCCGTCAGTTGATATAAATGCGTGCGCGCAAGGACAGGTGGCCGAGTGGTTTAAGGCGCACGCCTGGAAAGTGTGTAACGGTTGATAGCCGTTCGAGGGTTCGAATCCCTCCCTGTCCGCCAGCGGATATCTTAAGCGGTTGACCGCAAAGCCATTCTCCTGACGAGCTCCGGGTTACCCAAGCGCGCGCCGACGCGAGAATTGGCGCCTCTTCGCCTTAGAGGCTGGCGCTCCGCGGCGCGCGAGCCTGCTCCAACGCCTCCTTCAGCGGCCCGAGCCAAGGCTCGTAATTGCGCCATTGCTCGAGGGCGTGACGATAGATCGGCTGGCGGACCTGCTCGCCGCTCGGCGTGGCCACCGCGCGACCGGTCCGCCAAAACTGCAGGCAATTTTCCTCGAAGGGCAATTCGCAGTAGCTCAGCAAGCGGCGGATTTCGCTTTCCGTGTCCTCGACCAGTCGCTCGTAGGAGAGGAAATGAACACGCCCCGGCATGACCGTTTCGTAGTGGGCCATCATGTTCACATATTGCGTGTAGAAGTGCGCGAGATTGCGCAATCCATACGGAAACAGCGCATCGATATCGAGCTGAAGCTTGAACATGGCGAAACACGCCGCCATCGGTTCGCGCCGAACGTCCACGATTTTCGCGTGCGGCAGGATGAGGCGGATGAGCCCGGCGTCGCGCCAGTTCCACGGCTGCTTGTCTATGAAATAGGGGCGATCGGTCCTGCGATAAACCTGACACTCGGCGAGATAGGACTGGCCCAACTCCGATAATTCGGATGCGCTGAGATCCTTGAGGCATTCCGGATAGGCGTCGGGATTGGAAATCAGCCGCCTCTGCGACAGAGTCCAGACCAGATTGCCGAGCACCGGCAATTCCTTGGTCCCCTCAACCAGACTGTGGCTCGACAGAATTTGCTCGACCAGCGTCGAACCGGCGCGCGGCATGCCGACCACGAATATCGGCGTGCAGGGCGGTCTGTCCGCCGGCTCCGCGCGCGCAAGGAAGGACGTTGTGAATACGGCGCGCCGCCTGGCCAGCTCCTCGGCGACCTTGCCGGGATAATAGGTGCGTTGGCAGCTCGCCGCGACCTGCTGCGACAGCGCGGCGCCAGCCTCATAGGCGGCGAAGCTTCCCGCGTAGTCCTGCGCCTGCTCCAGCACCTGGCCCAACGCGTATTGGACCGTCCTGCGGTCCTCCAGACACAGCTCCTCGTCGCGCAAAAGGTCTCGCAACGGACCGACGTCGTTCATATCGAGATAGCGGCCGCGCAAATCGGCCAAACCGGCATACGCCTCAGCCAAGCGCGGATTGAGCGCAAGGCAAGCGCGGTACTCCCTGGCGCTGTCATCCCTGCGGCCGGCGATGAAGAGGCTTCGCGCGTAGACCCGGCGGCAGCGCACATTCGTCGGCTTCGCGCGCACCACCTCTTCTATCATTGGAATCGCCGCGTCGAAGTCGCTGACGGCGCAAAGAGCATTGGCGTGGATCGCCCGGAATTCGATGTTTTCAGGCGCCTTGGCGACCAGCAGACCGCTCTCGTGAAGCGAGCGCCTGTTCTCATCCATCTCCAACAGGAGAAGCGCGAGGTCCGCGCGGGCGTTGTCGTAGTGCGGAGCGAGACTGATGGCTCGCTCGAACAGGTCGCGCGCGGTGACGCGATATCCGTCCTGCATTTCGACGCGGCCCAGCACGCGCATCGCAGGGGCGTCGGTCTCGTGCGCGCGCAAATGATCGCGCAGATGCTTTAGCTGCTCGACGGGCGTTGAGAACGACTTGACGCGCCCCATCAAAGCGCGTTCGGCGGCGGAAATCTCTTCCTGGCTGCGGTTGTCGCAAGCCGCCGGCCACAAGACCGAACCGGCTGCGGCGCGCGTCATGGCTTCGTCCGCGTCCTGATCTTTGCCGGCGAGGCGCAAAAGCTTCGCAAGCTTCTCCCACGCGGGCGCATGGCCGGGGGCCACTTCGGTCACCTGGCGCAGGACCGCGGTCGCCTCGCGGTAGAAGCCCATGGCGAGGAGGGTGAGCGCCCGCTCGTAGAGCCGGGAGGGCGGCGTCCCAGGACTTGCGTTCGGCTCGCCTCCTCGCGACGCCACGGGCGCCGCCGGGCCGGAGGGAGTGTCCTTCAAATCATTCGTTGCGGATGCCATCGACACAGGGTTACGCCAGGTTTCCGAGAGCGGCCTTCAGATCGCCGAGCCAGGGCTCGAAATTCCTCCATTGCTCCAGCGCGTCGCGATAGATCGGCTTGCGCACCTGCTCGGCGGAGGGCGTCAGCACGCCGCGCTCGGTCTCCCAGAATCGCAGGCAGCTTTCCTGGAAAGGCAGGCCGCAATAGTCGAGCAGCCGCCGGATCTCGGTCTCCGTGTCCTCGACCAGAGCTTCGTAGGAGACGCGAAGGATGGCGCCCGGCATGACCGCGTCGAGGTGGTCCATGTAGCCGACATATTCGCGGTAGTACCGCCCCAGACTCTTCAGGTCGTAGGTGAAGGACGCGTCCGGAGGCAGCATCTGCTTGAACATGCCGAAACAGGCCGGCATCGGCGCGCGGCGAACGTCGATGAATTTGGCTTGCGGCAGGATCAGATGAAGAAACGGCGCGTCGATCCAATTCCATGGACGCTTGTCGATGACATAGGGAAGCGAGGTTTTCCGGAATTCTCCGATGCGGCTGAGCAGTTCCGCGCCCAGCCGATCGAGCTCGGCGCGAGAATACTCGAGCACCCGAGCCGGATAGACGTCCGGCGCGACGAGAAGCCGGCTTTGGGCGATGCGCCTGATCGTGTCGGAAACGACCGGTAGCTCGCGCGTGCCCTCGACCTGGTCATGGCTGGCCAATATCTGCTCGACCAGAGTCGAGCCCGCCCGCGGCATGCCCATCACGAATATCGGGGTGGTCGCAGGTTCGGCTTGCGACGGCGCGGCGCGGGCTGCGATCGCCTCGGGAGTGAAAGCGCGGCGCATGCGATCGAGGCGCTGCGAGAACGTTTCCGGATTGTGTTCCTGCGGCGTGCCCTTGACCATCTCCTGGCTCACGCTGGCGCCGAACTTGTAGGCTTCGAAGCTCCCCTCGTAGTCGCCCATATCTTCCAGAGCCCTGGCGAGCGCATAAGCCATGGCCCTGCGGCTGACGATCATCGGTATGCCAGCCATCCGCCGGCTCATCTGGGCGACATCGTCGCGGGTCAGAAGATTGGCTCTGAGCTCGCTCAGGCCAAAATAAGCGACGCCCGAATTCGGGTAGTGCGCAAGCATGACCCGGTAGACCTGCGCCGCCTCTTCGCGCCTGCCCAGGGTTTTCATCAGCAAGCCGTATGATCGCAACAGGCCGATGTGTCTGGGATTTTCCTGCAGGAGCCGGTCGTAGATCGCTTTGGCCTCGTCGAACCGCTCGATCTGCACGGCCGCATCCGCCCGCACCAACCGGTACTCGAAGTCGTCCGGCGCGACGGCGAGAAGATGCTCGCATTGCCGGTAGGCTTCCAAATAATCGCGATGGTCGGACAATACGCCGACATAGGCGGCCCGCGCGCCGAGATAGGCGGGCGACAATTCCAGCGCCCGGGCGAGCAGATTGCAGGCCATTACGACATCGCCGGCCAAATTCTCCGCCTCGGCCAGATACCGCATCGCGGCGACATCCAGCGGGCGGGTCGACAACCGATTGCGCAGCCATTCGACGCGCCCATCCTCAGGGAGCTTTTCGAGCTGGTCCAGCAATTCCTCGTCCAGACGCTTCAGCTCCGCCGCGTCTTGCACGCTCTTAATACGCGGCCAGGCGTCGGGCGGCGCCAGCGACGCGAGCATTTCGGCCTCCGCGGCCTCAGCGTCGCGCGCGGCGTGCCGCAACAGCGTGGCGTAGGCTCTCCAGGCGGCCCCATGGCTGGGGGCCTGGCGCGTGACGTTGCGCATGATCTGCAGCGCAGTCTCGTAGTAGCCCGCGACCATCATGGTGCGGCCGCGCTCGAACATGACCGCGATCTGGGCGGGCGTTTTCGGCGCCGTCTTGGTTGGCTGACCCTCGGACGCCGATCCGCGCGGCGCCCCCGACGCCTCAGCCAGACCGGCGCCAGCGCCCGCTTGCACCACCGTTTTCGACTCTTCCGTCACAACGCTCCGACTTTCTTCAGGATCGCATGCTTTGGGTGCGTCCGATTCCAACGGGCAAAAGCAGTCTCAAAGCCGACGCACCCGGCATACACGCTATTTCGCCGCGGGTTCGGCGATGTCCCACTCGAAATTCGCCAAACGCACCGGCTTCAAGGTCAATTTCAGCTTGCCCGTGATCTTAACCGTCTTGCCGGGGAACACCTTGTCGTAGGCCTGCTGCATGCCGGTGATGGCGTCGCTGATGGCGCCTTCGCGCACCCGCTCGCCCGGCTTGAGGTCGATGGCGTCTTCCAGCTGCTTGTCGGTTAGCGCCTTGTTGCCCGAGAAGGTCTGGCCCGCGAACTTCCAGAAGCCCTGATAGGGAAGCCGGCTGAACGCATCGATATGCTGGATGTCCCACACGACCCAGACGCAGTGATCGGGGCCCTGGCGCTGCACAAGTCCCGTCGTGACTTCGGCGTAGTGCACGTGCAGTTTGGTGAGCGCCTTCTTGATCTTGTCGGTGTCGGCCTTGACCTGCGCGTCGGTGATCGGATCGCCGACATGTTCCGGCAGCATCGCAATGAGCGCGTCCTCGTCGATATGCTTCGATCCGCCGATCGTAAATCCGATGAGGTGGTAGGATTCGCCGGGCTTGAGGGGCGGGAAGTCCTTGTCGTCATCGAAATCGTCGTCGTCGTCGTCCGATTTTGCGGTGCGCCCCTTGGCGGTCGTCGCGGTCTTTCCGCCGCCGGCGGCTGCGCCGGACTGGCCTGCGTCCGGAAGAGGAGCGCAAGATGGCGCGACAACCTTCTTCGCGGCGGCGGGGGCGGCCGCGGGCGCGGGCGCGGGCGAGGCCGCCAGCGCGCCGGCGGCGATCAGCAGCAGCGCCAGAAACCAGCTACGTGTCCGCGAGATCACCGAGCGCCTCCTTCAAATCGCCGAGCCATGGCTCGAAATTCTTCCATTGCTCCAGCGCGCTTCTGTAGATCGGCTTGCGCACCTGTTCCGCCGACGGAGTCAAAATCGCGCGGTCGGTTTCCCAGTAGCGCAGGCAGCGGTCGTCGAAGGGCAAGCCGCAATAGTCCAGCATGCGGCGGATCTGCGCCTCGGTATTGTCGACCAGCTCTTCGTAGCGAACGCGAAGCACGCGCTCCGGCAAGATGGAATCAACGTAATCCATATAGTCGACATAGGTGCGGTAGTAGCGGCCCAGATGTTTCAGATCGAAGGAGAACGAAGCGTCCCATGGCAAGAGCTGCTTGTACATGGCGAATCCGGCGGCCATCGGCGCGCGCCGAATGTCGATGAATTTCGCCTGCGGCAGCGCCAGCGCCAGGAAGGGAATTTCGACCCAATTCCACGGCCGCTTGTCGATCACATAAGGCAGCGCCGTGCGGCGGAATGTGGCGATATGGTCCAGAATTTCCTCGCCCAGCGCGTGCAGCTCTTCGCGGCTGTATTCGGGCACGCGTTCGGGGTAAGCCTCGGGCGTGACCAGCACCCGGCTCATCGAGATGCGCCTGGTCACGGCCCCGACAGCCGGCAATTCCCGCGTGCCCTCGACCTGCGGATGACTCGAGAGAATCTGCTCGACGAGCGTGGAGCCGGCGCGCGGCATGCCCAGAACGAATATCGGCGTGGTCGCAGGGTTGGCCGGCGGAGGTTCCACGCGCGCGCGCATCGTCTCCGCGCTGAACGTGCGCCGCATGCGCGCCAGTCGCGCCTCGAACCGCTCGGGATCGTGCGCATGCTCCCGCCCGGCCACCTCTTCTTTGCAGACCTTCGCTCCGAAGGCGTAGGCTTCGGCCGCGCCCTCGTATTCCTTCATGCGCTC
>DASZRM010000062.1:0-7463 GCA_035549135.1 Rhizomicrobium sp. | reverse complement strand
GATAGGTGAACTCGACGGTTTCGTAGAAGTTGGAGGCAAGGTCGCGCTCGTCGCGGCCATGGGCGCGGATGTCGTCGATATCCCACCAGCCGCCGCCGGCGCCGTAGCTCGGCATGCCGGCCGCGCGGGTGAAGATTGAATCGCTCGCGCCCGCCGACATCACCGGCATGACAGGGATCTCCTTGCCCCACATCCCGTGAACCACCTTTGCGATTGAAGCCATGACTGTGGGATCGGGCGCGGTTTCGGCCGCGGGCTGCACCGGCTCGAGCAGCGAAACCGAGACGCCGGGGTCGTCCGCAATCTTGAGGAGTTCGCCGCGCGTCTCCTCCACTGTCTCGCCAGGAAAGACCCGGCATTGGATCGTCGCCTCCGCGCTCGAGGGTAGCGCGTTCTCCTGCACGCCCGCCTTCAGCATGGTGGCGACGCAGGTCGTATGCAGAATGGCGTTGAGAGAGACATCCTTCGAAAGGCGCGCCGCCGCGGCCTCGTCGACGGGCTCCTTCGAAAGCGCAAGAAGATCCGCCTTGCGCTGGCCGCTGGCGCCGGCGGCGAGCGCCTTGAAATACGCGCGGGTGGTGACGTTGGTCTTGAATGCGAACGGATGCTTCGAAAGCTTCACGAGCGCATTCGCAAGCTCATAGATGGCGTTGTCGGGCCGAGGCTCGGAGGAATGGCCGCCCTTGTTCGTCGTCTCCATCTTGAAGGTCATATACGTCTTCTGCACAGTTTCGACCGCAAAATCGACGCGCTTTCCGGTCTTGATCTCGCCCGATCCGCCATCGGGATTGATGACGAGTCCCGCATCCACGAGGTCTCGGCGGTTCTTCACCAAAAAGGCCGGTCCATCCTGTTCGAGCCCCACTTCCTCGTCCGCCGTGAAGGCCACCACGATGTCGCGCTCGGGAACGAAGTTTTCCTGCTTGAGGCGAATGAGCGAAGCGGCCACCGCCGCGTCCTCGTCCTTCATGTCGGAGGTTCCGCGGCCGTAGAAATACCCGTCCTTCTCCGTGAACTTGAACGGCGGCAACGTCCAGTCCTGTGGCCGCGCATCCACCACGTCCATGTGGCAGATCCAAAGGACCGGTTTTCCCTTGCCCTTGCCCTTGATGCGAACGACCACGTTGACCTGATTCGGATAGTTCGTCTCCGGAACGACATGGACCTCCTTGTCCGAGAAACCGCCGGCTTTCAGATATCTGACAAGGATTTCCGCGACCTGTTTGGTTCCGACGTCGTGGACAGAGCGCACCTCGACGATATCGCGGAAGATGTCGTGCGCCAGCTTCGCGTTTTGGGCAGGAGGCCGGTTCGCGGGAGCGGCGGCGAGAAACAGAGTGGCGAGGGCCGCGGAGGCCAGGGTCAAAGCTCTTATCGTCATGACTTCGCTCATCCAATGCAGGTTGCGGCCGCGGCGACCGTAAGGGATGCGCCCAGTCCTACTCAACTGCCTGCTCGGCCAGCGCCTTCAATGCCGCGTGAACGACTTCGGCCGCAACGTTCCAGGCCTTGCGCTTCCAGTC
Source organism: Rhizomicrobium sp. (assembly GCA_035549135.1). Taxonomy (GTDB): domain Bacteria; phylum Pseudomonadota; class Alphaproteobacteria; order Micropepsales; family Micropepsaceae; genus Rhizomicrobium. Next base: position 5,940 of record DASZRM010000062.1, on the reverse strand, counting down.
GGTCGTGTCGGGATAGAACGCGGCGCGGATTTCCGTGCGGATCGCTTCGGCGTCTTGGTGGGTTCCCCCGGCGACCATGTGCACGAAATTGTCCCTGCGCAATGCGTTGAACACCTCCCGCGGCGGCAAGGTGCCGACCTCGAGAGCGGCGAAAGTGACCTCGGTCCCCGGCAATAGCCTCGCCACCGCCTTGTCCACAGTGCCCGTGAGCGGCGCGGAAACAGATTCGCCGGCCTCGCTCGAGCGCACTTGCGCGCCCCACATCGAGCGCGCGCGGCGGTAGGCGGGCGATGCCGGAAGATCCTCGCTGATCATCTCGCCGTGTCCATGAGGACCGAGACCGGTGTGGAAATCGATGACGACGAGTCGTTTTACCCCGCGCAATTCCTCGCGGAGGATGTCGCGCAGCATGGCCTGCGACCAGCTTTCGCGCGCGCCGCCGAAATAGAGCCCGTCATGAAATTCGTACTGTCCCTTGGTGATCGCTTCCTGAAGCGCGAATGCGCCGTGACGCTCTTGATAAGCCCGGAGCCCGGCGTTCGCAGTCCTCCAGACGTCGCGCGCGAGCGTCTTTGGCGCGATCCATTGGGCGAGCGAGCGATAGGCCCTGTTCAGGGGCGGCGTTGCGTGATCGACGAAATTGCGGTTGATGTCGGCGTTGTCTTCATTGACGCGTCTGTCCCAGGCGAAACCGTAAGGGTTGAGCGCGTGCAGCATTACGATCCTTGCGCCCGTCGGAGCATTCAGTCCCTCGCGCAGCAATCCGGTCTGAACGCCGGAGCCGAAATAGCCCTCGACGCCATGCGTTCCCGAAATGAGAAGCAGCGCGATCTTGGCCTCTCGCGGGCCCATTACGGCGGTGTCCAGAAAGAGCGGCTTGCCGCCAGGCGCCTTCGCGTTGGGATGGACGCGCGTCGTCGTTCCGAGCGCCGCCGCCGCGCATGCCGATAAGAAACTCGTGCGGGCGGTCGCGTAATCGGAGGGAAAGGGCGTTTCCATTCTGCCCTAATTCAAAACCGCGCGAAATGCGCCGTCCCAGTCGGCGGCGGGCGGATGGCGCTCGAACCAGTCGATGCGCGCCAGGTGCAGATCGTAGAGTTTCTGGCTCGCGCCTGAGAGCTTGCGGCATTGCTCGATGAGATCCCGCGCCTTGGCCCATTGTTGGGTGCGCATGGACTGGAAGATGTGATCGTGAAAGGTGGCGAGGGCGCGGAATTTGGGGCTGGCGCGCATCACCGGATTGCCGAGCACGGCGTAGAGCTTGACCGGCGCGACGCCGGCAGCGACGGCGACATAATCCACTTCAAGGAAGGCGAATCCGCGCTCCGCCGATTTACGCGTCTCTTCGCCCACGATCACCGCCGGACCGTAGCCGCCTGAAAGCGCCTGGATGCGTTCGGCTAGCGCGGAACATTCGCCCGCGGCGGCGTAAGTCGTCCGGCCGTGGCTGTGAAAGCCTCCGGTCACCGCCGGACCGGTCGAGATTCCGACTCCGATCTCGATGGGTTGGAAGGCGCGCCCGTCGCTGCGGCGCTCATGGGCGATGATGTCGTTTACCCGAGCGATCGCATCCATCATGCCGCTCGCCGCCTCGCAGGCGTGAATGGCATGTTCCGGATCATCGAGCGGCGCGTTCCAGAAGGCGCTGAAGCCTTCTGCGCTCACTCGCTCGACGGTCCCGCGATGGGCGATCGCCTCATCGAGAAGAGGCGTGTGGACGCGCTGTAGCAAGCGCATGAAGGAGACCGGATCGTCACGGAAGGATTCGGCCATCGCCGCAAAGCCGCGCACCCCGCAGACCATGTAGGTGACGGTGCGGTTCTCGCCGTCAAGGCGCAGTAGCTGGGGTTTGCGCGCGATGCGTTCGATGGCCTCGGCGCCCAGTGAATCCGCGAACGCCCCGTGCAGCCGCGCGCGCGCATGGCCCACTTCCAGAATTCGCGCCACAGCGCCCGCTGCGAAGACGCAGGCAAGACCGACGCTCGGGCCCAGGGCGTCGAACAACACGCGATTGACCTCGAAGAGCCTCCACGACGCCGCGCCCGCCGCCGCGATCGCCGCCAGCACGAACAGCCCCGCCTGCCACACGCCGAAGCGCAAGAGCAGGAAGATCGCAAGCAGCGCGCACGCGGCGAGGCAGAAGAGCTCGGCCAAATCCGCCGCGGCTGGGCGGCGCAGCGACGCGCCGGTAAGCAGATTCTCCATCGCCTCCGCGTGAACCTCAGCGATGCTGCGCAATCCCAAGGGCGTCGCCACCAGATCGTCAGGCGCGCCGACATAGACAATTGCGCCCTTGAGCGAATTCGGGGGCAGCGCGCCCCGGTCGAGCGCGTCCGCGGAAACCTCGCGCGCCGCCTGCGCGCCGGCATAGGCGAGCCAGATCGAGCCGTCGGGCGAGGCGGGCGCTTCGCGGCGGAAGGTCTCGACGGCCTCTACTCCCGGACGGGCGAATATCCCCTCCTCTGCGGCGCCGGCGCGGAAAATGGCGGCTGGCTTGTTCTCAGCAAGCCTCAGCGCCTCGGCGTCAAGCGAGGCGATTTCCACGCCGCCGACGCGAAACACCATTGGCATGCGTCGCAATCCGCCGTCGGCGTCGACAATCAGATTGCGCGCCCCAAGGCCCGCGCTCGCCCTGGCGAGCAGCGGGATCGGAGCGGTGAAGCCGGAAAAGGCCGGGGCTGTTTCAAACGGATCGCGCGCGCCGATGTAGGAGACGGTCGATTTCACCGGATAGGCGCGTTCGGCGGTGCGGTTCAAGGACAACGGCGTGACCGTCGCGACACGGCCGAAGGCGTCCGCTAGCGCCCGGTCGGGCGATGGCATCTCGAGCAGCGCCGCCCGCGCGGCGTCATATGCTGGGCCGGGCGGAATTTCCGCCGCTAGATTGGCGGGCGAGGCCGGATCAGGGCGGTCGAGCGACGCGTCAAGCACGACAAGCTGCGCGCCGCGCGCGGCCAGCTCGCCGATCAGCCTCGCCAGCACCGCGTGCGGCCAGGGCCATGGCCCGAAGCGCGCAAGGCTGGCGCGGTCGATGTCAAGCACGCGCACCGCATAGCCGGCGATGGGGCGGGTGTCCTCATAGGCCCGCGGTTGGGCGCGTTGAAATCCGTCGAACAGCGCGCCTCTAAGACCGCTCGCAAGCCCCGCCCAGTCGCTCGCGAGCGCAGTGAGCGCAATCGCCAGCGCAAGAAGAGGAAACGCCCAGATCGACCGGGGGCGGTCGCGCAGTGTCATGGAAGTCCCGGCAGCTCGCGGCGGCGATCCTATCACGCCTGCGGCGTGGTGACGGAAGCGCTTCTGCGGCAATCCGCGCAGAGGCCGCTGATCTCGACCGTCTCACGCTCGGCGCCGAACGCTGCATCGGCGGCGGCGCGGGTGAGCGCCTCGTCGAGCGCCGCGTCATGGATTTCGGCGGCCCGCCCGCAGCCCCTGCAAAGGAAAAAATGGCTGCGATGAGCCCTGTCCGGCGCAAAGCAGGCCGCAAAGGCGTTCAGCGAATCGATGCGATGGACGAAGCCCTGTGCCGTGAGGAAGTCGAGAGCGCGGTAGACGGTGGGCGGCGCGGGCTTGGCGCCGTCACGGGCGAGGCCGCCAAGAATGTCGTAGGCGCCAAGGGGCCTGTGGCTTTCGAGCAATATTTCGAGCACACGCCGGCGCAGAGGCGTCAACTTTTCGTCCCGAGCGGCGGCGAGCCGCTCGGCCGCCTCCAAAGTCTCGGCCATGCAGGCGCGGTGATCGTGCGGCCCGGCCGGAAAAGCGACCTCCTTCACGCCCGGCCCCCGAAGGCGCGTGCCCCAATGGATGCGACGACGAACAGGCCCGCAGCTGCGAGCACGATCGAGGGCCCGGCCGGTATGTCCTTCCAATAGGCCGCAGCCAGCCCGAGCGGCGCGGAGGCGGCTGCGATGGCCGCCGCCCATCCGGCCATACCCTCCGGCGTGCGCGCCAGCGGTCTTGCCGCCGCTGGCGGAATCAGAATCAACGCCACGATCAGCAGCGCGCCCACGACGCGCAGACCGACGGCCACGATCGCCGCGACGAGCGCCAGAAAGGCGATCTCGTGCAGCTTCCCTGCGCGGCGCTCCGCGCGGGCGATGTCGGCGCTGACGGCAAGCGCCAACCAGGACCTCCAGAACAGCGCGAGAGTTGTCAGCGTTAGAACGGCTGTCGCCCCGACGATGACGACGTCGGTCGCGGACAGCGCCAGGACGTCCCCGAAAAGGTAGCCGAGAAGATCGGCGCGCACCGTCTCCATCGACGCGAGAAGGACGAATCCGAGCGCAAGTCCGACGTGCCCCACCATGCCGACGAAGGCGCTCACCGGGATCGGTCCGCCCGGCGCGCGCGCCATGACGAGTGCTGCGACCAGGGCAGTGGCCGTCACACCGGTCAGCGGCGCGAACCCGAGCAGCAGGCCTAGGCCTGCGCCGAGAAGTCCCATATGGGCGACGGACTCGCCGAGATAGGCCATTCGCCGCCAGAGCACGAAGCAGCCAAGAGGGCCCGCCGCCGCGCCAAGCAGCGCTCCGCCAGTCCCCGCGCGCCAGAGAAAATCATCCATTGCGTTCGCCGCGCACTCCGAAAGGCGCATGGACCTGCGGCTTCATCCCGGCGCCGAGCCTTTCATTTCGAGCGTCTCGCGCGAGGCCGCATGCGGATGGCTGTGGTCGTGGCGATGGACATAGAGCGCAAGCTCGCCTGCAATGCGCGAGCCGAAGAGCGCTGCGAAAGCAGGATCGCTCACCACCTTGTCGGCCTTGCCTTCGCAGCAGACGTGTCCGTTCAGGCAGACGACGCGGTCGGCCTGCGCCATGACGACGTGCAGATCGTGGCTAACCAAAAGCACGCCGCAGCCGATTTCGTCGCGGATTTCCGCGATCAGGCGGTAGAGCGCCGCCTCGCCGGCGATGTCGACGCCGGCGAGCGGCTCGTCGAGGACGAGAAGCTCGGGCTGTCCTGCGATGGCGCGGGCCAAAAGCGCGCGCGCCAGCTCGCCGCCGGAGAGCGACGAAATCTGCCGCCTCTCAAGCCCGGATGCGCCTACGCGATCGAGCGCGGCTCGCGCTGCGCCGGCCGTCGCAAATAGCTGTACGAAGCCGCCGACCGTCATGGGAATGCTTCGGTCGCGGGCGAAATGTTGCGGCACATAGCCGATCTTTAGGCCCGGCTTACGGGCGATCTCGCCCGCGTCCACTGGAACAAGGCCCATAAGAGCCCTCAGCAAGCTGGTCTTGCCGGAGCCGTTGGGGCCGATCACCGTCACGATTTCGCCGGCGCGGACCGACAAAGATACGCTCGACAGGATTGCGGTCCCGCCCGCGGTGAGCGAGAGGTCCGTTGCTGAAATGAGGGGCGCAATCCAATCCACACGCGTTGTTATAACATACGCAAGCAATGAGAAAGGCCGATTGCTGTGTCTTGTCGGCAATTTAGATGAAAATTAAGTGACGGATGCGTCATTTTCCTTGCGCTTTCGTTCCGGCGACGTATCTTCCTTGCGACGAGAGAGCCGGAGCCGCCGATGGACAGCAACATCACCAAGGATCCCGCCTACAACGCGGTCGACCCCAACGATTTCCCGGCGATGCTGGACGTGAACCGCTATGGCGAGCGCTCCACCGCATTCGACAAGATCATCTCAGCCACCCACGATCATTTCTGGGATCCGCTCGACAAAAAGTACATCGACTTCAGCCAGCCCTTCGACCTGGAGAAGGAATATCTCGTCAATCCCGGCGCAAATTCGGATCTCAAGACCGCGATCGGCGACAAGCTCGACGAACAGGGCAAGATCAAGCTCGTCAATCTCGATGTGTGGTGGTCGCTGTCCTCGATCCTGCACGGCGAGCAGGGCGCGCTCGCGCTTTCGGCTTCGCTTTGCCACATCCTGCGAGATCCGGGCGCGCAGGAATACGCCGCCAACCAGACGCGCGAGGAAGC
>DASZRM010000061.1:0-12069 GCA_035549135.1 Rhizomicrobium sp. | reverse complement strand
GAGAATGAGGACGGGCATTTTCTTTCCGTCCTTGCGCCACTTCTCGAGCACGCGCACGCCGTCCATCTTGGGCAGGCCGAGATCGAGAATGACCGCGTCATAGGGCTCGGTGTCGCCGAGGAAATGTCCCTCCTCGCCGTCGCCGGCCGCATCCACCACATAGCCTGCGTCGGTGAGCGCCTTTTTCAGGAGGCGCTGCAGATCGCGATCGTCCTCGACTAGCAAAAGCCGCATGGCGCCCTCACCGGCCGCGACGGCCCAGATGGCCGCCCATGCACGGTGCGCCCATCTCGCGCGGCCAATGGCCGCCGCGATTCCAGCGCCGCTCGTCCTCGGGAAAATAGCGGCGGTCGTCGTCGCGGAATCTGGGCCGCTCGCGCTCGCTCCAGCGCGTCTCGAAATCCGGCCCCAGCACGCGGCCGGTGCGCGCGTCGGCGTCGAACCAGACGATGCGCCCGTTCGGCGTCATCCATTTGAGGCGGTAGCGGTAGCGCCCGTCCGGGCCGCGCCAGGGGCCTTCGGCGTCGTAGAATTTTCCCGGCCTGTGTTCGCGCACATGCGGCAGGATCCGGTCGAGCGAGGGCGGCGGAGGAGGTGGCGGCCCGGCCTGCGCGACGCTCGCGCCGAGCAGGGCCAAAAGCGCCAGAATTCCGCAGGTTACGCCGGTACGCATGCCGCCCTTTTAGCGCCAACGAAATGAACCCCGCATGAACGCCCCGTCCAGAACCGGTTCAGAGGCGCTTTGCCATCTTACGCGACATGGAACGGCGGCTCCAGTTGGACCGCTCGCCCAAAGCAAAGCAGAGGAGACGACGATGTTGACCAAGAAATTTCTGATGGCGGCGGTTGCGACGCTGACGCTCTTCGGCGGTTCCGGCGCCATGGCGATGGACCGCGATCACGACGGTCGTCCCGACCGCAGCTGGGCCGAGCGTCACGACCGCGACGGTTATCGCGACCGCTACTGGAAGCCGGGCTTCCGGGCCTTTGTCGGCCGCGACCGCATCTTCGTGGAGCTGCGCCGTCATCGCTATGTGCGGTTCGTGGGCGATCCCTACTTCTTCCGCGGCCGCTATGTGGTGAAGACCTACAATCGCTTCGGCAGGCTCGTGTTCGTCGAGGTCAATCCCTATACGGGCGCCTTCATCGGCGAAATCCGGATCTAGGGAACTTGAGGCGCGCGATCCGTGGCAAGCCCCTCCCCATAGGATCGCGCGGCCGTCAAGCGAGAGCCCGCGCCGGAGAAATCCGGCGCGGGTTTCTTTTTGCGCGCGCGCGGAACGGACCGACGGACTCGTGAAATGGTGCCCCTGGCCGGACTTGAACCAGCACGCCCGTGAAGGCAACAGATTTGTGGGCGGAATGCGGTGAGCACGTTTGCTTTTGATAAGGGTTAGTACCTTCTCTGTAAGGAACTCATCTGCAGTTTTGATCGACGCTTTGCCGAGGCAGAGCGAAAATGATTTGGTAGCTGGCATTCGACGAACCTCACTCAGGATGAGGATCGATTTCGTCGGTGCCGTCGATCAGATCTCGGCGCTGATAGTTTTGCAGACGGCGCAGGGGTTCATAGACGAGTGCATTTCGTAGTGGAGCGAAATCCTGATCGGTTGCACCTATACTCTTGGCGATATCGATTTCCTTCTGTAGCACTTGAGCTTCACGGAGCTTGTTTTCGAGATCGAGCTTTCGCTTCTCAGCGTCCTCTCGGTACTCTCGGTCCTTCCTGCGTTCGTGAGCGTCGCCCAGATATTTACGCAGAACTTCGAGAGGATTTAAGCTGCCAAGAAATTCCCAGAAGCCTGGAGAGTGGAGTTCGACAGACCTGAGAATTAGTCGGTCGCGTGGGGACACCATTGTGCGAAGTGCTTCGGGTTTAGGAGGCCACTCGCGAAGCTGTCGTAGTCGGGTCTCCCAGTGAAACGGAAACCCGAATGCATCCAAATAAAAAGGTCCGGCCCGACGGCCTAGCCTTTGCGTGGAATCAAGATATGAGTCGTAGGCGTAAATGGAGTTGTAAGTGTCGTCGATGACAGACAGCAGTTCTGCAGCATCGGTGGTACGAATGCCGCCAAGAGAATGGATTTTGAGCGTTGCGTGCTTCGCCATAGTAGCCCCTTTCGGCAGCCGGCGAGCGATTCGGGCAAGTTAAATATACCATGGTGCCCCTGGCCGGACTTGAACCAGCACGCCCGTGAAGGCAACAGATTTTGAGTCTGCCGCGTCTACCGTTCCGCCACAGGGGCAATCGCGCGGGAAAGCGGCCGGGATCATAACGGCGCGGGGCTCGCGGTCAACGCCTCTATTCGGAGAAGATCCTGATCTTCGCCTTGCGGTTCGTCTTGTCGATGTCGACGGACAGGTCGTTCAAGTTCTGGAGCATCTCTTCGAGATTCTCCGCCTTCATCCGGTTGAGATCCAAGTCGATCCCCTTTTCGCGCAGCGCCGCGCTCATCTGCTCGCGCGCCTCTTCGGGCAGAAGGCTCTTGAGCTTGACGCCGGCGCGCAGCAGCTGAAGAGGCACGCGGATATTGACCTTGGTTTCCTCCTCGCCCGCATGCTCGGGCTGGCGCGCGATCAGGACGCGAATATATCTGGCGGCGCCCTTCTCCGCCGCGGCCGGCGCCCCCGGCGCGCGCTCGAGCGCGGACAGAAGCCGTTCCGCCTCTTCGGCGCCGATGCGACCCGCGGCCAGCATGTCGAGGATTCGTCTTCGTTCCTGACTCATCGTCTTCTCCCAAAGGGCCTGCGCCCAGCCGCGCCCGCGCCATCGTTCCGTTCGGCGCCCGACCGGGCGCGTTCGTCCGTCATGCTCCGCCCCGTTCGAGCTGCGCGATCGCCTCGGCGGCGGTGATGTCGCCGCGCTCCAGCCGGTCGAGGATTTCGGCCCGCGACGGCCCGGGATCCGTCTCGACGAAATCGAGCGCGGCGCCGATGCGGTTCAGCCGCGCCTTGATGGTTGGATAGGAGACGCCGAAGATTCGCTCCATCTCCTTGATCGAGCCGTGGCTGCGCACGAAGGCGGCGACGAAAACCTGGTCCGCCGGGTCAAGGCGCGCCAGCGGAGGCGGTTCGAAATCGCCTTCGATGGCGATCCCGCTGTCGCAAAGCCGCACCCGTTCGACGGCCAGCGGCCGACCCTGCGTCAACGCCGTCAAGGCCTGCCAGTCGGCCATTCGCCGCCACTCCGCATTTTTCTGCATAAAATCAGATTTGTTCAACAAAGTCGAGTCGAAAATTGACTTTCTTAAGTTTTTTGGAAAACAAAAGCTAAATCGATTCCTGGAAATTTCAGGCAGGAATGCACCGGTTTGTTAGCAGGCCGACGCCACTATCGCCCTCCTGGACGCCTCTCATTTGGCCGCAAAACGCTCGCCATGAAGATCATCAGCCCCTTTCTCAGCCTGTTCGAAATCTATAACGGCATGCTGATTACCCCCGCCCCGCGCGAGGAGCGTCAGGAGCCGCAATCTTCGAAGGCCGCAAGCGAAGCGGCGGAGACGAGCGTGGCCGAGATGATCCTGCCCGCATTGACACTGGCGGCGAACAGCTAAAGACATTCCGGCGGGTTCGACGCGGCCCGGGGGGACCGTTTGCGCATACCTGGCTGGCTGATCGTATTCTGCGTCCTGTTCCTCGGCGCGCTGGTCCTTAGCCCGCTCGTCGCCGATCTCGGCATCAAGCCGCTGCCGGGCGACATCACCATCGACTGGCAGAATCGACCGCTCTACCTGCCGCTCACGCAGTCCTTCATCGCCAGCGTCGTTCTGGCGCTTCTCTATTACATGGCTAGGAAGTAAGACGCGGGAACGCCGCCCTTCGCTTCGAGTCGCCATGCCGCTTCGCCCGATCCGCCGCGCGCTCCTGTCCGTTTCCGACAAAGCGGGCCTCGCCGATTTCGCCAAGGGCCTCGCGCGCCACGGCGTCCTGCTCGTCTCCACCGGCGGCACCGCGAAGGCGCTGCGCGAGGCGGGCCTTGCCGTCACCGACGTGGCCGAGATCACACGCTCGCCCGAGATGATGGACGGACGGGTCAAGACCCTGCATCCGGGCGTTCATGGCGGCCTGCTGGCGCTGCGCGACAGGAAGGAACACCGGGAGGCGATGCGCGCGCACGGCATCGAGGCGATCGATCTGCTCGTCTGCAACCTCTATCCATTCGAAGCTACGGTCGCCAAGGGCGCGGGCTTCGAGGAAACCATCGAGAACATCGACATCGGCGGACCGGCGATGACGCGCTCGGCCGCCAAGAACCACGACTGGGTGACCGTCGTCGTCGATCCGGAGGACTACGGCGCGGTGCTGGCCGAAATGGACGCCCATGGCGGCGCCACGACCGCGGCGCTCCGGCGCAGGCTGGCGCAGGCCGCTTTCGCGCGCACCGCGGCCTATGACGCGGCGGTCTCGAACTGGCTTGCCGGCGCGCTCGATCGCGACGGCGCCCATGAGCCGCCGCGCCGCCGCGCCTTTGCGGGCCGTCTTCGCCAATCGCTCCGCTATGGCGAGAATCCGCACCAGCAGGCGGCGTTCTATGCGACCGACGAAAAGCGCTATGGCGTTGCGACCGCCCGGCAGCTCCAGGGCAAGGAGCTCTCCTACAACAACATCAACGACACCGAAGCGGCCTACGAATTGGTGGCCGAGTTCGGGAGGGAGCGGGCGGCCTGCGCCATCGTCAAACACGCCAATCCCTGCGGCGTGGCGCTCGGCGCCGATCTCGCCGAGGCCTATCGAAAGGCGCTGGCCTGCGATCCGGTGAGCGCCTTCGGCGGCGTCCTGGCGTTCAATCGCACACTCGACCGCGCGACGGCGGAAGAAATCGCCAAACTGTTCACCGAAGTCATCATCGCCCCAGACGCCGACGAAGAGGCGCAGCGGATCCTTTCGGGGAGACGCAATCTGCGTCTGCTAATCGCGGGCGGCCTGCCCGATCCGCGCGCCGCGGGCCTCACCTTCAAGTCCGTCGCGGGCGGAATGCTGGTTCAGACGCGCGACAACGGACGCATCGCCGCGGCGGATCTCAAGATCGTCACCAGGCGCAAACCGAGCGAGCGCGAAATCGCGGACATGCTGTTCGCCTTCACCGTGGCCAAGCATGTGAAGTCGAACACGATCGTTTATGCAAAGGACGGACAGACCGCCGGCATCGGCGCAGGCCAGATGAGCCGCGTGGATTCGGCGCGCATCGCCTCTATCAAGGCGCGCGAAGCGCAAGCCGCAGCCGGATGGAAAGAACCGATGACGATCGGCTCCGCCGCGGCCTCTGACGCGTTCTTTCCGTTCGCCGACGGATTGTTGGCGGTGGCCGAAGCCGGCGCGACGGCGGTGATCCAGCCCGGCGGCTCGATTCGCGACGACGAAGTCATCGCCGCCGCCGACGAGAAGAACCTCGCCATGGCGTTCACGGGCATGCGCCATTTCCGCCACTAGCGCGAAAATTAACCACAACCGGCTTGCGCAGGGCGGCGATGCGTTGCGTGCGCGCAACCGTTCTTGGCGTCGTCGCGCGAGAGGAATCGTCAAGTCATTCAACGGCTTTTACGCGCGCTTCGCGCATGGCGCGCAGGCTGTTCACAATTTTTGCGCATCTCTTCCGCAAACCGGGTTCCCAGCTTAACGTTAATCGGGACTCGGGGGCACAAACGCGTTCCAGCGCACGAGTTGCGTGGCGGGGGTGTTGATGGGGAAGAAGCGCGGCGCATCGGTCAGGTCTTGCCTGGCCGGTTCGTTTTTCTGCATCGTGTTCGCGATCGCCGTCATGGGCGGCCGCGCGCTCGCCGACTTCACCGACGGCGTGGTCGCCAGCCGCATCAGCCTCGATACGGCGCTGCGCATCTGGCGAAAATCGGCCTGGCTCAACGACGACTTCCTCTCCGAGGTGCAGCTCGGCGACGTCTATGGCCGCGAGGAAGGCGAGAACAAGTTTTACGATCCGGTCGAATCCTATGTCTGGTATTTCCTGGCGACCAAGAGCGCGCGGCTCGCGCAATTCATTTCCGACGACTACGCCCGGCGCGTCATCGCGGACGATTATCATCGCGCGCTTGCGCGGCTGAGCAAGCTGATGATCCTGCTGACGCCGGAGCAGCGTCAGGATGCGCGCGACCGCATCGTCTACATCCTGTCCTGCCGCGGGGCCGACGGCTATATGGAGCTCGGCCGCATTCTGACCACGCACAAGGGCGGTCGCGGCTGGCGCAGCTACGAGGTGCAGCACCCGAGCGCCTACGAAGGACTCTCCGCCGTCGGCGACGCCTACCGCAGTCTGCGCCGCAACGCCGAGGACGAAATCGACGACGGTCAGGACGCGCGGGTTCTGCAGATGATGGGCGTGTCCTCCAGTTCGGTCATCGTGCCCAATGACGGCGAGGCGCTTCTCTATTTCCACGTCGCCGACCTCATGGGCCAGCCGCTCGCCAAGGAATATCTGCGCCGCCTCGACCGCGACGTGCGACGCGAGCGCCCGCTCGGCGACCGCGTGGCCGACGAGGCCACCGAGAAGGCCCATTACTGGTTTGCGCCGTTCGAGTTCTATCCGGGCGGCGACAGCGCCAGCGGCGTTCCCTACACCGACGAGTGCTACGCCAATCTCGATCGCCAGAAGGCGCTCATCCTGGCGGCGGCGAAGCTGCCGGCGCATGCGGCGGAGCGCGCGCTCGCCTTTCTCGGCTGGACGCCGACCGAGGTGGGCGTTCGGCGCTTTCAGGCCTCGCTCGTCGATCCGCCCACCGGCCGGCTGACCGCGGCGGAATCGGTCCGGCTGATCCAGACGGCGGCGCTCAAGGGAGACGCATCCTCGCAGAACGCGCTCGGCGTCATGTACGCGCACGGCATCGGCGTGCTGCGCAACTATGTCCGCGCCGAATACTGGTTCCGCAGGGCGGCGGATCAGCGCTTCGGCGCGGCGCTCTATCATTTGGGCGTCCTCTACAAGGCCGGCCCCGAAGGGATTCATCAGGACCTTTCAAAAGCGAACGACTATTTCACCGCCTCCGCGCTGGCGGGCTTCAAGCCCACAATGAACCAGCTTGGAGATTTGCTAATCGCGGCGGCATCGGCCCCGCGGCGTCCCGGACAGCATTAGGAGACAGACATGAAAGGCGATTTTTTGAAATCGAACTTCCGGGCGCTGGCGGCTCTGGCCGTCATCTGCCTTGCATCGACTCTCCTTGCGGGCGGAGCGCGCGCCGGCGTCGCCTCCGACGATACGGTGCTGCTCGATCCCTTCGACCCGGTGCCGGAGATCCAGTTTCGCCACTTCGGCGGCAATGGCTGTTTCTGGGCCTGCGCGCGACGCTGCTGGCATGGCTGCGGGTACGGCGACGGCAGCCGCATCCGGCGCTTCGACCGCGACGCTGCGCGAGCCGAGCGCGATCACCTGCAGTTCCGCAAGGACCACAGGCGCTTCCGGGAAGATCACGATCTGTTTCAGGAAGAGATGGACGATTATCTGAACCGCTACGGCTCGGCGGGGCCGGACGACGAATTTCCGGCTGAATATTACGACGATCGCGGCGGGCGCTTTACTCGCGATTCGAGCGGGCGCGATCGCGGCCCGGTCGAGGATATGAGTCCGAGAAGCGACGACGACTATGGCGACCGGCATTCCGGCGAAGATCGCCGCGCGGCGCCGTCGCGCGACGACCACGAGGACGAGGACGACTACGACGAACCGCGCTGAGGCTGAGCGCCGTCAGGCCGCGCGCTCTTCTCTCACGCGCAGCATCCAGAACCAGCCCAGCGCCAGCAGCGCGACGATGGCGAGCATTCCGCCGCGCTGGCTGTGCGTCCACCGCGTGAGCAGGGACACAGCCACCGGCGCTAAAAAGGTCGCCGCGGTCCCGGAGAGCGACATCAGGCCGAAGAACTCCGTCATCTTCTCGATCGGCGCGATGCGCGCGAGCATGGTGCGGTTGTTGGCGTAGGCCGCCACGACGAACAGCGCGTTGAAGCAGGACAGGATCGTGTAGGCGATCTGCGGCCAGGTCTCGAGAAACGGGATCGGCAGGATGCGCGCATGCGCATCGGCCGGAAAGAACCAGAACAATCGGTCCGGCCCCATCGTCAGGCCGAGCCCGAATGCGGCCGCCGTTCCGCCGACCGAGATCAGAAGCGCGCGCTTGGAGCCGAGCCGGTCGTCGAGCCAGCCCCCGAAAAATCCGCCCAGCATGCCGAAAAACACCTGCACGATGCCGAACGAGACCATCGCCAGCGCGCCGACCCCGAACGTGCCCGCCGCGTAGATGCCGCCGAAGGTGAGCACGCCGGTCAGCCCGTCGTTGAACAGCGAGCGGGCGCCGATGTAATGGGCGATGTTGCGATAGCGTTTCAGGCTCCGGACCGTCGCCGCCACCGCGGCGACGCCGTCGCGAATGGCGCGGCCGAGCGGCATTCCGCTCGCCGGGCGATCGGGCGTGAAGAGAAACAACGGAACGGCGAAGATCAGCATCCATGCCGCCGAAATCGGACCCGACAGGCGTTCCGGCAGGAATTCCGGCAGATCGAACAGAGAATGCGGAATGAGAAACGCAACAAGGAACAGCAGCATCAAAAGCGATCCTGCGCCGCTGCCGAGCGCATAGGATAGGCCCGACAATCCGCCGATGCGCGAGATGGGAGCGATCGACGACAGCATCGCGCCGTGGAAGGCGTTCGAGAATTCGAACACGATGTTGTTGAGCGCCACCATCGCGCCGACGAAGAATATCTGCGCCGCGGTCGAATCCGGAACGCCGGCGAAGGTGCCTGCGAAGCTCACGACCATCAACAGCGTGAAGAGCGCGAGCCACGGCTTCCTCGGTCCGCCGCGGTCGGCGATGGCGCCGAGGAACGGGCACAGCGCCGCGCAGATATAGCCGCTATAGGCGGTGATGTCGCCCCACAGCTCCTGGCCGCGGATCGGATCGCGGATCATCACCGTGGCGAAGAAGGGCGAGATCACATAGATCTGGAAGACGATATTGGGATCGCGCGCGCCCTCGTAAAGCGCCCAGGCCCATTGCCCGATGCGGCTCGCGATGGGCCCGCCCTCGGCGGACAGTTCGCGCGCGAGCTGGGCGACGCCGGCTTCGTCCGCGATGAGACTTTCGGCGGGCAGCTCGGTTTTGGCGGTGGAACGCAACGCTACACCGCCGCCGCGCGTTCTTCGCGCACAAAGACCATCAGCGCCAGGCCGATGGCGAGAAACATGATCTCGCCCAGAAGCCCGATGCGCTGGCTGTGCGACGCGGCGGTGAGCCAGCCCACAAAGCCGGTGGCCAGAAACGTCGTCGAGGTGCCGGAGAGCTGATAGAGGCCGAAAAACTCGGTGATCTTCTCGGTCGGGGCGATGCGGGCCAGCATGGTGCGGCTGTTGGCGTAGCCTGCGGTGATCAGCACGGCGGTGAAATTGACGATGCCGAGGAAGACGATCTCCGGCCAGGTCCGGAAGAACGGCAGCGGCCAAATCGGCGCCGCGTGGATGTCGTAGGGGATGAACCAGAGAATGCGGTCCGGCGCCATGGTCAGGCTCGCCAGTCCCGCAAGCGCAGTCCCGCCGATGCTGACGAAGATGGCGCGCTTGGAGCCCAGACGATTGTCGAGCCAACCGCCGAGAAACCCGCCGATCACGGCGAAGATCGAAAGCTCGATGCCGTAGAGCATCATCTCGATGGCGCCCCAGTTAAAGGTCGAGGCCGCGTAAATGCCGCCGAACGTCAGGACCGCCGTCATGCCGTCGTTGAAGAACAGGCGCGCGAGCAGATAGGCGCCGACATTGCGGTAGTGGCGAAGGCTCCTCACCGTCCGCACGACCGAGCGCACGCCGGCCACGGCGGAGTGGATCAGCTTCACCTTCCCCTTCGGCCGATCGGGCGTGAACAGGAACAGCGGCACGGAGAAGATCAAGAGCCAGATCGCCGAGGCGGGGCCCGCCAGCCGCTCATCCTCATGGCCGGCGAGGTTGTCGATTCCAAAGAGCGGATGCGCCGGAAGGAAGCTCCAGTGAACCTTTCCCGGCAGCGCAAAACAGACGAGCATGATCACGAGCAGCAGCACGCCGGCCGCGTTGGTGAGCGCAAGACCCAGTCCGGAAAGCCCGGCGACCTTTCGCGGCGGCGCGATGGTGGGCAACAGCGAGTTGTGGAAGACGGCCGAGAATTCGAACGAGGTGTTGCCAAGCGCGACCAGGGCGCCGACGAACAGGAGCTCGGCGCCCGTGGCTCCGGGCGGCGAGAACCACATCAGCAGCGAGGCGCCGGCAAGGATGACGACGTAGAAACCGATCCAGGGCTTGCGCCGCCCGCCGGCGTCGGCGATCGCGCCGAGCCAGGGCGCAAGGGCCGCCACCATCAGCCCGCCGGCGGCTGCGATCGTTCCCCACAGCGCCTGGCCTCTGACCGGATCTCCGACCACGGTCTTGGAGAAATACGGCGCGAAGAGATAGATCGTGACGAGCAGCACATACGGATTGCGCGCCCATTCGAACAACGCCCAGGAAAATTGACCGAGGGGACTTGCGGCGCGATGGCCGGTCGCCGACAGCTCGTCCGGCTCGTGGAGCCAATAGGCAAGGCCCTCGGCCTGGGCCGGAACCACGCCCGCAGGATCGCCGGAGAGTTCGCCCATAGCGGGGTCGCGCGCGGGACTTTCCGCCTCAATCGAGGATTTCACCCGCGTCCACTCCCCAAATTCTGCTCCTGACGATCCAGCCGGTCGCGCCGCCGACGGAGACTTCGCAGAATTGAGGCTTGCACGCCTTGAGTTTTGCGACAACGCCCGGCTCGACCCAGGCCAGCAGGCGGGCGGCGGCGAAGGGTTTGACGCGCAGGGCCACGCGCCCCTTGCCCCTCACCAGCACCGTTCGCGCCTCGGTCAGCAGGGTCTGGCTGATCCAGCCCCTCACGCCATCGGCGTCGCGCACGCGCGCCCAGCCGTCATAGGTCGCGATGACTTCAAAGGGATAGCCCTTGCGCTCGTAAACGAAGAGGATGCGGTTGCGCTGGCTCGGGCCCTCGCGCAGATAGGCCTTGTCGCTGCGCAGGCTTTCGTAGCGATGGGCCAGGGCGGGTTGGGCGATCGCCGCAAGCGCAAGGGCGAGGAGGAAAATGCGCGTCACAAATCCCTTCTAGCGCGTTCGCGGGCGCAGACAAACCGGCTCGGCTTGACGCTCGGCCCTGCGCCGCCGCTAATAGGGCTGCGATCTGCAAAGGCCTTGAAGCGCATGCCAGCCGCCCGAAAACCTCTCGTGATCGTCACGCGCAAGCTGCCGGACGCGATCGAGACGCGCATGCGCGAGCTTTTCGACGCGCGGCTCAATCTCGACGACAAGCCGATGGCGCAAGCCGAACTGATCGAGGCCGTCCAGAAGGCCGACGTGCTTGTGCCTACGGTCACCGATCGCGTCGACGCCAAGGTGATCGCGCGTGCGGGCGCCAATCTCAAGCTGATCGCCAATTACGGCGCGGGCGTCGACAACATCGACGTGAAGACCGCGCTCGAGAAGGGTATCACGGTCACCAATACGCCGGGAGTTCTGACGGAAGACACGGCGGACATGACCATGGCGCTCATCCTCGCCGTTCCGCGGCGACTGGTCGAAGGCGTCAAGGTGATGGAGGCGGACGGCTTCCACGGCTGGTCGCCCAACTGGATGCTCGGCCACAGGCTGCAGGGCAAGCGGCTCGGCATCGTCGGCATGGGCCGCATCGGCCAGGCGGTGGCGCGCCGGGCGAAAGCCTTCGGGCTTCAGATCCATTACCACAACCGCAAGCCCGTGCACCCCAATATCGAACGCGAGCTCGAGGCGACCTATTGGGACAGCCTCGATCAGATGCTGGCGCGGATGGACATCGTCTCGATCAACTGCCCGCACACGCCGGCGACCTATCACCTGCTCTCGGCGCGGCGTCTGAAGCTGATGAAGCCTACCGCCTATGTCGTCAATACGGCGCGCGGCGAGGTGATCGACGAGAACACGCTGGCGCGCATGCTGGAGGCGGGGGAGCTTTCGGGGGCGGGGCTCGACGTCTTCGAGCATGAGCCCGCGGTGAACCCCAAGCTGCGCAAGGCCAAGAACGTCGTGCTCCTGCC
>DASZRM010000060.1:0-25803 GCA_035549135.1 Rhizomicrobium sp. | reverse complement strand
GGCGAGGATCGCGTTCAGATCGACACCAGCATCATTCGCGGTCTCGACTACTACACCGGACCCGTGTTCGAGGCGCAGCTCACCTTCCCCGTGAAGAACGAAAACGGCGAAGAGGTCGTGTTCGGCTCTGTCGCGGGCGGTGGGCGTTATGACGATCTCGTCGCGCGGTTCACCGGGCAACAGGTTCCGGCGACCGGCATCTCCATCGGCGTCAGCCGTCTGCTGACGGCTTTGCGCTCGCGCGGACTGGTCGGAGACCTGGAGCCGCTCATCGTGGTGCTGTCTCTGGAAGATGCAGCCCGTGCCTTTGCGACCGCTCGCGAATTGCGCAACGCAGGCTTCCGCGCAGAGGCCTATGTCGGCGCGAAGAAATTCGGCGACCAGCTCAAATACGCAGACAAGCGCGGCGCGCGGCTTGCGATTATCGAGGGCGCGGATGAAATTGCGAACGGAACCGTCACCATCAAGGACCTCGCCGCCGGCGCGGAGATGGCCAAGTCGGTCGAAACCCGCGCCGAATACCTCTCCGCCCGCCAGGCGCAGCGGACGGTCCCACGGGGACAGCTGATCGAGACCGTGAAAAGAATTCTGGGCGCCGGAGATGATTAGACTATTGTTCAACCCTCCCCTTGAGGCAGGCTCGAAAAATCCGAAGGATTTTTTGGGAAGGGGTTTGTCTGCGATTGGCGCAGACCCCTCCCCGAAATTTGCTCGGCAAATTTCGCCACTCCCTCAAGGAGAGGGTGGACATTTTCTGTTGGCGGCGGGCTGACCCATGCCCGCGTTTCCGATCTATGGACCGGAGGCGATCGCGGCGCTCGACGCGCAGGCGGATGCGATTCTCGGCGTGTTCGCCGCCAACGGTTACGCGCGACATGAATCGTCCGTGCTGCAGCCGGCCGACATTTTCCTTGATCGCTCGGGGGAGGAAATCCGCCGCCGGACCTTCGAATTGACCGACCCTTCCGGGCGCGAACTATGCCTTCGGCCCGATCTTACCATCCCCACTTGCCGCTGGCAGGTTGAGAGCGGCAATCCCTATCCCGCGCGGCTCTGCTACAACGGGCTTGCCTTCCGCCATCAGCCGCTCGAACCGCACCGGCCGACGCAGTTCTATCAGGCGGGCGCGGAACTTCTGGGGCTCGAGGACCGCGCCGAAGCCGATGTCGAGATCATGCGTCTCGCCGTTGAAGCCGTACGCGCGGCGGGCCTGGAAACATTCGAGATCAAGGTGGGCGATCTCGCGCTCTTCTCCGCGCTCGTCGATGCGCTGGAAGTGCCCGCGCAATGGCGCGGAAGACTCAAGCGCCACTTTTGGCGGAAGGGCTATTTCGAGGCGCTGCTCGAGCGGCTGACGACCGGCGCACGCAGTGACAGCCAGCGTCTGCTCGCGCATCTGGGCCGGCTCGATCCGAAGGAGGCGCGCGCCGCAATCGAGGGACTGATCGACATGGTCGGCGAAGCGCCGCTGGGCGCGCGCACGCGCGAAGAGATCGTCGAGCGCCTGATCGAACAGGCCTCGGACGCGGCGGCGCTCCGCCTCGACCCGAAGGTGGCGGAGACGATCGGACGTCTCCTCGCGGTGAAGGGGCCTGCGCCGCGCGCGCTCGAGCAAATTCGCGCATTGATGAATGCGGCCGGCATCGCGCTGAAGGCGCCGCTCGCCGCGATGGAACGTCGCCTTAAAGCGCTTGGCGCCCTGGGCCTTGCCCCCGAAACCATTTCCTTCGAGGCGCGCTTCGGCCGCAATATGGAATACTACACCGGCTTCGTTTTCGAGCTTTGGTCGCGCGACGCGGAGGGACCTGTGCAGGTGGCCGGCGGCGGCCGTTACGACGGACTGCTCGAAGCGTTGGGCGCCGGCCGCTCCATACCCGCCATCGGCTGCGCCATCCGCACCGAGCGCGTGCTGGCGGCGCGGCGCGCGCGGGAAGGCGCAAGATGACGCTCACCCTCGCCATTCCGTCAAAAGGCCGGCTGCAGGAGCAGGCCGCGGCCTATCTCGCCGACGCCGGAACGCCGCTGATGCAAGCGGCCGGCGCGCGCGGCTATCGCGCGACGCTCGAGGGCGCGCCAGGCGTCGATGTGATGCTGCTGTCTGCGTCTGAGATTGCGGCCGCCCTTCTTGCGGGCGACGTTCATCTCGGCATCACCGGCGAGGACCTTCTGCGCGAGATCGCGCCGGAACTGGAATCGCGCATCGCGCTTCTGCATCCTCTGGGATTCGGATTTGCCGATGTCGTCGTCGCCGTGCCGCAAGCCTGGATCGACGTTTCGACCATGGCCGATCTTGACGACGTTTGCGCCGCCTTCGCCCATCGCCACCGCCGCAGGCTGCGCATCGCGACCAAATACGTTCACCTGACGCGCCGATTTTTTGCGGGCGCGGGAATTTCCGACTATCGCATCGTCGAAAGCGCCGGCGCCACGGAGGGCGCGCCCACCGCCGGCGCCGCTGAGGCGATCGTGGACATCACCACCACCGGCGCGACGCTCGCAGCCAACGGCCTCAAGACTCTCGAGGACGGAACGATTCTGAAAAGCCAGGCTCAGCTCGCAGCCAGCCTGACGGTGGATTGGCCGGATGGAGCGCACGCCGCGGCGCGCCTGCTTCTTGGACGTCTGGCCGCGCGCGAGCGCGCGAAGGCGAGCCATGTCGTTCGCGTGCGCCTCTCAAGGCGCGGCGCGCTCGAACGGCTTGCGGCCGCGGGCACTACGATCCTTTCGCATCCCGCCGAGGAAGCCGGTGAATACACGCTTCTGTGTCCGCGCGAGCGGCTGATGGAGGCGGCGGAGCTCTTGTGCGCCGAGGCTGGCGCGACCGCAACGATCCACGACGTCGACTATGTATTCGACGGCGGCGATCCTTTGAGCGGCAAGCTGGAGGCCGCGCTCGCTACTGCGGCGAAACCGGTCCCGCCTTGATGTCGGGATCGTTCAGATGCTCCTTCTTCCAGACCATCATCATGTGGATGCGGTTGCGGCCCGAGGGGTGATCGTAGAACACGAATTCCTCGAGCGGCGTGGGATCCAGCTTTCGGTATTCGCTGAGGTCGAGCGCGGCTTTGGCGAAGCCGTCCGGCTCCCGCGCGGCGTTGACGCCGAAGAGATCGGCCTGCGCCTCCGTGGTACGGACAATCGTGTTCTGGATCGGCGTGGCGATCAGGAAGAAGAAGCTGAAAAGCGCTATGAGCGCGGGCAGGCCTGCAGGGTCGTCCACGCTGCGCACGTCCCAGATTCCGCCGAAGAGACCGGCCAAAGCGTTGAAGCCCCACGCCACGAATCCAAAAGCGGCCAGGAACAACAGGCCCATCATCAGAATCAGCCGCGTCGAATGGTCGAGAACGTAATGCCCCATTTCGTGCCCCAAGACGGCGATGATCTCGCGTTCGCTGCCCCGGTTGAGCAGATTGTCGTTCATCGAGATGCGCGTTGTGCCGAACATGCCCGAAACATTGGCCGACATGCGCTTGGATTGCCGGGACGCATCGAACTCGTAGACATTGTCCGCCGGTATGCCTTCCGAGCGCGCCAGCGAGAGGATACGGTCCTTGAGATGGCCTTCTGGCAGCGGTTGGTAATGGTTGAACAACGGCGCGATGTAGACGGGCGCGATGGTCGCGCCAATCACGAAGAAGACGATCGTGATCGCCGTGCCCCATGCCCACCAATAACGCCTGCTCCCGCGGATCGCGGCGTAGACGAGGGTGCCTACGATCGTGAACGCCACGAGGCTGACGCCAAAGCCGGTTCCGAAATCGCCGAGCCATTGGACGAAATTCTGGTTCGAAAGCCCGTAGGCGTGTTCGCGAATGAATCCTTCGTAGACCGAAAGTGGGAAGGTGAGGACCGTGGTGATGACGAGATATTGAACGATGTAGATCGGCGCCTGAAGGAAGCGGGAACGGGTCATGCCCTCCGCAATCTTGCGCATCCTCGAGGATATGCGAAGGAACAGCAGCAGCGCCGAGACTGCGATGGCGTAGAGCGCGTCCCAAAGCACCAACCAATAGCCGCCCTCGAAATAGGAGTCGGATTTTTGCCGAGCTTCCCCCTTGATCTGCGCCAGATAGGCGTTCGTCGCCTTGTCGGGATCGAAGCTCGCCGTCGCCGTCGGCGGAAGGGAATGGATGTCGACGGTCGCCGTCGGCGCCGCGGCCGGTCCGGTTTGCGCGACGGCTGCGCCGCCAAATGCAATGAGGCCAAAGGCGATGAGCGCCGCGCAAGCAAGGGATGACAGTTTGGACATCGAATCCTCCTTCGACGGGGGCGAGCCTAACAGAAGGCGTCTTGCTTTTGCCATGTGGGGCGGGTCTGCTCGCGCCATGAATGCCAGCCTGGCCATGGCGGCGCTGTTTGCGGCCGCGCTCGCCACCCCCGCAGCGGCGGCGCCGGGGGCGCTGGAGGACCTTTCGGGCGGCGCGGGCAATCGCTACGAGCAATGCGCCGCCCTGGCCAAGTCGAACGCGCAGAACGCCTACAACCAGGCGCTTGCCTGGCACAGCGCGGGCGGCGGGATAAGCGCGGAGCATTGCGAGGCGTTGGCGCTGACTCAACTCGGGCGCTACGCCGAGGCCGCGCCGCTTCTGGATTCCCTTGCCCAGGATACGTCATTGCAACCTTCCGCGCGGTCGCAATTGTGGGACCAGGCGGGGAATGTCTGGCTGCTTGCCGAGCAGGCGGCGAAAGCTGAATCGTCTTTCTCGAACGCGCTCGAGCTATCGCCGAACGAAGTGGATTTGCTCGCCGACCGCGCAAGGGCGCGCGCCATGCGCCAGAACTGGGCGGGCGCCGAAGCCGATCTGAGCGCGGCGCTCCTTAAGGATTCAAATCGCGCCGATCTCTATGTGCTTCGCGCCAGCGCCCGGCACGCCGAGGGCCGCAAGGCGCAGGCGCGCGCCGACATCGACCAGGCGCTCGACATCTTTCCGGGATACGGCGACGCGCTGGTCGAGCGCGGCGTTATGGAATTCGAGGACGGCGACGACCGCGCGGCCAAAGCGGACTGGCGCAGCGTCGTGAAGGCGGCTCCGCGGTCACGCGCCGCCGCGCTCGCGGGGGAATATCTCAGCCAGACGGACAGTTCGCAGAACTAGCGCGCCATTCGGCGAGCGCGCCGGCGTCTCGCTCTTCCGCGATGCGGCGCTCGGCCAGAGCCGAGAAGTCCTCTCGATCCAGCAATTTCGAAAGCGCCCACGCCGCCATGGCCCGTACGAGCGGCGAGGGATCGTCGATCAGCGCTTCGGCCGATTTTGCGAGATCGCGATCATTGGAATTGCCGATCGCGATCAGCACGTTTCGCACGAAACGGTCGCGCCCGATGCGCTTGATTGGAGAGCCGCGAAAAAGCGCGCGAAATCCGGCGTCGTCGAGGCTCGCCAGCCGGTCCAGCGGGGCGTCGCGCCAGCGGCCGTCGGAGCGAAATTTAGCTTCTTGCGCCGCCTTGGCGAATTTGTTCCACGGACATACGGCGAGACAGTCGTCGCAGCCGTAGATGCGGTTGCCGATTGGCGCCAGAAATTCGCGCGGAATATGCCGTTTATGCTCGATGGTGAGATACGAAATGCATCGCCGCGCATCGAGTTGATATGGCGCCGGGAATGCGCGCGTCGGACAGATGTCGAGGCAGGCGCGACACTGGCCGCAATGATCGCTCTCGGGCGCATCAGGTTCGAGGTCCAGCGTCGTGAACACCGAGCCGAGGAAGAGCCAGGAACCGAATTCGCGGCTGACGAGATTGGTGTGTTTTCCCTGCCATCCCGCGCCGGCCATTTGCGCAATGGGCTTTTCGAGAACGGGCGCGGTGTCGACGAAGACTTTGACTTCCGCGCCAAACGTCTGCGCGATGAAGCCCGCCAGGGATTTGAGTTTCTTTTTCAGCACGTCGTGGTAGTCGGCGCCCTGCGCATAGGCCGAGATCGCGCCCCGGGTCGGCCGTGAAAGGGCCGCGAGCGGATCGAAATCCGGGCCGTAATTGAAGCCCAGCACGATGATGCTGCGCGCATCGGACCAGAGCGCGATCGGGTCGGCGCGACGCCGCGGATCGCGCGCCAGCCAATCCATGGTCCCATGCCGCCCCTCGTCGAGAAAGACGTCAAGACGCGCAGCCGCTCCTGGCGGCGCCTCCGCGCGCGCGAAGCGAACGATATCGAATCCTTCGGCGCCGGCGCGGTTCCGGATCGCCTCGCGCGCGTCAGAAATCGAGTTCGGCATAGTGGGCGACCGGAGGTTGGCCGGGCAGGCGATCTGTCAGCAGCGACCGGAAGGACGGCCGCGACTTCATGCGGATGTACCATTCGTTGGCCTGCGGGAATTCGGACCAGGGCGCTTCGCCGAAATAGTCGAGCGCGGAGAGATGGGCGGCCACAGCGAGGTCGGCGAGCAGACAGTCGCGGGCGACCAGATTGCCGTTGCGCTCCGCCGACTTGCCGATCAGATCGAGCGCAACACGCAACTCTTCCCGTCCGCGCCGCACCACGTTCATGTCGGGCGCGCCCTTCGCGGGCGCGCCGGTATAGCGAGGCGCCGCTTTCTCATTGATGATCTTGCGCGTGACGCGCTCGCCTAATATTCCCATCGCCCAATCGAGCCAACGCAGCGTTTCGCGCCTATGCTCGGCTTCTTCCGGCACGAGCGGGCGTTCCGGATAGGCGCCTTCGAGATGGTCGATGATCGCCCACAATCCCTCGCAGCGCGTTCCGTCAAGATCGAAGAAAACTGGCAGATGCGCCTGGGGGTCCTCCGCCGGCGACGGGTCGAACGTCAATCGCTTCTCGCCCAGCATCAGCCGGGCCAGGCGCGACGAAGGCGAAAGGGCCAGATGGACGAGCCGGCGCATGAGCAACAATGTAAGCAATGCCGCTCTGTGGGCATAGAGTCTTGCGCGGGCCGGGGCGATGGAATTGTTCGCGCCGCCGCTTGAGATCGGACGAAAAACATCTACGATCCGTCGGTTCCAACAGCCAAACCCTATTCGCCGGAGAGCGCCCATGAGATCGATGTTCTGGGGAGCGGTCCTGTGCTTGTGCGCGGCCGGGCCGGCGCTGGCCCAAACCGGCCCCGCCTGGCGGGGCTATGGGGGAAACGCCCAGCACACGGCTCCGGCGCCCGCAAAGGCGCAGAAACTCCGCAAGATCCTGTGGCGAACGCCTGTCGATCTGGTCCCGCAGCAGGGCGAATTGTTCATCCACTACGCTTCGCCAATGATCACGGCCTCGAACACGGTGCTGCTCGCGGTTAAGACCGGTCCAGACAACGGATTTGAGATCGAGGCGCGCCGGGGCTCTAACGGAACCCAGATTTGGAAAAAGACGACGGACTTCGTCTTCGCGCCGCACGATTGGACGCCCAGCTTTCCCGCGCATTTGACGGCCCAGAACAGGCTCTATTACGCCGGGGCCGGCGGCACGGTGCTCTTTCGCGATGCGCCCGACCTAAAAAGAGGCGCGCATGGCCGCCTCGCCTTCTACGGCATCGAGAATTACAAGGCCAACAAGGCCGCGCTCAGAGCGAGCGTGATGATCGATTCGCCGATCACGGCCGACGAGGCGGGGAATATCTATTTCTCCTTCGCGGTGACGGGCTCCAATCCGCTCGGACTGAAGAGCGGCGTAGCCCGGATCGGCGCCGACGGCCAAGGTTCCTGGATTTCGGCGGCGGACGCAGCCGGAGACCCTTCGGTCGTGGAAGTCGCGCAGAATTGCGCGCCTGCGGTCTCCGCGGACCAGTCTACGATCTATGTCGCGGTCAGCGATGGCGCCTTTGGCTATCTTCTAGGGTTGGACAGCGCGACGCTTCATACCAAGTACAAGGTCCGGCTCACGGATCCCGGCACCGGGGAAGACGCGCTGCTGTTCGACGATTCCTCGGCCTCGCCGACCGTGGGACCGGATGGGGACGTCTATTACGGTGTTGTGGAAAATCCGTTCCCCTATCACAACGACCGCGGCTGGCTGCTGCATTTCAGCGCCGACCTCGTCACGCAGAAGACGCCTGGCTCTTTCGGCTGGGACGACACCGCTTCGGTCGTCCCGACATCGGCCGTTCCCTCGTACACGGGATCGTCGCCCTATCTGCTGATGACGAAGTACAACAACTACTACGGCGCCGGCGGCGACGGTCACAACGAAATCGCCATCATTGATCCGGATGCGACGCAGAGGGACCGCTTCAGTTCGGTCACGGTGATGAAAGAGATCATGACCAAGGTCAATCCGACACAGGCGCCCGGAGAGCCGCAGGGTGTCGTCTATGAGTGGTGCATCAACTCTGCGGTCGTCGACGCCGACGGCAAGGCGGTGATCGCCAATGCGGAGGACGGCCACACCTATCGCTGGGATCTCGTCACCGGCGATCTGACGAGCGTCGATCTCAATCCTCCGATCGGCGAAGCCTATACGCCGACGGAGATCGGACCGGACGGGACGATTTATGCGATCAACGACGCCGTGCTCTACGCGCTCGGAAAATAGCGGGAACTCGCGGCCTCGCTGCGGCAGTCGCAACGAGGCCGCAATCGTTCAGAACTTCTGCGAGAGGCGCAACTCGACAGTTCTGGGCCTGTTAGTGACGATGTACGGTATCGCGCCGCAAGTCTGGGCCGTGCATTCGGAGTAGCGATAGAGCTGCTCGCGCTCATCGAACGCATTCAGAAGGGCCAGCTCCACGGCCCAATTGTCCTGCTCGAGACCGGCCGAGAAGTCCATGCTGACGAAGGACTGCTGCTTGCCCAGGATTTGACGGTCGATCGTGCGCAGATCGGCCCAACTGCTGTCCTGGTAGACCAGCGCGCCTTGGACGTGCGCGTCCATGTTCATCCAGCGGAATACGTAGCGCGCCGTCGCGTTCGCCTTGAACGGCGGGGTGATCGGCAGCTGCTGCCCGTCCGGCGCCTGCAAGGTGTTGGCGCAATCGTTCGGGTCCTTGCAGTAGGGGCTTGTCAGTTGCGCATCGTTGTAGGATGCGGCGGCCGTCAGCGTGAGATTGTCATTGACGCGCCAATTGACGTCGGTCTCGATGCCCAGGATTCGCGCCTGGCCGGCGTTGGCGATGACGGTCAGCGAATTCGGGCCGAGGAACGAGAACTGGAAGTCCTTCCAATTCTCCCAATACGCGGCGCCGTTCCAGCGAAGGCTCCCGTCCATCCACGACGTCTTCCATCCAACCTCGTAGTTCGTGAGGTAGTCGGGCTTGTAGGGGTCGGATGTGACGAGCGAGTTGCGATTGACGCCGCCGGGGCGGAATCCGGTCGACCACGTCGCATAGACCATTCGGTCGTCGTTGATGCGCCAGGTGAGATTGAGCTTGTGGGTGAAGCCGTCTTCGTTGGTCTCCTTGTTGAGGTCCGTGCAGGGCGTTCCGGCGACAATTGGCGGCGCGAAGCAGTTGGGCTCGCCGTTGCTGAAGCCCACCAGGTTGTCCCATGCCGAGCTGAAGCCGAAGAAGCCGACGAGCGAGTTCACGGATTCGAAGATGCGGCCCCCCGCCGTCGCGGTGAGGTCGGGGGTGATGTCGTAGGAGATTTCCGCGAAGGCCGCATAGTCCTTGTCATCGCGGTCCTGGTTCGTGAGCCAGATGGTGTCGGGCCAGCCGGGAACGGAAAGAGCGGACGAGAATCCGTCGATCACGTAGCGTTGCAGGATGGCGTGGGTCTGGCGCTCGAAGAAGAGGCCGGCCACATAGCGCAGGCGATCTTCGGACGGCGAGGCGACCCGCAGCTCCGCGCTCTGTTTCGTGAAGGAGTCGCGGCCGTGGATCACCTGTGTGGGATTGATGATGTTGCCGTTGTCGTCGGTGATGAACTGGCCGAGATAGCCTGGTGGGCTCGCGTAAGAGTCATAGTACGTGTCGTAGAAGTATGAATAGTCCGAGTAGTCCAGCTGGGACTTTATTTTGCGCTGCATATAAGCGCCGGCGAAGGTCACGTCGAGATTGCCGAGCTTTCCTTCGATCGTCAGCGCCGCCTGATACCAGGTGTCGTTCGAGAATTCGGGATTGAACTTGACGACTTCCAGATCGCCGACAGCCGGATTGAAGGCGAACGATCCGTGGGCGTTCGTTTCCTGGCCCATAAGTGACGGCGTAATGCTCCAATTGTTATCAAGATCAATCTTGAGCGCGGCGCGGGCGCCGTAAATATCCGCGTCGTTGTAGTTGTTCTTGCGGACGGCGGCATTGCTGACCTGAATATTGCCGATCGGGAAAGTGCGCACGCCGTCGACGATGCCGCCGGCCAGATCCGTGCCGGCGACATTATCGATGTAGCCGGCGTCGTGCTCGTCCCACGCGACGATGCGGATCGCCGAATCCTGCGACAGGGGCAGATTGACATAGCCCTGGATGCTGCCGCCGAAATCGCCGTGCTCCACCGCATTGCCCGAGACTTCGTAGCTGGCGGAAAAGCCGCTCGGGTCCGGCTTGTTGGTGATGATGCGAATGGTGCCGGCTTCCGAACTTGCGCCGTAGAGCGTTCCCTGCGGTCCGGCGAGCGCTTCGACGCGCGCGATGTCGTAGACGTGAATGTCCAAGGAGCCGCCGATCGTCGTGATCGGCTGTTCGTCGAGGTACATGCCCACGCTGGGTTGCGAACCGGAGTGGTTGCCGTCATTTCCCGAGGCCACGCCGCGCATATACACATTCGCGAAGCCGGGATCGTTGAGTCCGCCTCCGGCCGCGTTCGCAGCGAACGCCACGCTCGGCAGGAATTGGGCATAGTCGTTGAAGCTGGTGACGTGGAGTTGTTCCAGCTTTTCGGTGTTGAGCACCTGAATGCTGAGCGGAACCTTCTGCAGGTCTTCGGTGCGTTTTTCGGCGGTGACCACCACCGTTTCGATGGCATCGGCCGCTTTTGCGGATTGGATGGCGGTCAGCGCCGTGGAAGCCAGTAGAACCGACAGTAGTACCGGGCTGGCCTCCTGAAGGCCGCCCGAATGGCGCTTACGCATGCTTGTCCCCCCGCAAAAGCGCTGCCTGCGGACATGTCAGCCCTCTGTCGCAGAACTGTCAAGCGCGCAGGGTTTGCAGGCAATTCCGCAACGGAACGTGCGCGGATCGCTTCAATTGGGGGCCGATTCGTCAGAACGCCGGCGCGCCGGGATATGCGTCCAGCACCGACCCGAGCGAGGCGCCAAGCGGCCCAAGAAACGGCTCGTAATTCCGCCAATGATCCACCGCGTCGCTATAGAGCGGCCGGCGAACCTGTTCGGAGCTCGCCGTGCGCACGGCGCGGTCGTTTTCGTAGTAGCGAAGGCAGCCCGCCTCGAAGGGCAAGCCGCAATATTCGAGCAACGCGCGAATTTCGCGCTCGGGCTCGGCGATCATGCGCTCATAGAAGACGCGATGGACGCGCCCGGGGAGAACTGCGTCGAAATGCGCCATCAACTCGACATAGTCGCGGTAAAAGCGGCCGAGGTCGCTGAGGTCGTACGAAAACGCCTGGCCGCGCGCGAAATGCTGCTTGAAGTTGGAGAAGCAGCACGCCATGGGATGGCGGCGCGCATCGATTATCTTGGCGCTCGGCAGGATCAGGTGAATAAAGCCGATATGCTGAAAATTGTTGGGCATCTTATCGATGAAGAACGGCTTGCCTGACTTGCGGTGAATCCGCGCGCGAGTGAGATAGTCCTCTCCCAGCGACTGGAATCTTTCGGGATCGATTTCCGCCAGCGACTCCGGATAGTCAGCCGGCGTACGGCGTTTCCTCGGGCCGTCCAGGCTGCGGAGCAGAATGTTGATGTCCTGAAGCTCCATCGTGCCTTCGACAGCCGAATGCGAGGAAAGAATCTGCTCGAGCAGAGTCGATCCGGCGCGCGGCAGGCCGACGATGAAGATCGGATCGGGAATTTGTGAACCGGCGCCGTTGCGTTGGGCAAAGAATTGGGCCGTGAGGGCGTGCTTGCTGCGACGCACATGGCCCGAAAGCTCTTCGGGATCGTAGTCGAGGCCCTTTCTTCGGAGCGCGTTGGCGTTGGCGTAGTGTTCGAAGGAGCGGGCGAATTCGCCGGCGTCCTCCATGGCTTTTCCAAGCGCGAATTCAAGGTGAAACCGGTCCTCGTCCTTGAGGTCGGAACGTTTGAGCTGCTCGCGCATGGCCTCGATTTCGTCAGGCCGGAAACGAAATGTCTTGAGATTGGCAAGGCTCCAATATGCTTCGCCGAGGCTAGGCAATAGCGCGATGCTCTTGCGATAGGCGGCGACGCCTTCCTCGGAGCGGCCGAGCGTCTTCAGACAATGTCCGTAGCTCATCCAGCCCTTTGCGATCCAGGGATGGTCGCGCAGAAGGCCCTCGTAGGCGCGGATCGCCTCTTCAAATTCACCGATCCTGACAAGCGTGGCGGCGCGCAGCGTGCGATAGCTCGCGCTCGCAGGATCCTGCTTGAGCAACAGATCGAGCTGCTCGAGCGCTTCGACCGACTTCAGCTGACGGTGCAGGACCAGCGCATAGTTGTAACGGGCGGGCGTGAAGCTCGGCGCCAGTTCGAGCGCGCGCGCAAGAAGCATCTCGGCGTCTTCCAGGCGCCCGAGTCTGGCTCCGACCTCGGCCAGCATGCGCATCGCCGCGACATCGGTGGGATGCGCCTTCAGGAAATCGCGAAGCAGCCTTTCGGCGACCGCGAGGCGGTTCTCGCACAGCGCGCTGGCCGCCGTCAGCAATTGCGGATCGTTGACGGACGCCTTGATGCTGTTGGCGTAAGCCCTGTCGGCCGCCTCCTCGTCGTCCAAAGTCGAATATTGATCGCCCAGCGAGCGCCACGCCGCGGCATGCCGGGGATCGAGTTCGACTGCGCGCGAGAATGCGGCGATTGCGGCGCGGGTCTCGCCTAGGCCGCTGAGAATGGAGCCAAGTCCGACATAAGCTGGCGCCATTTTTGGATTGTCAGCGACCAGCCGCTCGAGAATGGCGCGCGCGCCCTCATGGTCCTTTTGCGCGGAGCGGGCGCCTGCCAGCAAAAGAAGGGCGTCCGGCTGGCCGGGCATGACCTTCAGGATTTCCCGCGCCTGTTCCTCGGCCAGATCCGGCCTGACGCCCAGAAGCTTTCGCGCCTGCATCAGGGCGGCGGAAAGCGAGCCGACACGGTCTTCGCGCTTCTGCTCCATGGACAAATCAAGAGGATGCGGCGCAAGCCCTGTCAACGCCGCCGCCGGCGGTCGCTTAATATCTCTTGAGCCGCATTGTGGCCCGGCGCGCCGCTCACCCCTCCGCCGGGGTGAGTTCCCGATCCGCACATGTAAAGTCCGGGAATGGGGCTGCGGTAGTCGCCGTGACCTAGCACGGGCCTCGCGGAATAGAGCTGATCGAGGCTGAGCGCGCCGTGCATGATGTCGCCTCCGATCAGGCCAAAGGTACGCTCCAGATCGAGCGGCGAGAAAATCTGCCGTCCGAGCACCGAAGCCTTGAAACCGGGTGCGAACTTGTCGACCGTGGCGATCATGTGGTCGGCCACCGTTTCGCGATAGTCGTCCCAGGAGCGTCCGCCGGAAAGCTCGGGCTGCACCTGCTGGCAGAACATGCTGGCCACATGCTGTCCTTTCGGCGCGAGGCTGTCGTCGAGGGTCGAGGGGATCAGCACTTCCACGATCGGTTCCGTCGACCATCCGTTTTCGCGCGCTGTGATGTAGGCGCGATCCATGTAGTCGAGCGACGGCGCCATGATGATTCCGGCGGTCATGTGATCGCCGTTCTCGGGCTTGCAGGCGAAGCGCGGCAATTCGCTGAGCGCAACGTTCATACGGAACGTGCCGGAGCCCACCCGGTAGTGCTCGATGCGCTCGCGGAAATCGCGCGGCAGAAGCCCAGTGTCGAGGAGTTTCAGAAACAACAGCTTCGGATTCAGATTCGAAGCAACGATCGGCGCACGGAAAACGTCACCGGATTCGGTCGCCACGCCCACGGCGCGGCCGTTCTCCATGATCACTTCCTTTGCGGGCGCATTGGCGCGGATGTCGACGCCGAGCGCGCGACAAGCCTTCGCCATCGCCTGGGTGATCGCGCCCATGCCCCCGATAGCGTGGCCCCACGCGCCCTTCTTGCCATTCACCTCGCCAAGCACATGATGCAACAGCACATAGCCCGAGCCCGGCGTGTAGGGGCTGGCGTAGTTTCCAACCACCCCGTCGAAGCCATACGCAGCCTTGATCGGCGCGCTTTCGAACCAGCCGTCGAGATAGTCGCCGGCCGATTGTGCGAAGAGCGCCAAAAGGTCACGCCGCGCCGGCATGGAGAGCTTCGTGAAGGGGCTCGCCTGGCCGGCGGCCTTGATCATTTCGGGGATGGCCGCGAACCATCCGCCGTCGGTCACATTGGGCGGCGTCTGTAGCATGAGGCCGCGAAAAATCGCGGCGATCTCCTCGAGCCTGGCGCCATAAGGCTCCAGCATATCGGCGTCCTTCGCCGAAAATCTCGCGACGCACTCCTTCGTGCGCGCCCCCCCGGTCTCCAGATAGTCGCGATCGTTCAGTGGCAGGAAGTTCTGCAGCTTGCGCTCCACGATTTTGAGCCCGTGGCCATGCAGATTCATATCGCGAATGATTTTCGGATTGAGCAGCGAGACCGTGTAGCTCGCGACCGAGTTGCGAAAGCCGGGATGAAATTCCTCCGTCACCGCCGCCCCGCCGACGACGCCGCGCCGTTCGAGCACGGTCACCTTCATCCCGGCGCTCGCCAGATAAAAGGCGCAGACAAGGCCGTTGTGGCCCGCCCCAATGACGACGGCGTCGCAGGTATTCATGGAACCTCTGCTACTTCACGCACCAGTCGAGGCCGCTGTCGGCCACGACGAATTCCTGCCCGCGCAAACGACGCGAGCGGCCCGCAACGTAGCGTCCCGGGCGGTCGGCGCGCCAGCGGTCCGGGTTTGGCAGGATCGCCGCAAGCCGAGCGGCCTGCGCGCGCGTCAGGTGCGCCGCATCGATTCCAAAATAGGAGTCAGCTGCGGCTTCGGCGCCGTAATTGCCGTGACCCCAATCGACGAGATTGAGATAGGCGGTGAGAATGCGCTTCTTGGGCCACAGCGCCTCGATCAGCACCGTCAGATAAGCCTCGATCCCCTTGCGAATCCAGCTGCGCGACGAGACCAGGAACAAGGTGCGCGCCGTCTGCTGGCTGATCGTGCTGGCGCCGCGCAATGGTTTACTCGGATGGCGCCGGTGCTCGGCCATCGCCTTTTCGATGCCCTTCCAGTCGAAGCCGTGATGGGTGCAGAAATTCTGGTCTTCCGCGCCAATGACCGCGCGGGGAAGGGCGGGGGCGATCTCGTCAAAGGCGCGCCAGGAATACTTCACGGGCTGCAGCGTGATTGCGTCGAGCAGCATCTGCGGCGTGCCGGGGATGGGTACGAAGCGGAACACGAGGAGCAGGATCGTCGGCGCTGGCAACGCAAAAAAGAAAAGCATCGCCAGTATCCGTCTGAGCCATGGCGTGCGCGTACCATCCGCGAACCACACCCAGCGGAACGCTCCGACGACCTTCTTCCACATCCGCCTGAAACCCCGCCCTTTCGGCGACGATTATAGCAGAGTCCGCCGCAGGCGAAGCGCATTGCCGATCACCGAGACTGAGCTGAGACTCATCGCCGCCGCCGCGATCATCGGCGAAAGCAGCCAGCCGGTGAAAGGATAGAGAACGCCAGCCGCCACGGGTATGCCAAGAGCGTTGTAGGCGAAAGCGAAGAACAGGTTCTGCTTCATGTTACGCAAGGCCGCCTTGGCAAGGTTGCGCGCGCGGAGCAATGCGCCGAGGTCGCCCTTGAGCAGTGTGAGGCCTGCGGTCTCGATCGCGGCGTCGGACCCGGTGCCCATCGCAACGGAAACATCGGCCGCCGCCAGCGCCGGGGCGTCGTTGACGCCGTCGCCGGCAAAGGCGACCACGTGGTGTTCGCGCTTGAGCCTGTTCACGAGGTCGGTCTTGCTTTGCGGCGTCATACCGGCGGCGACGGAATCGAGCCCCGCCTCGCGTGCCACCGTCTGCGCCGTCGCCTCGGCGTCGCCCGTCGCCATGGTAATGGCAAGACCGCTGTCGCGAAGTTCGGCAAGCATCGCGCGGGCATCGGTCTTCAGCGAATCCTTCACCGCAACGAGGCCGACTGCTTTTTGGTCACGGGCAACATACACGACCGTCGCGCCGTTCTTGCGCAACTCGTTCGCTTGCTCTCCAAGCGGACCAATGTCGATCCCCTGGCTCACAAGCAATTCAGCGCGGCCGACGAGGACAGGCGCCGCCGAAACTGTTCCGCGGAGGCCCTGGCCCGTCACGCTCGCGAAATCGCCGACGTCCGGCATTGCGAGCGCCCGCTCCTTTGCGCCCATTACGATGGCATGGGCGAGGGGATGGGCGCTCCTGCTTTCGAGCGCGGCGGCAAGAGAAAGAACCTCGTCCTCTTTGGCGCCGCCAAACGCACGCACGGCCACGAGCTTCGGTTTGCCCTCCGTCACCGTGCCGGTCTTGTCGATGACAAGCGTGTCGGCCGCGGCCAAGCGTTCGAGCGAGGTTGCGTCCCGAACCAGCACGCCAGCCTGCGCGCCCTTGCCGACAGCGACCATGACCGACATCGGGGTCGCAAGCCCCAGCGCGCAGGGGCAGGCGATGATCAGCACGCTCACCGCCGCGATCAGCGCATAGTTGAACGCCGGCGCCGGTCCAAAGATGCACCAGGCGGCAAATGCAAGCAGCGCCGTCACCACGACGGAAGGCACGAACCAGGCGGCAACGGAATCGGCGAGCGCCTGGGTCGGCGCGCGGCTACGCTGCGCCTCGCTCACAAGCGCCACGATTTTCGCAAGCATCGTGTCGGCGCCGATGCGTTCGGCCCGCATGACGAGCGCGCCGTCGCCGTTCAGCGTTCCGCCCGTCACCTTGTCGCTGGCGCGCTTCGTAACCGGAAGGGATTCGCCGGTGAGCATGGATTCGTCGACGGCGCTCTCGCCCTCGATCACGACCCCGTCTGTGGGCACACTCTCGCCGGGCGCAACCACGAGCGTGTCGCCAACCTGGACATCGGACAGCGGGATGTTTTCGACGCCGTCTTCAGTACGCCGCCGCACGGTCTTGGGCGCGAGGTTGAGAAGCGCGCGCACTGCGGCCCCCGTGTTCGCGCGCGCGCGCAATTCGAGAACCTGACCGAGCAGGACTAGCGTGACGATCACGGCGGCGGCTTCGAAATAGACCGGCGGCGCGCCCGACATGCCGTGAAAGGCGGAAGGAACGGCATCCGGTATAAGCAGAGCAACAAGGCTGTAGAAGAATGCCACTCCGACCCCGAGGCCGATCAGCGTGAACATGTTGGCATGGCCGCTTACGGCGCCCTCCCAGCCGCGCGCGAAGAACGGCGCCGCCGCCCACAGCACAACCGGCGCAGAGAGAGCCGCCTCGATCCACTCGCGCAGTACCGGAGAAAGAGCCTTATCCAGAAGCCCGACCTCGCCGAACATGGCAAGCGCGAACACGGGAATGCTGAGCGCGAGCGAAATCCAGAACCGGCGCAACATATCGCGATATTCGGACTGATCGTGCTCTGCCGCCGGATCGACGGGCTCGAGCGCCATGCCGCAAATCGGGCAGAAGCCCGGGCCTTCTTGCCGGATCTGCGGATGCATCGGGCAAGTGTAGATTGTTCCGCCGCCGCCGCCTCGCTGTGTGGCGGGCGGGGGTGCGACGCGCCTGGATGGATCCGCGCGGAACTTCTCGAGGCACCGCGCGCTGCAGAAGTAATGGTCCTCGCCACGTACACGAAGGTGGCGGCCAGCCGCTCGCGCTTTTTCGCGGTCGACCCGCATGCCGCAGATAGGATCGCGGGCCGGTTCAGCGTCCATAGCGGCCGAACAGCTCCACCAGTTCCGAGAATTTCTTCGTCTGGTCCCTAGCGTTGCCCGATTTGATGGCGTGCGCCACGCAATGCGAGGCATGGTTCTTGAGGATTTCCTCCTCGACGCGCTTGAGTGCCGATTTCACCGCCTGCATCTGGTTGAGTATGTCGATGCAATAGCGGTCTTCCTCGATCATCCGCGCCACGCCGCGCACCTGACCCTCGATGCGGGCGAGCCGCGTAAGCAACTTTTGATGGGCTTGCGCCAACCTGTCCTCCGGTATTGCAGTATACCCTACTGGGGTATATAGGAAGGTGGCAATCCGGCGCAAGCGGCGGTCTCGATGCGGAAGAGTGTGTGGTGCGGCGTCGCCGCAGTATTGCTCTTTCCTGCCTTGCCGGCGTTCGCACAATCCGACGGCGACATGTCGAGCATGCCGGGCATGGATATGGCCGGCATGCACGATATGCCCGGCATGGAGATGCCGATGACGGGCCTGTTCGGCGGTTATCCGATGTCGCGGGACGCGTCGGGCACAAGCTGGCAGCCGGACGCGGCGGAGCATCAGGGCATCCACGCGATGATGGGCGATTGGAGCCTGATGGGGCACGCCATGCTCACAGGCGTCTATGACAGCCAGAGCGGACCGCGCGGGGCCACGCAATGGTTCGCGTCCGGCATGCTGATGGGCGCTGCGCGGCGGGACCTTGGCGAAGCGAACACGCTCAACCTGCGCATGATGCTGAGTCCCGACCCGTTCATGGGCCGCGCGGGCTATCCCCTGTTGCTTGCGACGGGAGAAACCGCCGATGGCGCGACGCCGCTGGTCGATCGCCAGCATCCCCACGATCTGGTCATGGAGCTGTCGGCCTCGTTCAGCCACGCGCTGTCGAAGGACGATAGCGCCTTCGTCTATTTCGGGTATCCCGGAGAGCCGGCGCTCGGCCCGCCGGCCTTCATGCATCGCGCATCCTGCATGGACGATCCCGCCGCGCCGATCACGCATCACTGGCTGGATTCGACACACATCACCTTCGGCGTGGCGACGCTGGGCTACGTGCACGACGATTGGAAGTTCGAAGTCTCGCAGTTCACCGGACGCGAGCCGGACCAGTTCCGTTTCGATTTCGATGCCGCGCGTTTCGATAGTACTGCCGCGCGGATCACCTGGAATCCGTCCGAGAACTGGTCGCTTCAGGCGTCGTGGGGATTTCTGAAAAGTCCCGAGCAGCTCGCGCCTTCCATCAACGAGACGCGCTACACCGCGAGCGCCGAATATGTTCTGCCGCTGGACGGCGGCGCCTCGCTTGCCACGACGCTCGCCTGGGGTCACAAGCAATTGAGCGATGGCGCAGGCCTCAACGGCATCCTGCTCGAAAGCGAATACAAGCCCGATGCCGACTGGACCGTCTTTGCGCGCGGGGAAGTGGAGGACAATGACGAGCTCTTCCTTTCAGGCGCGACCGAGACGGTCGGAGAAGTCTCGCTCGGCTTGATCCGAGATTGGAAAGTGGCCGAGCATCTCTCCTTCGGAGTTGGCGGTCTTTACGCCTTCGATTTTGCGCCGTCGGCGGTTCCCGCTTATGGCGGCGGCCCGCACGGCGCCATGCTGTTCGCGCGCCTGCGCGCACTCTGAGCCGCGCTTTGCGATCTCTTGGCGCCGCCGCCGGACAATGGACGTTCGAGCGCACCGGCCTTGCTCGAAGCATGGCGCTGGCGCCCTCCTTTCCAAAGCCCCGCGACCGGATAAGGTAGCGCTCGACTCGTCCGGGCGAACCGCATGACCGACATTCTGAACGCGATCTGGCTCGGCATTGTCGAGGGCCTGACGGAATTCCTTCCCGTATCCTCCACCGCGCATCTGCTGGTGGCGGAAAATCTTCTCGGCCTGGGCAAGGACGACTGGGAGGCGTTCACCGTGGTCATCCAGTTCGGCGCGGTGCTGTCCGTGGTCGCGGTCTATTGGCGCAAGATCTGGGAGGTGCTGGCAGGCCTCGTTTCGGACGCCGGGGCGCGGCGCTTCGCGCTGGCGGTGATCGTGGCGTTCCTGCCCTCGGCCGTTCTTGGCGTACTCCTGATCAAGGTGATCAACGGATTCCTGCTCGATCCCGCGCGCGCCATGCCGGTGATCGCCGCAACCTGGATCGGAGGCGGCGTCGTCATTCTGATCCTGGAGCGCGTGGCGCCGGCCCCGCGCTATCTCGACGCCGATGCGCTGCCGCTCTCGAAGGCGTTCCAGATCGGGCTCTGCCAGTGCCTGTCGCTGATACCCGGCGTATCGCGCTCGGGCGCCACGATCCTCGGCGGCGAATTGCTCGGCGTGGAGCGCAAGGCCGCGGCCGCCTTCACCTTCTATCTCGCCATTCCCACCATGCTGGGTGCTTCGGTCTATGAGCTCTACAAGCACCACGAAGCGCTGGGCGCGGCGCGCCTCGAAAACATGGCCGTCGGATTCGTCGTCTCGTTCCTCGTCGCCTATGCCGTGGTGAAGACGTTCATCGCCTTCGTCGGCCGTTTCGGGCTGGCGCCGTTCGGCTGGTACCGCATCGCCACCGGCGCGGCGCTTATCGCTGCGCTTCTGCTCGGCCGGTAGCGAGCCTGTCGAACTGGCCCTTGGGCCGGTAGCGCCACAGATAGGAGGGGACGATCGCCTCGATCAAATGGGGCTCGATGCCGAGTTCGCGAAAGCCGCGCGCGCCGGGGCTCACCACATTGTCGGATTTCAACATGCGCACCTGGTCCATCGTCAGAACCGGTTCGATCGGCAGGATCATGGACGGAATCTCGAGGACAAGCGCTTCCGCCGCGGCCAGAAAGAACGGAACGGGCAGCAGCAGCCGCTTTCGTCCCGTCTCGCGCAGTATGAATTGCATCAGCTGCTTGAAGCTGTGGACGGCGGGTCCGCCGAGCTCGAAAACGCCGCCCTGCGCCGCCGGATCCTCGAGGCAGCGCGCGATGGCCGCGGCGACGTCGCCGACGAAGACCGGCTGGAACTTCGTCTCGCCGCCGCCGATCAGCGGCAGCGCCGGCAGCAACCGCGCCATCTCGGCGAACTTGTTGAAGAAGCGGTCTTCCGGTCCGAACACCGCCGAAGGGCGCAGGATGGAGGCTGCGGGAAAGGCCTCGCGCACGCGCGCTTCGCCTTCGCCCTTGGTGCTGGCGTACTGCGAACCGGCGTCGGGATCGGCGCCGATGGCCGAGACATGGACGAGCGCGGCAACGCCCGCCTCGGCGGCCGATCTTGCGATCGCCTGCGCCGCCTCGACATGGATCGCCTCGAAGGTCTGTTCGCCGCGCGGAAAGAGAATGCCCGTCAGGTTGACGGCCGCGTGCGCCCCCTCCAGCGCCTCGGCGAGCTGACCCGCCTCGCGCACATTGCAGCGCATCAGCTGAATCTGCCCGACATGGCCCATGGGCGGAAGGAAGTTCGCGGTCGACGGCCGGCGCACCGCCGCGCGGATGCGATAGCCGGCCTTGGCCAGCGCGCGGATCGCATGCCGGCCCAGAAAGCCGGAACCGCCGAACACCGTGACTAGCTGATTGCGCATCTTGTGGCCTCTGTCGCGACGGGTTCATAGCGCAGCCATCGCCGGGCGCAAGCCCGATTTCCCGTCGGCCGCCGCTAGCCTTTCACGTATTTGCGTTCGCCGCTCGCCGGATCGATCCACACGGTCACCGTCTCGCCCGTCTCCTCGTCGATGAAGCGCTCGCTGGTGCGCGTATAGGTCCCGCCGGGGGCGCCGTCCTCGATGGGCTTGTAGCGCACGCGCTCCCACAGCGTTCCGATCAGGAGGAGCGCGCCGAAGGCGAGCGGGCCGAAGGCGGCGGAGGCGGCCGGCGTGATCAGCATGATGAGTCCCGCCGCCAGGCACAGCCCGCCCAGCGCGATCACCGCCTTACGCAGCATGGCCGCCATCCGGCTCGATGACGACGGCCGTTCCATAGGCGACGATCTCGCTCATGTACTGGCCGATCTCCGAGGAATCGAAACGCATCATGACGACCGCGTTCGCGCCCATGGCCGTGGCGTTGGCGACGAGGCGGTCGACGGCCTGGCGGCGCGCCTGTTCGAGAAGCTGGGTGTATTCGTGGATCTCCCCGCCCACGATGGAGCGCAGGCCCGCCACGATGTTGCCGCCGAGGCCGCGCGATCGCACCACGACTCCGAACGCCTGTCCCAGGGTCCTCGCCCGGCGATAGCCTGGAATGTTTTCGGTCGTGACCACGATCATGACGGCCTCCTCAGGTTGCGCGCATTATATGGGAGCTTCCGCTTGCGGGCGAAAGGCGAAGGCTCGGGCGGCCGCAAAGCGAGGGTTTGACAGGCTTTTCCCGCCCCCCTAAACATCGCCGCCCAAGCCGGGCCCAGATGGCGGAATTGGTAGACGCACTAGTTTCAGGTACTAGCGCTGCAAGGCGTGGAGGTTCGAGTCCTCTTCTGGGCACCATGCTCGCCGTCCTCCTTCGGCGCCTTCGATAGCGCCATCGTCTTTCCGTCCGATCCGCCGTCTTGCGCCGCACAGCCCAAAAGCGGGCGATGCGCGCGCGGCGGTCTTCTTTTTTCTCGACCGGAGCCGCGCGGGAACGTCCGCTTCGGTTGGCGTCGGGGCTACGGCAGGCCGGCCGCAATCGTTTCGATGCGAAAGAGCGCGGCGCCTTTGCCCGTCCCTCGGACTCTGCCCGGCGCCGGGGATCGTTCGCCGGCTCGATCGCGCCGCGCGAGACGGGTGGCTCCCTGCCGGACGCGGGACGCGCACAAGGAGGGCGCCCTCGTCCTGTATGTCCCTGCGCCTGTCGTTTCCGGCCCTAAAGGGCCTCGGCGTCTCCTCCATCGGTTTGTCGCCCGGCGTCAGAACGAAGTGGGAACACGCAATGGCCGGTTCAAGGGCGGGCGGGGAAGTTTAATCTTCCCGCCAGCTTCCGGCAATCTTTGGTGGAAAATGACGTCGCGCCCCTCTGGGTACTACTACTTTCAAGACATGGTTTCTTATGATACGAAGGAACGAAGTAAGAACATCTTGTGGTGCGCGCTCGCGGAGTCGAGAACTCGAAGCATATCGCGACATCACCAGAAACGGTGCTCTTTCCTGCCAGAAGATGGAATGGTTCATCAAAATCGATTCGGGTTTCGTGGGCTGTCAGAGGGGGTGTTAATCAGTGCAAAAGAGTGATCTTCCATTCGGCAGCGAATTTTCTCCGTCGCAAATCGAGTTGCCGGAGCTGCTCGAAATCGTCGAGCGAAACCAAGGAAATTGGAAAAAGCTCGAAGCCGAAATCTTGAAGACCTATTTCTCCAAACATGGTGCAGGCGGCGACGCCGAAATGGGCACCTACAATCGGGGAAAGCTCGCGAACAACTGCAAGCTCGGAATGATCGCGTATGGCGTCATCGACCGGGAAGCGAACTTCACCGAATTTGGCAAGAAGCTCTACGAAGCGCGCAAGAAATCCAGCGCCCTGTATGACGCGCTGGCGAAGCACATTCTTCTGAACCTACATGGGATGCGGCTTGTCCAATGTATTCAGGACATGGCGGCGGCGGGCGATGAGGTCAATTTGACCTCCCTGCGCGATGGTCTCGCGGCGCGTGGTCTGCATTATCCGTCCGGCGGCAAGCATCCAAGCATCATGCGCTTGTGGCTCGCCAAGGCCGGGGTCATCCTTGGTAGCCGTTGGCAAGTTGACGAAACAAAGCTTCGTGCAATTCTGGGCACCGGCTCAGAAGAATTTGAGCAACTCGGCCGCTTCACCGCCGAGCAAAAGGCGTTCCTTCGCGCACTCGCAAACACGGGTACGAAAAAGCCGCAACCTGCTAATGCCATCGCTGCTTTGGCATCCGCGACTTACGGAGTGAGGTTTCCCGAAAAGAGCCTTCCGAATCTGGTTCTGAAGGCTCTGGTTGAAGCCGGGTACATTACTGCGACGAAAACAACGGAAGGCCGTGGGGCCAAGCCGTTCTTAGTCGCTCCGACCAAGAAATTAGAGGCAGAAATTATTGAACCGCTACTGGAGCAGCTGAAGGATCAGGTTGACCCAAAACTGATAGGACTGTTGAGAACGCCCCTTTCGGACATTCTCAAACAGATCCATTCCGAGGACCGCTACGTCGCCGGTCTCGCACTTGAAGCTCTCGCCTTCAAGTTGATGCGGCTTCTTGATGTGACCTATGTTGCGACGCGCTTGCGTGCAGAAGCGACGGGCGGTGCGGAAATTGACCTGATTTTTGATAGCGCGCGTCTCGTATTTTCGCGTTGGCAAGTTCAATGCAAGAACACCCAGCGCGTCAGCCTTGATGATGTCGCCAAGGAAGTCGGCCTAACCAATTTCCTGAAAAGCAACGCAATCGTCGTCGTGACCACGGGAGAGATTGGCTCTCAGGCTCGACGCTATTCAAACAAGATCATGGCGGATTCTAATCTCGCTATCGTTCTGGTAGACGGTACTGACTTGTCACGGGTCGAAGCGAATGCTGGAGCGATCATCGACGTATTCCAGCGTGAAGCCCGTAGCGCGATGAAGCTCAAATCAATCGATCCCGAGGGGATAAAATGAGCGTGTCCGACAAATCGCACTACTTTCTCCAAACTAAGCTCGGCAAGATTGTGCATGGGGACTCTCTCGACGCGTTGGCGAAACTGCGCCCCTCGTCCGTCGATCTGATCATGACAAGCCCTCCCTTCGGCCTAGTACGCAAGAAGGAGTACGGCAACGTCGATGCCGAAGAATATCTGGACTGGTTCAAGCCCTTCGCCAAAGCCTTCAAGCGCGTGTTGAAAGAAACCGGGAGTCTAGTGATTGATATTGGCGGGGCATGGAATCAAGGCATCCCAACGCGCAACCTCTACCACTTCAAACTGCTCATCATGCTGTGCGAGGACTTCGGCTTTCACCTCGCACAAGACTATTACTGGTGGAACCCTTCAAAACTGCCGACCCCGGCTGAATGGGTAACGGTGCGCCGCATTCGGGTGAAGGACGCCATTAACACGATCTGGTGGCTATCGCCGTCACCGTGGCCGAAGGCCAGCAACCGCCGTGTCCTGCAACCCTACAGCCCCTCAATGCAGCAGCTATTGACGAATGGCTACCGCGCTAAGAAGCGCCCTTCGGGTCATGACATTAGCGAGAAGTTCTCGATCGACAATGGCGCGGCAATCCCGCCGAATCTCATTGCGTTGCCGAATACGGAGAGCAACAGTTACTACATCCGCTATTGTCAAGAGAGGAACTTAGCACCTCATCCGGCGCGTTACCCTGCAGAGCTGCCAGAGTATTTCATACGCATGTTGACGGACAGAGGCGACATGGTGGTCGACCCCTTCGGAGGTAGCTGCATCACCGGCGAGGTGGCCGAACGGTTGGGCCGCAGGTGGTTATGTGCCGAACTTGTGGAGGGCTATTTGAAAGGTGCAATGGGCCGTTTTAGGGATCGCGCAAATGCTAGACAGAAACCCCCTTCACAAAGGGAGGACGTGAATTTTTATCGGGTCTCGCGACCAGGTGTACTGTGGAACGGGATGCACGATTCCAAGCTGCCTGCGGATGGCGGGCGCAGTCGCCCCGCAAGGCGCAAAGGCAAGGAGGCCGAAGAATTCAATCAGGCAGAGGTGCAAAGCGAATTATTCGCGGCTGAATAGATCACCTTGGGGTACCATCCGGCGAGGGTCCCTTGGCCAAACTCTGCATAGGACGAACGCCGAAAGATTTTTGATCTAACACCAAACTTCCAAACCTCAACCAAAACTGAATCGCGCGTGCTCACGCCCCCGCATCCCGGGGTGAATCCGGGTCAGTGACTATAGGCCAGAGTCCATCTATCCCAGCGCCGCGCGCGCCTTGAGTTAGGGCAACTTGGCGATCGCATCGTCCATGAAGGCGCAGAATTTCGTGCCCGGCGTCTTGAACCGCGTCTCATAGGCCTTGCGAAACGCCGGGTGGCGCATGGCCTGGTCCACCGACGCGCGCATGGCCCGATAGATGTCGTCGTCGAGCAGGCCGCGCTGG
>DASZRM010000059.1:0-5309 GCA_035549135.1 Rhizomicrobium sp. | reverse complement strand
ATGGGCAAGGTGATGGCGGCGATGAAGGAGCGCTACGCCGGCCGGATGGACTTCGCCAAAGCGAGCGCCGTGGTGAAGGATATTCTGAGCGGGAAGTAGTATCCGCCCTCCCCTTGAGGGAGGGCCGAAATTTGCGCAGCGAATTTCGAGGAGGGGTTGCGCCTTGCACATGACCCCTCCCCGATCCGCTTGCGCGGATCGACCCTCCCTCAAGCGGAGGGTAGGGTGTTGTGCAAACCAGTTCGCGCCGGCATGCCGCATTTCGACATCCACGAAGCTCTCACCGACGCCGACATCGCGCGCGTCTATCCGGTGATGCGCGAGCTGCGTCCGCACATCAAAAGCGAAGACGAATTCCTCGAACGTGCGCGGCGGCAGCTGAAAGGTTCAGGCTGGCGGCTCATCTATGTCGAAGACAACGGAACGCCCGTCGCGGCGGCGGGGTTCCGGATTTCGGAATGGCTCGCCTGGGGCAAGGCGCTGTATGTCGACGATCTCATCTGCCTCCAATCCCATCGCGGCAAAGGATTTGCCGAAGCGCTGATGCTCTGGATGGAAGACCTCGCACGCAAGGAAGGTTGCGGCGAATTCCATCTCGATTCCGGCACGCATCGCCTCGGCGCGCACCGCTTCTATCACCGCCTGAAGCTCGTCATATCGAGCTTTCATTTTCAGAAGAAGCTCTAGGCGGCCGCCTTTTGCATCGGGCGCGCGATCGCCGCGGCCAGTGATTCGACGAGCTCCACCTCTCGCGCCGAGAAGGCGCGGCGGACCGCCCAATAAGCGCCGATGGCCGCCGCCGGCGACTGGGCTCCGACCGGCGCCATGATCAGGCTCTTGACGAAGGTGGGGCGGTAGGCCTCGTGCGGAATCCGCGGATCGGCGAAGATATCCTCGATCACGGCGGTCTTGGCGTTCAGCATCGCCCATCCCGAAATGCAGGCGCTCATCGGAAAGCGTTGACC
The DNA here is from genome assembly GCA_035549135.1 of Rhizomicrobium sp. Classification (GTDB taxonomy): domain Bacteria; phylum Pseudomonadota; class Alphaproteobacteria; order Micropepsales; family Micropepsaceae; genus Rhizomicrobium. The sequence continues at coordinate 4,344 of DASZRM010000059.1, read as the reverse complement.
CTTCCAGAGCGGCGCGATGGCGTCCTCTTCTGCATAGTGGCATGCGTCGCCGTCGCGCAGCACGAAGCAGACCCCGTCCGCCGAGGCCACGCCGCGGGCGGTCGAGCGCACGATCGCCATGACCTCGTCCAGCGAGTTGGCGCGCGAAAGCCGCTCCCGGGCCGCTTCAAGCAGCTTCCAGCGCGATTCGAATGTCCTCTCGTGGACGAAAGTTCCTGTCATGGCTCGCTCCCGGGCGCGGCGTTCCTTCAACTCTGCCACTCTTGGTTTAACGAGCGGGAAACGCCGCGACGGCGGGCGCCGTCGCCCCACAGGAAAATCGCGGCGGGATTGACCCTTTGGCGGCCCAAGGCCCTAGACTAGGCGCATGCGTTTTGGCCCCAACCTGATCGAGGAGGTGCTCCGGCGGACGGACATCGTCCAGCTCGTCGGAAAACGCGTGAAGCTGACGCGAAGGGGCCAGGCCTTCTGGGGCTGCTGCCCGTTCCATAAGGAGAAGTCGCCGAGCTTCAAGGTCGAGAATGGGCGGCGCGCCTACAAATGCTTCGGCTGCGGCAAGGGTGGCGACGCCTTCAAATGGCTGATGGAGACGGAGGGCCTGTCCTTCCCCGAAGCGGTCGAGCGGCTGGCCGCGGACGCCGGAGTCGAGCTTCCCAAATGGTCGCCCGAGGACGAGGCGCGCGAGGAAAAGAAGAAATCGCTTTACGATGTCATCGAAGCGGCCTGCGCATTCTATGAGGCGCAGCTGCGCGAGCCGGGCGGACGCGCCGCGCGCGACTATCTGAATTCACGCGGTCTCAATGGCGAGGCGGCGAAGACGTTCCGTCTCGGTTATGCGCCTTCCGGCAATGCGTTGATCGAGCACCTCAAGACCAGAAACGTCACGATGGACGACATGATCGCGGCGGGTCTGGCGCGTCCGTCGGACGAGGAGCGAGGCGTTCGCGATTTCTTTTTCAACCGCATAACCTTTCCGATCTCCGACGCCCGCGGACGGATCGTCGCCTTCGGCGCGCGCGCGCTCGAAGCCGACGCCAAGCCCAAATACATCAACACCGGCGAGACGCAGCTCTTTTCGAAGGGCCATCTGCTCTACAATTACGCGTCCGCGCGCGGGCCCGCGATCAAGGCGCAATCCATCGTCGTCGCCGAAGGCTATATGGATGTGATCGCGCTCGTCCGCGCAGGGTTCGAGAACGCTGTCGCCCCGCTCGGCACCGCGCTCACCGAAGACCAACTGCTGCTTCTGTGGCGCACGGCGCCAGAACCGGTGCTGGCGTTCGACGGAGACGAAGCGGGACTGCGCGCCGCCCATCGCGCCGCCCGTCTGTCGTTGCCGCTCCTAAGGCCCGGCTTTTCGCTGCGTTTCGTCTTCCTGCCGGCGGGCGAAGACCCCGACAGCTTCATCGCCAGGGCCGGCGCCGGGGCGATGAGAAATCTCCTCAATGGGGCCCAGCCCCTGTCCGAGGTCGTTTGGCGAGGAGAGACGGAAGGAAGGGATTTCTCGACCCCGGAGCGGCGCGCGGGCCTCGAACGGGCCCTGGCCGAGATCGTCGCGCTCATAGCCGATACCAAGATCGCGGACTACTACCGGCGAGAATTCGACAACCGCGTGTTCGAAGCCTTCAAGCGCCGCGCTCCCCGGCTACAGAACCGGGCCACCGAGCGCGGCGGGCCGGCTCCGCCGCAGGGCTGGCGCGAGGCGTCGCGTTTTCAGCGGCCGCCCCTTCAAACGGTCTCGCCCGCGGTCAAGGCTAGTCTTTTGGGCGGCGCACCCGGCCGGGCGGCGCGCCAGCTCAAGGAGATGGAACTTGCGGGCCTGGTCCTGGAGGACCCGGAAATCGCCGCCAAACAGGGGGAAATCCTGGCGGCACTGCCCTTTTCCGACCCTTCGCTTGACATGCTGCGCCGCGAACTCTTAAACCTCGCCGCTTCCGGTTTTCCGCTTGAAAATCGGGGCTTGGAGAACCATCTCGTCGCCAAGGGAATGGCCGAACTCATCGCCCGGCTCAAGGGCGGGCGAGCCCGGCGCGGCGAAGTTGCGGACGACAAATCGCCTGGGGGCGCCGATGCCGAGGATGCCGAAGCCCGTTTCCTCCGCGCCGCTCATCAATTGCGCGACATGGTGGAACTCGAGCCCGAGCGGCGCCGCGCCGCCGAGCGGCACAAGAGCGAGGCGACCGAGGAGAGCTGGACCGCGTTTCAGCGAGCCCGGGGCGCTCCGAGCGATTGAGGCCTTCGCCTCTCGGCCCTAACTGGTGAACCTGCGCGCGCGCTATCCGCCGCGCGCCCTAAGGAATGACGCGCGTGGCAGCGAAGACGAAAGACGCAAAAAAGATTGTAAAGACGAAGTCCGCCAAAAGCGCGGCCAGGCCGCGCCCGAAGATTGCGGCCAAGAAGCCCGCAGCCAAGACCAAACCCCAGCCCAAACCGGCCAAGCCCGCAACCAAGCCGGCGGCGGTCAAGCCTGCGCAGAAGGCCGCGCCCGCGCAGAAGGCTGCGCCTGCCAAGGCGAAGCCCGAGCAAAAGCCGCTCGCAAAGGCCAAGCCGGCGACGGAACTCGCCAAGAAGCCCGTGGCGGCCGTCGCCCCGAAGATACTCGCCAAGACCGCGGCCAAGCCGCTGAAATCGGGCGACGGCGAAACGCCGGGCGACGCCGATTCTCCGCTCCTCGACATGAGCGATGTCGGCGTGCGCAAGATGATCGCGCGCGCCAAGGCGCGCGGCTATGTCACTTATGACGAGCTCAACAAGGTCCTTCCCTCCGACAAGACGTCCTCCGAGCAGATCGAGGACACGATGTCGATGCTGAGCGAGATGGGCATCAACGTCATCGAAAGTGAGGAGCAGGAGGAACAGGCCGAACCGGAAGCGCCCGCGCTCGCCGAAGGCCGCGAGATCGCGACCAAGACCGGCGCGGCGACCGAACAATACGACCGCACCGACGATCCGGTGCGCATGTATCTGCGCGAGATGGGTTCGGTGGAGCTGCTTTCGCGCGAAGGCGAAATCGCCATCGCCAAGCGCATCGAGGCCGGCCGTGAGCTGATGATCGGCGCGCTCTGCGAATCCCCGCTCACCTTCGAGGCGCTCACGGTCTGGCGCGACGAGTTGAACGAGGGCAAGGTCCTTCTTCGCGACATCATCGATCTCGAAGCCACTTATGGCGCAGGCCCCGAAGGCCAGGCTGCGGCCGCCGCCGCGGCGGCCAGCGCCGTGGGGCCCGACGGAAAGCCGCTCGCCCCGCCTGCGCCCGCCATCGCGCTCAACGGCCAGCCCGCGCTCGAGGCGCGGAAGGCTCCGCCGCCGCCGCCCCCGCCCAAGCCGCAGAAGCAGGGCGATGAGGAAGCCGATCCCGGCGAAGCGGCCGCCGCCGCGGACGCCGCCGCCGAAGCCGACGATTTCGAGGACGAAGGCAACCTGCCGCTTTCGGCGATGGAGGCCGCGCTCAAGCCGAAGGTGCTGGAGACGCTCGATCAGATCGCCGCGCTCTACAAAAAGCTCGGCAAGCTCCAGGACGCCAGCGTCGAAGCCGCGCTCGAGGCCGATGAGCTCTCGAGCGGACAGGAGCGGCGCTTCAAAAAGCTGCGCACGGAGACGGTCGATCTCGTCAAAAGTCTCAAGCTCAACAACAACCGCATTGAGGCGCTGGTCGACCAGATGTACGGCATCAACCGCCGTCTCATCAGCCTCGAAGGCAAGCTGCTGCGCCTGGCCGAGGCCCATGGCGTCGACCGCGCCGATTTCCTGAAAGAGCATTTCGGCAACGAGCTCGATCCCAACTGGACGCGCCGGGTCGGCCGGCTGTCGCGCCCGGGCTGGAAGGATTTCGTCGTCGACGAGCGCGACAAGATAAACGCCCTGCGCGACGAAATTCAGACGCTCGCCCAGGAGATGCGCCAATCGATCAGCGACTACCGCCGCATCGTGCAGACGGTGCAGAAGGGCGAGCGCGAATCGGGCCAGGCCAAGAAGGAAATGATCGAGGCCAATCTGCGCCTCGTGATCTCCATCGCCAAGAAATACACCAACCGCGGGCTTCAGTTCCTGGATCTCATCCAGGAAGGCAATATCGGCCTGATGAAGGCGGTCGACAAATTCGAATACCGCCGCGGCTACAAATTCTCGACTTACGCGACGTGGTGGATCCGTCAGGCGATCACCCGCTCCATCGCCGATCAGGCGCGCACCATCCGCATCCCGGTGCACATGATCGAGACGATCAACAAGCTGGTGCGCACCTCGCGCCAGATGCTGCACGAGATCGGCCGCGAGCCGACGCCGGAGGAACTGGCAGAGCGTCTCGCCATGCCGCTCGAGAAGGTGCGCAAGGTGCTGAAGATC
>DASZRM010000058.1:0-11963 GCA_035549135.1 Rhizomicrobium sp. | reverse complement strand
ATCCACACCGTCCTCATCATCGGCGCGGGGCCCATCGTCATCGGCCAGGCCTGCGAGTTCGATTATTCCGGCGCGCAGGCGTGCAAGGCGCTGCGCGAGGAAGGCTATCGCGTCGTGCTCGTCAATTCGAACCCGGCCACGATCATGACCGATCCGGCGCTGGCCGACGCCACCTATATCGAGCCGATCACGCCCGATTTCGTCGAGCAGATCATAGAGCGCGAGCGGGCGAACGTTCCGGCCGGCCGCGTCTTCGCGCTGCTTCCCACCATGGGCGGGCAGACCGCGCTCAACACCGCGCTCTCCTTACGCAAGCGCGGCGCGCTCGAGAAATACGATGTCGAGCTGATCGGCGCGAGCGCGGAGGCCATCGACAAGGCGGAGGACCGCGAGCTCTTCCGCCGGGCGATGATGAAGATCGGCCTCGACGTGCCGAAAGGCGTCACGCTCAAGGGCGAGCTTCGGCATCTGAAGGACGCCAAGGGCGATTTCCTCTACGACGACAAGAACAATCCGGTGATGGGCCTTGCGCCGCATTCTCAGACTCACGCCAAGGAGGCGCTCAAGCTCGTCGGCCTGCCCGCCGTGATCCGGCCGAGCTTCACGCTGGGCGGCACCGGCGGCGGCATCGCCTATAACCGCGAGGAGTTCTTCGAGATCGTGCAGCGCGGGCTCGAAGCCTCGCCCACCAACGAGGTGCTGATCGAGGAATCGGTTCTCGGCTGGAAAGAGTTCGAGATGGAGGTCGTGCGCGACCGCGCCGACAACGCCATCATCATCTGCTCCATCGAGAATGTGGACCCGATGGGCGTGCACACCGGCGATTCCATCACCGTGGCGCCGGCGCTGACCCTGACCGACAAGGAATATCAGCGCATGCGGAGCGCGAGCATCGCGGTGCTGCGCGAGATCGGGGTCGAGACCGGCGGATCGAACGTGCAGTTCGCGATCGATCCGGCGAACGGGCGCATGGTGGTGATCGAGATGAACCCGCGCGTGTCGCGCTCCTCCGCGCTCGCGTCGAAGGCGACGGGTTTCCCGATCGCCAAGATCGCGGCGAAGCTCGCTGTCGGCTACACGCTCGACGAGCTCGAGAACGACATCACCAAGGCCACGCCCGCCTCCTTCGAGCCGACCATCGATTACGTGGTGACGAAGATCCCGCGCTTCGCGTTCGAAAAGTTCCCCGGCGCCGAGCCGCTGCTCACCACCTCGATGAAATCGGTCGGCGAGGCCATGGCCATCGGCCGCACCTTCCAGGAGTCGCTGCAGAAGGCGCTGCGCTCGCTGGAGACGGGGCTCACAGGCCTCGACGAGATCGACCTGCCGGACGACGAGACCGCGATCCGCGCCGCGCTCGGCCGCGCCACGCCCGACCGGCTGCGGGTGATCGCGCAGGCGATGCGGCTCGGCTTCCCGATGGAGGAGATCGCGGCGATCACCAGATACGATCCGTGGTTCCTGGGCGAAATCGCGGGGCTCCTCGACAGCGAAGAGGAATTGCGCGCGAACGGGTTGCCGAAGGACGCGGCCGGCATGCTGCGCCTGAAGCAGATGGGATTCTCCGATGCGCGGCTGGCCAAGCTCACCGGCTCCGGCGAGCGCGATGTGCGCGCGGCGCGGGCGCGCCTCGGCGTGCATCCCGTATTCAAGCGCATCGACACCTGCGCGGCGGAGTTCAAGGCGATCACGCCCTACATGTATTCGACCTACGAGACGCCGTTCGGCGGCCGCTCCGCATGCGAGGCCGATCCGAGCGACAAGAAGAAGATCGTCATCCTCGGGGGCGGACCGAACCGCATCGGCCAGGGCATCGAGTTCGACTATTGCTGCTGTCACGCGGCGTTCGCGCTGTCGGATCGCGGTTACGAGACCATCATGGTCAACTGCAATCCGGAAACGGTCTCGACCGACTACGACACCTCCGACCGGCTCTATTTCGAGCCTCTGACCGCCGAGGACGTGCTGGAGATCGTGCGCGTCGAGCAGTCGAAAGGAACGCTCGAAGGCGTCATCGTGCAGTTCGGCGGACAAACGCCCCTCAAGCTCGCCAACAAGCTGGTCGAGGCGGGCGTTCCGATCCTCGGCACCAGCGCCGACGCCATCGACCTTGCCGAAGACCGCAAGCGCTTCCAGAAACTGCTCAACGATCTCGGCCTCAAGCAGCCGCGCAACGCCACCGCGATGACGGCAGATGAGGCCGTCGCCGCCGCGCGCGCGATCGGCTATCCGGTGATCCTGCGCCCCTCCTATGTGCTGGGAGGGCGCGGCATGGTCATCGTCGCCGACGAGGCGCAACTGAAGGCGCAGGTGGCTTCCGGCGAGCTGTTCCGCATCTCCGGCGACAATCCGGTGCTCATCGACGGCTTCCTCAACCGCGCCATCGAGATCGACGTCGACGCGATCTGCGACCATGCTGGCGACGTCTTCATCGCCGGCGTGATGGAGCATATCGAGGAGGCGGGCGTGCATTCGGGCGACAGCGCCTGCTCGCTGCCGCCGCATTCGCTCAAACCCTCCGTCATCGCCGAGATCGAGCGGCAGACGAAGGCCATGGCGCGCGCGCTGAACGTCCGTGGACTGATGAACGTCCAATACGCCGTTCAGGGCGGAGACATCTATGTGCTCGAGGTCAATCCGCGCGCCAGCCGCACCGTGCCCTTCGTCGCCAAGGCGATCGGCCTTCCCGTCGCCGCCGTCGCCGCGCGAGTCATGGCCGGGGAGACGCTCGCCTCGTTCAAGCTCGGCAAGCCCGCGCCCAAGCACATCTCGGTCAAGGAAGCGGTGATGCCCTTCGCGCGCTTCGCCGGCGTCGACGCGGTGCTGGGTCCGGAGATGCGCTCGACGGGCGAGGTGATGGGGCTGGACGAGAATTTCGGCCGCGCCTTCGCCAAGAGCCAGATCGGCGCCGGCCATCGCCTGCCCGAATCCGGCGCGGTCTTCATCTCGCTCAAGGAGTCGGACAAACCCGACGCCATCGCACCCGCCCGCGCGCTGGTGCGGATGGGATTCAAGCTCATCGCCACGCGCGGCACGGCGAAGTCCCTCGCCGATGCCGGCCTTCCCGTGACGCGCATCAACAAGGTGCTGGAGGGCCGCCCGCACATCGTCGACGCGCTCAAGAACGGCGAGATCCAGCTCGTCTTCAACACCACCGAGGGGGCGCAGTCGCTCGCCGATTCCGCCTCCATCCGGCGCACGGCGGTCACCATGAAGGTTCCCTATTACACGACCATGGCCGGGGCGGTGGCCGCCACCGAGGCCATAGAGGCCTTGCGCGCCGGGTCCCTTGAAGTCGCCCCGCTCCAGTCCTACTCTTTAGCGGTATCCGCCGCGGGTGGACATTAAAAACCCAGGCATGACAAGGACTTAAGGTAACCTTCCTGGCTTCCGCACCGGCCGAGGGCGCGCCCCGGACCGTGGGAGAGCCATTGTGCTTCTGAGGCTGACGACGACCCATGGAACGCATTCCGATGACCGCCGAGGGCTATAAATCCCTCGAGAACGAGATCAATCAACTCAAGTCGGTGGAGCGGCCGGCGATCATCAAGATGATCTCCGAAGCGCGGGCGCATGGCGACCTGTCCGAGAACGCGGAATACCATGCCGCCAAGGAGCGCCAGGCCTTCATCGAGGGCCGGGTGATCGAGCTCGAGGACCTGATCGGCCGCGCCGACGTGATCGACGTCTCGCGCCTGTCGGGCGCCACGGTGAAGTTCGGCGCCACCGTCACGCTCGTGGACGAAGACACCGACCAGAAGAAGAAATACCAGATCGTGGGCGACCACGAAGCCGACGCGAAGAAGGGCCGCATCTCGATCTCCTCGCCCATCGCGCGCGCGCTTATCGGAAAGGCGAAGGGCGACACCGTCGAAGTGGCCGCGCCCGGCGGCGCGCGGAGCTATGAGATCCTGAAGGTCGAGTTCGTTTAGCCCTTTTCGTCATGGCCTCCCTCGCCCTTCGACAAACGCAGGGTGAGGAGTTTAGGCAAATCCTCATGCTGAGCTTGTCGAAGCATGAGCTTGTCGAAGCATGAGCCTGTCGAAGTATGAGCTTGTCGAAGCATGTGACCTTCGGAGCATTTGAACGTGTTGCATGTCGACCGCAGCCGGATGAAAAAGCCGGTTTGATTTAAGCCGGCGCGCGGGTCGCAGTCATCTCCGGCATTCGCTTAAGACGTTGACTCGCCAGCGGATTCGATTTCCGTTCCGTCGATTGCAGGTTGTTGCTGCCGAATTCGACAACTCGTCCCTGCTGGAGGGGGACGCGCACTCTGCCTAGGTTGCCAAGGGGCAAGGGGGGCGGAGCAATGCGCTATGGCGCAATGCTATTGCTGCGGCTGTTCTATGTTTTGACCGCAGCGCTTTTGATTCTTTTGCTTGCGGGAATCATCGTTTTCTTCCTCCGCAACGGCACGGACGCGCTCGTGGCGCGCTATGCGCGCAATCTGCCAGATTACAGCAGCGCGGCGCAGTATCTGAACTTTCTCATCGGGATTCCGCTGACGCTCGTCACCACGTTGATGGGCCTGTTCGTCAGCTACCTATTCGGCCAGTACACACGCACCAAGGACGAAGTGGCCATTCTTCGATATGTCGACGATGTGAGCCAGCCGGTGTTCGCCGCGCTATCAGGCATCGCCAACGCATTTCTAGACCTTCATCATTGCGCTGGCCTGTCGAAAGACGCGGTGGAAGGGTTGGCCAAGGCGTCCGGAGCTGTCGCCGACGATGCGGGCGCGGAGAAGGTGGCGCAGGAGTTCGCCTCCAGACAGGGGCGAATCATCGATCGCTTCGCGGAAAATCTCGGCAATCTGCGTCAATCGTATGAACAGCTAACGTCCTCGATGCATGGCGCCTCGTTTCTCCACGCAAAGTTTCGGAGAATAGAAGCCCACACGCCCATTGCCTATCTTCACGGCAAGCTGCCGGCGAATTTCGTGGAACGTAACCTGGCGGACAGGTTGACCACAATCCTCGACCGCCTCCAACACTGGCACGAGTTGACGACGGCAGAGGACTTCGTTCGCGCCTATGTCTTTCTGCCCGAGAGATTTTGGGGAATCGAATTTGACGGGGCGGCGATTTTTTCGCCAATGCTTTCCTTGGCCGCGCCTATCGAGCGGAAGGGCGTCTTCATCAAGGGCTACCTCATCAATGTCGGAGCGGCCTATCTGGCGACGCTTTATCAGAGCATGCCGGACCGTGACGCGATGATAGAGTCGTTTCACGCGCTGCTGACCAACAAGACCACCATCGCCAAAAAATTTCTCCGGGGCGCAGGTCCAATCCTGTCCGATCTTGCGCTTCCGTACATCAACAAGTCGGTCCAGGAATTGATCCGCCACCCAAATCGTCTCATCATCGTTCAGACCGCCAATGGACCGGTTCACTACGATCCCATAGCCTATGGCGACATCCCGCAGACGGGTTTTGTGGAGGCATGAACTATGGAGGGCGCGCAATGAGCAAGAAACGAAGCGCCGTCGGCGATCTCGATGAAAGATTTCAGATCGCGCGCCGCGAACTCGGCGCCGGGCGCGCGTTCGGCGAGGCGCTGGAAGCCGCGCGCATGACATGGCGTGAGTACATCTACGCAAAGTCGCTGACGGACAAGTCCGAGCTCGATGCGCTCGGCGGCTTGGATCACAAATCGAAATATCGCTAGGCGCCTTTCGGGCGGTCTTACAGCGCCAGCCAGAGATCGAGCACGAAAAGCCCGATGGCGAAGCTCCAATAGGCGGCGCCGGCCGCGGCGAGCCAAAAGACCAGTTTCGAGCAGGTCTTGGCGCGCACCGAGGCGGCCGCGCGCTCGAGCAGCACGTTGGGTCCGGCCACCACCATCACCGCGTAGTGCGCCGTGCGCGCTGCGCCGGTCAACTCCTTTCCGGACAGGATCAGGGCGTAAACATTGGAGAGGATTCCGGACACCGTGAAACCTGCGGCCGTCGCGAACAGCGCCACCATCAGATCGTGAACCATGGGAAATCCCCTCGATCGCCGGCTGGCTGGCTGCAGGGCCCATGCCCCCGCGCGGCCGGAATTCGCCGTCGATCTGTTCCGTTTTGGGCCGGGCCGGGCCGGTTCCGGCCGAGACCGGCGGGGCGAGTGCCGAAATGGCGCGCCCTGATGCGGGCCTGCATCCCCTTGGGGATTTCCGCCGCGGAGCGCCCGGCCGCGGCCGGTTCGGCGGCAGGCGCATGCTAGATTGGCCGCGCATGATCGCGAGTCGCGACGGAGCATCCATGAGCCAGGGACAGGACACGGGCGAGGTTCGCCGGCATTCGGGCTGGCTGATCCCGCTCGGCGTGCTTGTGGTGATCGCGCTGCTCTCGGGGCTCGTGCTTCTGTTCTACCTCTTCCCCTCGCCGCCGCCGCTGTTCGCCGAGCAGATCGAGCCGACGTCGAGCGCGAAGATCGTGGCGCTCGAGGTGAACGGGCTCAAGCTCTGGATTCCCGCGAACTACATCGAGCTCGAAAGCGCCCGGCGCGGTGGCGCGCGCCGTGAGGTCGCGCTGTTCGCGCTGTTCCCCGACATGGGCGGCTGGTCGAACTGGGACGCGGGCGCCTTCGCCGACAACAGCCCGCAATCGCGCGTCATCTATATGCCGATCCGCGCCGACCGCATCGACATGACGGAGGCCGAACGGCTGAAACGCGTCTACCTCGCCTATGCCGTGGAGCCGCAGGGCAGGCCCGGACCTTATGGGCTCACCAAATATGCGTTCCGTCCCGGTTCCGGCTATCGCTCCGAGGATCTATTCGTCGGTGAAACCGACGACGGGCTCGCGCTGCTGCATTGCGCCCAGCTCGGACCGGAGGTTCCAAGTCCGAATTGCTGGCGCGATCTCAGGCTCAGGAAAGGCGTGACGGTTTCCTACCGGTTCAAGCGCGCCAAGCTCGCCCACTGGCGCGAGATTTCGGACGGCGTGAAGAAATTGCTGTCCGGATTCGAAAGGCCGCCGGCGGGATGAGAGTCAGCCGGCGCGCGAGGCCGGAGCTTCCGGCAGGTCCATCTCCAGAATGGCCATGTTGAAGGCGTAGGACGTCTCGCCGTCCTCGACGTCCTTGAAGATCACGCCAATGAATTCGCCGTTGACGTGGACTTCCACCGAGTCCTCCTGCTTGGGCCGTTCGACGATGGTGATGGTGTCGAGCCGGAACAGGTTGCGCAGATATTTCTCGAGGCGCCAGATTTCGCTGCGGGTCAACGGGTTCTCCTGTGCGGTGCCCGTGAACTCGCACGGGCCAAAGGGCAAGGTCAAGCCGGTCTTGACGGCGCCTCGCGGGCGCGCGATGGCCTGCCCATGAGCGACGCCCGCCCGCCCCAGGGATATTACGCCGCGAGCGCGCGGGCCGCGCCCCATCGTCCGCCCCTGCGCGGCCTTGAGAAGGCGGATGTCTGCGTCGTCGGCGCGGGCTACACCGGCCTCGTCGCCGCCCTCCGTCTTGCAGAGGCGGGGGCGAAGGTCGCCGTGCTCGAAACCGAACGCCCCGGCTTTGCGGCCTCCGGCCGGAACGGCGGCCAGATCCACACCGGCCACCGCAAGACCCAGGAGGAGCTGGAGCGCTGGCTTGGCAAGGCGCATGCGCGGGATCTCTGGGACCTCGGCGAGGAAGCCAAGGCGACGGTGCGCGGCCTCGTCCGCGCGCACGCGATCGATTGCGATCTCAAGGACGGACTCGTGATCGCCGCCCATAATCGAAGGGCGGCGGCGCCGCTCGCGCGCGAGACCGAATATCTGGCCGCGCGCTATGGCTACGGCGCGGCGCGCATGATGGACGCGGACGAGACTGCGCGCCAGCTCGGGACGCGCGCCTATCCTGCGGCGCGCATGGACATGGGCGGCGGGCATCTGCATCCGCTCAACTATGCGCTGGGGCTAGCCGCGGCGGCCGAGGCCGCAGGCGCGCGCATCTGCGAGCAGTCGCGCGTCCTCGCCTTCGAGGAAGATCGCGCAGGCGTTCGGGCCCGGACGGCGGAGGGAACGGTCACGGCGGAACGACTTGTGCTTGCCTGCGACGCCTTCACCGGAGAGATCGCGCCCGAGCTCGCCAAATTTATCGGCCGGCTCGAAAGCTTCGTCACCGCCACCGCGCCGTTGGGCGAACAGCTGAACGCCGAGGTTCTGCCTTGCGACGCGGCCGTCGCCGACACCCGCCACGTGCTCGACTATTACCGCAAGAGCGCGGACGGACGCATGCTCTATGCCGGGCGCGAGAGCTACTGGACCGTGCCGGACGACATCGCCGCGATCGTGCGACCGCGCATGCTGAGCGTCTTTCCGCAATTGCGCGACGTTCCGACCGAATACGCCTGGCGCGGAACGGTCGGCATCACCGCCACGCGCATGCCCCATTTCGGACGGCTGTCGGCGCGCACGCTCTTCGCCCACGGTTATTCGGGACAGGGTGTGGCGCTGGCGACGCTGGGCGGCGCGCTGCTCGCCGAGGCGGCGCTGGGGCGGCCGGAGCGTTTCGAGGTCTTCGCCCGCGTGCCGGCAAAGCCCTTTCCGGGCGGCGATCTCCTGCGCCGCCCGCTCGTCAGCGCCGCGCTCACCTGGTTCAAGCTGATGGACAGACTCTAGCGCGACACCCGCATCACGGCTTGATCGAAAACGCGGCGCCGCCGCCCCCCGCTCCGCCGACTTCGGCTGTGCCGAGCAACATGCCCTTTTTGCCCAAAATCAATCCGTTGGGCTTCGCCCCATCTTCGCCGCCGGTGAAGGCGTGAAGCACTTTGGCGGCGCCGTCCGGCTCGATCTCAAGGATCGTTCCGCAGCCATCCTTGGCGCAGCCCCCGCCGCCCAGGAAGGCCGCACCGAAAAGCCGGCCCTTCTTGTCGATGACGAGAGCATCGGGCTCCGCGCCGTCCGCATCGCCGGCGAAAGCGTGCAAGACCTGCTCGGCGCCGTCGGGAGCCAGCTTGAATATCGCTCCGCATCCCGATCCGCCGCAACCGAAGCCTCCGCCATACTTGGCGCCGCCATAGAGATTGCCGTCTTCATCCATGACGAGATTTGAGACGGGCGCCGCCGCGTCGGAATCGCCGCCGGCAAATTGGTGCAGCACGGTCAATTGACCGTCGGGAGAAAGCCTGAACGCCACGCCACAGCCTTTCCGACAGCGGTCGCTGGGGCCGCCGTCGAACGCCGTTCCGAAAAGGCCGCCATCGCTGTCGCGCAACAGGCCGCCGATCGGATGAGAGCCGATTTTGCGGCTGAAGGAATAGAGGATCGTCTCATGTCCATGCGGCGACAGGCGGAATATGGTCCCTGCGTCTTTCGCGCCCCCGGCATAGGTCGCGCCATAGAGGTTTCCGGCGCCGTCACGTATCAAATAGCCGTCGGGAACCGATCCGTCGCCTGCGGCGCCGAATGCGTGAATCGTTTCGAACGCGCCGTCCGCGCCAAGCCGGAACGCCGTCCCGCCCTCATTATTCCCGCCAATGCCGGTCGTTCCGTAGAGATCGCCGTTCTTGTCGCGGGCAAGGCCGGGTTCCGCGATCCCACCGTCCTCGGCATTGCGGAAGGAATAGAGGATTGTCCGTTCGCCGTCCGGGGTCAGGCGATAAATCGCGCCATATCCGAATTCACCCCCGCAGCAGAGCGTCCCGTAAAGATTTCCGGCCTTGTCGGATGCCAGCCCTTGCGGTCCGAAGGCCTCGCTCGTATCGAAGCTGTAGAGAATCTTGAAATCCGCACCGCGCGCGAAATCGCAAGGCGCAATGGCCAACGACGCGCCGACGAGTAGAGCAAGGCCCGGCCAACGAGATCGCATCCGTTTCCCCTGAGCCGCTCCGGCGGCCAAAACGGCGTCCCGACAATCCTGAGTGGAGTGTAGGGGGCGCGCCAGGCGCGTCAAGAGTTCGCTAGGTCTTATGCTCGATTTCGTCGATGACCTGGTTCATCTCGTGCGAGGGCATTTCGGAGCCGGCGCAATTCACCAGCTTGGCCGGAACGCCGACCGCAGTGCAGCCGGGCGGCACCGACTTGAGCACGACGCTGCTCGCGCCGACTCGCGAATATTCTCCGATTTCGATATTGCCGAGAATCTTGGCGCCCATCGAAAGCAGCACGCCGCGCCTGATCTTGGGATGGCGGTCGCCGCCCTCCTTGCCCGTGCCGCCGAGGGTGACGCCGTGCATGATCGAGACGTCGTCCTCCACCACTGCGGTCTCGCCGATCACCACGCCGGTGGCGTGATCGATCATGATGCCGCGGCCGAGCCGCGCGGCGGGGTGGATGTCGACGTCGAAGAGTTCGGAGATGCGGCTCTGGAAGAACAGCGCCATGCCTTCGCGGCCCTCGCCCCACAGCCAATGGGAGATGCGATGGCATTCGAGCGCGTGGAATCCCTTGAAGAACAGGAAGGCCTGGACATAGGAGTGGCAGGCCGGGTCGCGGTCGTACACCGCGACCAGATCGGCGCGCACCGCCGGGCCGATTTCGGCGTCGGCCGCGATCGCCTGGTTGAAAATCTCGCGCGCCAGCATCGGGCTGACGTCGTCGCCGCCGATCTTCTTGGCGAGATGATAGGAGAGCGCGTGCTCGAGCCGGTCGTGATTGAGAACCGAAGCATGAATGAAGCTCGCCAGCGCCGGCTCGCGCTCCGCCAGCTCCTGGGCCTGGTCGCGCATCGCCGACCACACCGGATCGCATTTTGCGAGCTTTTCCGCCGAAACCGCCATGTCGCGCTCCTCGATCGCTTATTCTACCGGACGCGGCGCATTTCCCAAACCATGGCGAATGCCGGCGCGGCCTGTATTTCGCCTGCGTCTTTACCTAGATAGGAACCCGAACTCAGCCGCCAACCTCCGTTTTTCGCATGGGCCGGTCATGGATAACGCAACGCCGAAACTGAACAGACCCGCGCCCCGAACGATCGACCTGCTGCTTACGCGGCGCTCGGGTTCGGCCAAGTCGATGGTCGCGCCGGGGCCGAGCGCGGACGAGCTTCGCGTCATTCTCACCGCCGCCGCGCGCGCGCCCGATCACGGCAAATTGTTCCCCTGGCGGTTCATCCTGTTCGAGGGCGAAGCGCGCGCCCGCTTCGGCGAAACGCTCGCGCAATGCCTCAAGGCCGCCGAGCCGGAGGTTTCCGAGGAGCGGCTCGAGATCGAGCGCAGGCGGTTTCTGCGCGCGCCGGTCGTGGTCTCGGTCATCAGCCGGGTGAAGAACGGCATTCCGATCCCGGTTTGGGAGCAGCAGCTGTCCGCCGGCGCGGTCTGCCAGAACATGCTCATCGCCGCCACCGCGATGGGCTATGTCGCCAACTGGATCACCGAATGGCCGGCCTACGATCCGTTCATCGCCCAGAGCCTCGGCCTTGGCGAGGGCGAGCGCGTGGCGGGCTTCGTCTATATCGGAACCGCCGCGCAGCCGCTCGAGGAACGCGCGCGCCCCGACCTCGACAAGCTCGTGACGCGGTACTAGGGACGCGGCGCGAGGCCGGCGAAATCCCGGTTTGGCGCGGCGGACCGCGAACTTTTTCGGAGATGAATTTTCTTAACCTGGCGCGCCTAGGGTGCCCCGATGGCCCAGACGCAGAGCCAAAGCCCCATCTTCGCGCGTTCGCGCTCCAGCTGCGAATACGAAACGTTCTGGCGCTCGTTGCGCGGGACCAAATCCATGCCCGCGCGCGGCGATTTCCAACCGGCGAAGGCGCGCCATTTCCTCGGCGACCTCGTGCTCGTCGAAGCGCCGACCGCGGAGCAGCCCGCGATCCGCATCCGCGTGACGGGTCAACGCTTCGACAGCCTGATCGGCGCCAATCTGACGGGCCGCGACAATCTCGAATTCATGCCCGAACAATATCGGCCCGGCGCCATCGCCGCGGCGCACGCCATGCTCAACACGCCCTGCGGACTGTGGCAGATCACGCCGGCGCATCTGGTTTACGGCTATGCGACCAATCTCGAGATCACCGCCTTTCCGCTCGGCCCCGACGAGACCGGTCGCGCCT
>DASZRM010000057.1:0-9955 GCA_035549135.1 Rhizomicrobium sp. | reverse complement strand
CCAAGAACGTCGTGCTCCTGCCGCACATGGGCTCCGCCACCATCGAGGGCCGCATGGACATGGGCGAGAAAGTCATCGTCAACATCAAGACCTTCGCGGACGGCCACAAGCCGCCCGACCGCGTGATCCCGGCGATGCTGTGAGGCCGTTCAGGCCGCGCGGCGAAGCTTGTGCGCGGTCCACACCGCGTCGAGCGCGCGCACCAGTTCGCGCAGCATGTCCTCGCTGTGCAGGGGCGACGGGGTGAATCGCAGCCGTTCCCCGCCGCGCGGAACGGTCGGGAAATTCACCGGCTGCACATAGATTCCGTGATCGTAGAGAAGGGAGTCGGAGACGGTCTTGCAGAGGCTCGCCTCGCCCACGAAAACCGGAACGATGTGGCTGGGCGACGGCATCGCCGGAAGGCCCGCCTCGGAGAGCAACCGCTTGAGCAGGCGCGCCCGGGCCTGCAGCGTTTCGCGCTCCACCTCGCTCTCCTTCAGGTGGCGAATGCTGGCGAGCACGCCGGCGGCGATCGCGGGCGCAAGCGAGGTGGTGAAGATAAAGCCCGGCGCGTAGGAGCGGATGCAATCGATCAGTTCGGACGAGGCCGCGATATAGCCGCCCATCACGCCAAAGGCCTTGGCGAGCGTGCCCTCGACGATGTCGATGCGATGCATCTGGCCGTCGCGCGCCGCAACGCCCGCGCCGCGCGGACCGTAGAGCCCCACGCCGTGCACCTCGTCGATATAGGTGAGCGCGCCGTATTTTTCGGCGAGGTCGCAAATCTCACGGACCGGACCGAAATCGCCATCCATCGAATAGACCGATTCGAAGACGATCAGCTTGGGCGCCGAGGGATCGACCGCGGCAAGGAGCCTCTCCAGATCCGCCATATCGTTGTGGCGGAAGATGCGCTTCTCGACGCCGCCATGACGGATGCCCTCGATCATCGAGGCGTGGTTGAGCGCATCGGAGAACACGACGAGCCCCGGAAGCAGCTTTGCGAGCGTCGCCAGCGTCGCGTCGTTGGAGACGAAGCCGGAGGTGAAAAGCAGCGCCGCTTCCTTGGCGTGCAGTTCGGCGAGCTCGGCTTCGAGCTCGACATGGTAATGCGTGGTGCCGGAAATGTTCCGGGTTCCGCCAGAGCCCGCCCCGGCCGCATCGACCGCCTCGTGCATGGCGGCGAGCACCTTGGGGTGCTGGCCCATGCCCAGATAGTCGTTGCTGCACCAGACCGTCACCGGACGCCGGGCGCCCTGGCTGAAGAAATCGGCGCGCGGATAGCCGCCCCGCTCCCGCAGGATGTCGGTGAAGACGCGATAGCGGCCCTCGCGCTTAAGTCCCGCCAGCGCCTCGCGGAATCGGGTCAGGTACGGAAAGGCCATGACCTTGCTCATGGACGGCCGGAGGCCGCCTGTGTTCCACCGCCAGACTATATAGGACGTTGTGGCCGAACCTAGCCCTTCCGCCAGCGCGCCTGCCGCAAATCGCCGCGGGGCTGCGCGGGAGCCGGCCGCGATCTCAGGCGGCGATGGCCACGACGGCGTTAACCGCGACAGCGATCAGCACCGTGTTGAAGAAGAACGAGACGATGGAATGGGCGAGCGTCGTCCGCCGGATGCGGCTCGAGGCGACCTGGACGTCCGAGACCTGGGCCGTCATGCCGACGACGAAGGAATAGTAGAGAAAGTCGACGGAGCCGGGCTCGGCCGTATTGGGAAAGACAAGACCCGGGCCGGTTTTTCCCTTGCGCGTCGAATAGAAGAGATAGGCGTAGTGGAACGCCATCATCATGTGCAGCATGAACCAGCCGAGCGGCGCCCCGGCCGCCGCAAGCCCGAGCTCGTAAGGATTCATCGCCTTCTTCTGGTGCAGCAGCGCGATGATCGAGAAACAGCAGAAGCCGATCATCACAAGGGCGAAGAGAATGACGATGGCGATCCCCTCGTCTTCGACCTGGGCCTTGCGCTCCAGCGCCTTGGGCGTGATGCGCAGCGCTACGACGGAAAGGATCGCCACGTAGGACGCGAAGACGGCGTCCCCGCCCGCCAGCAGGCGCGCCGGCGGCGAAAGCGAGGCGGTCAGGACATAGACCGCCGCGCCGAGGAGCGCGCAGGCGTAGAAGCGCCAATGGTGCCGGAAATGGGAGCGCAAGAACGCCAAAGGCGCCTCCATGGGAAGCGCCTTTCTGGCACGAAACGCCGATAGCCCGCTACAGGCGGAAGCGAACCTGGTCGATCCAGAAGCGCTCGACGCGCCGCAGGCTCGTGTTGACGAATTCGAGGTCCGATTCCGCCACGTTGCCGACAGGTTCGAGCGAGCCCAGGTGGCGCTCGAACAATTCGCTCAGCATGTTGCGAACGACCTCGCCCTTGGGAGTGAGCCGCACCAGCACCGAACGGCGGTCCGCCTCCGAACGTTCGTGATGAATGTAGCCAGATTCGACGAGCTTCTTCAGATTGTAGGAAACGTTCGAGCCGAGATAATGGCCGCGCGTTCTGAGCTCGCCAGCCGTCAACTCCTGGTCGCCGACGTTGAACAGGAGCAGCGCCTGGACGCTGTTGATCTCGCGCTCGTCGCGCCGGTCGAGTTCGTCCTTGATGACATCGAGAAGCTGGCGATGCAGCCGTTCGACCAGATTGAGCGTCTCCAAATAGTGCCTGGCGAGATCTTGCGCGCCGTTGAGCGCCGCAGCCGCCTGCGGTTTGGCCAGTGCAGTCATCGTTCTTCCCCGCTCGCGCGGAGCCCACCTTTGTTTGGCGCAAGCCTAGGCGGGACAGGTTAAGGCGCCGTAAAACCTTTTAGAGATCGCCGCGCAGCATGCGTATGATGCCGGAAAAATCCATCGCGCCATGACCTTTTGCGGCGAACAGCGAATAGAGTTGCAACGCTTCGGCGCCTAGCGGAGTGGTTGCGCCCGCGCCTTGCGCGGCGGATTGGGCGAGCTTCAAGTCCTTGAGCATCAACGCTGTTGCGAAGCCGCCCGTGTAATCGCGATTGGACGGCGCGTTCGGAACGGGACCGGGCACGGGACAATAGCTCGTCACCGACCAGCACTGGCCCGAAGCGGCCGAAACGATGTCGAATAGCTTTTTCGGATCGAGGCCGAGCTTTTCTCCGAGCGCGAAGGCTTCGCACGCGCCGATCATCGACACCGCAAGCAGCATGTTGTTGCAGATTTTGGCGGCCTGCCCCGCGCCCGCGCCGCCGGCGTGAACGATGCGCTTTCCCATGTTCTGAAGGATCGGCTCGGCGCGCGCGAAGGCTTTCTCCGTTCCGCCGCACATGAAAGCAAGTGTGCCAGCTTCCGCGCCGCCCACGCCACCCGAAACCGGCGCATCGAGGAAATCGAAACCGGCTTTTTCGGCGGCTCTGTGAACTTCACGGGCGGCGTCGACGTCTATGGTCGAGGAATCGATCAGCAACGCATCCTTTTTCGCCGCGCCGAGAACGCCGTTCTCCAGATAGACCTTGCGCACATGCTGCCCGGCCGGAAGCATGGTGATGACGACATCGGCGTCCTTCGCCGCCTCGTTCGCGCTTGCGGCTTTCGTCGCGCCCGCAGCGACTACCGGCTCGAGCGCTGCTGCGGCCAGATCGAAGGCGCGCACCGCGTGGCCGGCCTTCAGGAGATTGCGCGCCATGGGTCCGCCCATGTTTCCGACGCCGATGAATGCGATGCTGGTCATCTTTTATCTCCAACCCAAATTGTCATGGCCCGATTTATTCGGGCCATCCATGTATCAGTCACGCTCCACGCCCGTCTGGATGGCCCCCATGTGCGGGCCATGACAAGGATGGATTACAGGGACAACTCTTCACCTCCGAGAGACGCAAAATAGTCGTCCACATCGGCGTCGCTTACCTCCGCGAGTTCGGCAGGCTTCCATTTCGGCGCGCCGTCCTTGTCGATGATCGTGGCGCGGACGCCTTCGTAGAAATCATGGCCCGCCACGATGCGATGGACCATGCGGTATTCCATCTTCATGCAATCGTCGAAGTCCAGCTTCGCGCCCTCGCGCAGCTGGCGGAATGTGACCTTGGTGCTGGTCGGCGACTTGGAACGGATCGTTTTGGCCGTGTCGCGCGACCAGTCGGTGTGATCGGCGTCGAGCGCCTCGAGAATCTCTTCGACGGATTCCCTTGCGAACATCGTATCGATCGCCTTGCGATGATCCTTGAGGACGGCGCTCGGAATATCCTGGCGCAATCCCTCGAGCGCGGCGTCGGGCGCGGAGCCGCGCTCCAGCCGCGCGAGGAGTTCCGCGCGCTTGTCCCTCGGCGCGAAATGCGTGGCGACGCCGGCATAGAGACAGTCCGCCGTCTTCAGCCGCGCGCCGGTGAGCGCCAGATACATCCCGATCCGGCCCGGACAGCGCGGGAGAAAATAACTTCCGCCGACATCTGGAAAGAGGCCGATCCCCGTCTCGGGCATGGCGAAGACCGTGGTCTCGTCGGCGACGCGATGGCTGCCATGCACCGAGACGCCGACGCCTCCGCCCATGACGATACCGGAAATCAGCGCCACATACGGCTTGGGAAAATGCTTGATCGCGGCGTTGAGGATATATTCGTCGCGATAGAAATTGAGCGCATAAGGCGTCTTGTTCCGGCCGCTTTCATAGAGCGAGCGGATATCGCCGCCGGCGCAGAACGCCTTTTCGCCCGAGCCCTGAATGACGACCGTCCTGATCGCGGCGTCGCTCGCCCAGCGGTCGAGCTGCGCCTTCATCTGCAGGCACATGCCGTGCGTCAGCGCATTCAGCGCCCTGGGCCGGTTGAGCGTGATGAGGCCGACCGCGCCGCGCGCTTCGAACAGGACGTGGGGTTCGTCGGACATGCTCAAGTCGTCATCCTGAGGCGCGACGCGCGCGCGCGGAGCCATGAAGGATCACTGCCGGAACATCTCCCGCGACACGATCACGCGCATGATCTCGTTGGTGCCTTCGAGAATCTGGTGCACGCGCAGATCGCGCACATGGCGCTCCGCCGGAAAGTCCTTGAGGTATCCATAGCCGCCGTGCAGCTGCAGCGCCTCGTTGGCGATCTTCGAGCCTGCGTCGCTGGCGAAGCGCTTGGCCATGGCGCAATACATGGTGGCGCGCGGATCGCGCCGGTCGAGCGCGGAGGCGGCGCTGCGGATCATCAGCCGCGCGGCCTCGAGCTCGGTCGCCATGTCGGCGAGCTTGAATTGCGTGACCTGGAAATCGGCGATCGGTTTTCCGAACTGTTTTCGATCCTTCACATAGGCCTTGGCTTCGTCGAGCGCGGCGCGCGCGGTGCCGACCGAGCAGGCGCCGATATTGATGCGCCCGCCGTCGAGCCCGCTCATGGCGATGCGGAAACCGTCGCCTTCCGCGCCGATGCGGTTGGCGACCGGCACGCGGCAATCCTCGAAGATCACCTGCGCGGTGGGCTGCGAATTCCAGCCCATCTTGCGCTCCTTCTTGCCGAAGGAGAGACCCGGCGTTCCCTTCTCGACGACGAGACAGGAAATTCCCTTGGGCCCGTCCTCGCCGGTGCGCACCATGCAGACATAGATGTCCGACGCGCCGGCGCCCGAAATGAACGCCTTCGAGCCGTTGAGCACGTAATGGTCGCCGTCCTTGACCGCCCGCGTCTTGAGCGCCGCCGCGTCCGACCCCGAACCCGGCTCGGTCAGGCAATAGGAGGCGATCTTTTCCATCGTCGTGAGCTGGGGAAGGAAGCGCTTGCGCTGCGCCTCGCCGCCATAGCGGTCGATCATCCAGGAGGCCATGTTGTGGATGGAGATGAACGCGGCCGTGGAGGTGCAGCCCGCCGACAGCTCTTCCATGATGATCGCCGCATCGAGGCGCGACATTTCCGAGCCGCCGACATCGCTCTTCACATAGATGCCGGCGAAGCCGAGCGCCGCGGCCTCGCGCAACCGGTCGACGGGGAAATGCGCTGTCTCGTCCCATTCCGCCGCGAAGGGCGCGAGCCGGTCGCGCGCAAAACGCCGCGCCGTCTCCTCGATCGCCCGTTCGTCCTCGTTCAGGGAGAAATCCATGTCTTTGTTTCCACTTGATTTTCCAATCAATTGTCACTACCGTAGTGACAATGTAGGACCGGAGAATGCCCGATGACCAGTGTCGGCGCCAGAGAGGCAAACCGTAGCTTTTCGAAGATTCTGAGGGAAGCCGAAAGCGGCAAAACCGTCACGATCACGCGCAACGGCAAGGCAATTGCGCAGATCGGCCCCGCACGAACGGAAAAGGAAAAGCAGACGCGCGAAAAGGCACTCGCCGAATTCCTGGCCTTACTGGAAAAGGGCTTCGATCTCGGTGGAAAAGGATTCACACGCGACGAAATGCACGAGCGCTGAACGTGCTTTCGTTCGACACCAATATTCTCGTCTATGCGACCGACAATAGCGCCGGCCTCCGCCATCGTGCGGCACATCGTCTGATTTCGAGCGCGGTCGGGAAGGACGTGGGACTTACGGAACAAAGCCTTATCGAATTCCTGCATGTCGCGACGCGCAAGGCCAGGCTTTCTCTGAGCGACGCGGCAAAAGCCGTGCGGGGGTACCTCACCTACTTCCCGCTGCTTGTCCCGCATGGCGGCATTGTCGCGGACGTGCTTGCGCTGCTTGACCGGTATCGCATGGAAACATGGGATGCCCGATTGGTGGCCGTCTGCGCGGCCCGGGGATGCACACATCTCTTGAGCGAGGATCTTCAGGACGGCGCACACTATGGCAGCATCACCGTCGTCAATCCCTTCAACCCCGCAAATGCAGCGCTTATCGGACGGCTCTTGTCATGACCCAACCTTCCTTCCCTGCAACGCGGATGCGGCGCATTAGGCGCCACGACTGGTCGCGGCGGCTGGTCGCGGAGGCGACGCTCTCGCCCGCCGATTTCATCTGGCCGCTCTTCGTCATCGAAGGCGAACGGAAACGGGAGCCCGTGAAATCGATGCCGGGCGTCGACCGCCTCTCCATCGATCTTGCGGTGGACGCGGCGAAGGAGGCCGCGGCTCTCGGCATTCCGGCGATCGCGCTCTTTCCGCAAACCGATCCGAGGCTCAAGAGCGAAGACGGACGCGAGGCGCTCAATCCCGACAATCTCGTCTGCCGCGCTGTGCGCGCGATCAAGGCGGCGGTTCCGGAGATCGGCGTCTTGTGCGACGTGGCGCTCGATCCCTACACCACCCACGGCCATGACGGCGTTTTGATCGACGGCTATGTCGCCAATGACGAGACCGTGGAAATCCTCGTGCGGCAGGCGCTGGAAGAGGCGCGGGCCGGCTGCGACATCGTCGCGCCCTCGGACATGATGGACGGGCGCATCGGCGCCATCCGCAAGGCGCTCGAAGACGGCGGCTTCAAGAACACGATGATCATGGCCTACGCCGCGAAATATGCGAGCGCCTTCTATGGACCGTTCCGCGACGCGGTGGGATCGGCCAAGGCGCTCACCGGCGACAAGCGCGCCTATCAGATGGACCCGGCCAATTCCGACGAGGCGCTGCGCGAGGTCGCGCTCGACATCGCCGAAGGCGCCGACATGGTGATGGTCAAGCCGGGCATGCCCTATCTCGACATTGTGCGCCGCGTGAAGGACGCCTTCGGCGTTCCCACCTTCGCCTATCAGGTGTCGGGCGAATATTCGATGCTGACGGCTGCCGCCAATCAGGGATTCCTCGACGGCGAGCGCGCGATGCTGGAGAGCCTCATCGCCTTCAAGCGGGCCGGCGCCAGCGGCGTACTCACCTATTTCGCGCGCGAGGCGGCGCGCTTGCTGCGCGCGCGCTGAGCGGCGCGTCTCGCGCAGGAGCGAGCTCATCACGACCGTGTGAGAGGCCATAGAGCGCGCTTGCGCCGAAATCCGTCCGGGTACAGCATAAATTCCATTGCTGGAGGAACGTCATGCGCACTCTGCTCATCGCTTTCGCGTCGAGTCTTGCGCTTTCGGCCGCGGCCTTCGCCCAAACCGACAAGAGCTCCGTTCCCGACGCCGAACACATGGCCCATTCGATTTCGGCCACGGCCGGAGATTCGAAGGAAATCGTCTGCCATCATCTGGTGCATCAGGGTGTTCTGATGAGCCAGGAGGTCTGTCTGACCAAGCGCGCCTGGGAACGCATGCGCCAACAGACGCAGCGTACGATCGACGAAATCCAGGTTCGCAGCTTTTCGCGGCCGGTCAAATAGGCCGGCTCGGGCGGCTTGAGTCCGGGCGTCTCCTTGCCCCGGGGAGATTTGCTCGGACTCGCCGCAACCCTTCAGCGCCTGATCGTGAACAGACTGCGCAGTAGAATTTCGGCGCGCGAGGGCAGAACGTCCAGCCCCGAGCGGCGCTGACCGAGATCGATCACGTCCTCCAAGATCAGCATCGCAAGGCCATGCACGGCCGCCCATACGGCGAGCCCGAGGGCGGGATCGCGCAGCGCCGAACCGATCGCATCGCCGATGGAGTCCGCGCCCTCGCCGAGCGCAGCGTAAGCCTGACGATTGGGCAATTGCGGACCGAACATCAGCCTTGCGAGCGCCGGCCGCCTCGCCACGAAGCGCATATAGGCCGCGCCGATCTTGGCGATGCGGTCGCTGTCGGCGCCGCCGGGCGCCGCGGCCTGGACGATGCCCGCGCGAAGCTCGGCGAACCCCTCGATCGCCAATTCGACCAGAAGCGATTCATGATTTGGGAAGTGGCGATAGGGGGCTGCGTGGCTGACGCCTGCGCGCCGCGCGACCGCCCGCAGGCTCAATTCCCCGAGCGGGGCTTCTTCAAGCAGCGCGCGCGCCGCATCGAGCAGCGTGTTGCGCAGATCGCCGTGATGATAGGGCCGCGCCCGGCGGGCGTCCGTCACGCGCCGCCTCGCCGCAGCTTTTCCTGCCGCGCGAAGAGGCTTGAGGTGTCCCAGCGCGCGCCGCCCATCGCTTCGACCTCGGCGTAGAAGCTGTCCACCAGTTCGGTGACCGGAAGCTTCGCGCCGTTGCGCGCCGCCTCCTCGAAGCAGATGCGCAGATCCTTGCGCATCCATTCCACGGCGAAGCCATGGTCGAAATGGCCTTCGAGCATGCTCCTGTGTCGGTTGTCCATCTGCCAGGATTGCGCGGCGCCCTTGGAGATCACCTCCACCAGCGCGAACGGGTCGAGACCGGCGGCGCGCGCGAAACTGAGACCCTCGCTCAGCGCCTGGACGAGGCCGGCGATGCAGATCTGGTTCACCATCTTCGCCAGCTGTCCGGAGCCGGCAGGCCCCAGTCGGCGGCATTGGCGCGCATAGGCGGCGATGACAGGCTCGGCGATGGCGTAGTCCTCTTCGGCGCCGCCGCACATGACGGTGAGCTTGCCGTCGATCGCGCCCTTTTCGCCGCCCGAAACCGGCGCGTCGACGAAACCGAAGCCGCCGCGGACCGCCGCGGCGGCGAGCTCGCGCGCGATCGTGGCCGAGGCCGTCGTATGATCGACGAAGACCGCGCCCTTTCGCATAGTCTCGAATGCGCCGCCGGGGCCAAGCGTCACAGCGCGCAGATCGGCGTCGCGGCCCACGCAGGCCATGACGACATCGCGCCCTTCAGCCGCGGCGGCCGGCGTTGGGGCGGCCCGGCCGCCATGGTCGCGCGTCCAGCGCTCGGCCTTCGCCGCGGTCCGGTTGTAGACGACGACGTCGTGGCCCGCCCGGCTCAGATGGCCGGCCATCGGATAACCCATGACGCCAAGACCCAGAAAGGCGACGCGCATCACTCCACGACCTCTACCTCGACCCGGGCGCCCGGCATGAAATTCGGCCGCTTCATCATCCAGATGATCGGGAAGGCCGCAAGCGAGATATAGAACATGAAGAGAAAATCGTTGGCGTAGGCCTCGATCTGCGCGCGCAGTTCGATCAGCCCGTTCAGATTCTGAAGCC
Source organism: Rhizomicrobium sp. (assembly GCA_035549135.1). GTDB lineage: Bacteria > Pseudomonadota > Alphaproteobacteria > Micropepsales > Micropepsaceae > Rhizomicrobium. The sequence goes on along the minus strand of DASZRM010000057.1, from coordinate 91 downwards.
CGAAGGGGAGCTGCGGGTTCATCATCAGCGAGGGCGCATTGACGCCCAATGCCCTGTTGAACGGGGTTCCGAAGCGCGTCAACTGGGCGTG
>DASZRM010000056.1:0-2940 GCA_035549135.1 Rhizomicrobium sp. | reverse complement strand
TAGGCGATGCAGACCGCGCCGGATTCGATCAGGCCCTTGGTCTGTTCGGGGTCGGGCGCCAGATGCAGATAGGTGAAGAGCGTGTGCTTGGGCGTCAGCCGCTTGATCTCGACGGCCTGCGGCTCCTTCACCTTCACGATCATCTCGGCGCTCGCGAACACCTCGTCCGCGGTCTTGAGGATCTTCGCGCCCACGCGGCTGTACATCTCGTCGGAAAGCCCGATGCCGTCGCCCGCCATAGTCTCCACGAACACCTCATGGCCGCGCGAGGTCAGCTCGCGCACGGCGGCCGGCGTCATGCCGACGCGGTATTCATTGTTCTTGATTTCCTTGGGCACGCCGATGCGCATGAGGGACCTCGCGGGGGTTGGCGGGCGCGGATTAGCCTATTTGTTTCCGCGAGAAAAGCCGGTCCCGCCCGGCGCCCGCGCAAGTCCCTGTGTCTGCTAGGCAAGGCGCGACAGAACGGCGCGCACGCCCTCGACCATGCGCGCGATGTCGCTCTCGCCGGCGATCAGCGCGGGGGCGAGCGCGATGGTGTCGCCCGAGACGCGGATCACCAGGTCCTCGTCGAAATAGGCGCGGCGCATGGCGTCGTAGCCGCGCAGTCCCGGCGCCTTGGGATCGGGCTCGATGTCGACGCCGGCGGCGAGGCCGCAATTGCGGATGTCGATCACGCGCGGCGCGCCTTTGAGCCCGTGCACGGCCTCCTCGAAAGCCGGCGCCAGCTTTCGCGCCCGCTCGTAAAGGCCCTCGTCGCGGTAGAGATCGAGCGTGGCGATCCCGGCCGCGCAGGCGAGCGGATGACCGCTATAGGTGTGGCCGTGGAAAAGCTCGATGGCGTGCGCGGGGCCCTGCATGAAGGCGTCATGGATCGCGTTGCTGACGACCACTCCGCCCATGGGGACCGCGCCGTTGGTCACGCCCTTGGCGAAGGCGATCATGTCTGGCGCAACGCCATAGCGCTCCGCGGCGAAGCCCGCGCCCAGGCGCCCGAAGCCCGTGATCACCTCGTCGAAGATCAAAAGCACGCCGTGCCGGTCGCAGGCCGCGCGCAGGCGCTTCAGATAGTCCTTGGGCGGGGCGAACACGCCGGCCGATCCCGACATCGGCTCGACGATGACGGCGGCGATGGTCTCGGCCCCGTGCAGCGCGACCAGCGCGTCGAGCGCGTCGGCGTAGTCGGCGCCCCTGGCCGGCTCGCCGCGGGTGAAGCGCATCGAGGCGTCATAGGGCAGCGGCAGGTGATCGTCCGTACCCGGAAGAAGCGGGCCATAGGGCTTGCGGTTGTTGGCGATGCCGCCGACCGAGATGCCGCCGAAGCCGACGCCGTGATAGCCCTTCTCGCGGCCGATCAGGCGGAAGCGCCCGCCCTGCCCGCGCTTCTGCCAATAGGCGCGCGCGAGCTTCAGCGCGGCGTCGGCGGCCTCCGATCCGGAATTGACGAAGAAGACGCGATCGAGCCCGTCCGGCGCCAGCGCGGCGATGCGGTTGGCGAGTTCGAAGGCGGGGGCGTGGGCGAACTGGAAGGTCGGCGCATAGTCGAGATCGCGCGCGGCCCTTGCGATCGCCTCGACGATGGGACGGCGGGCGTGGCCCGCATTGGAGCACCACAGCCCCGAACAGCCATCGAGCAGGGCGCGGCCGCGGTCGTCGTAGAAATACATGCCCTCGGCGCGCGCGAGCATGCGCGGGCGGGACTTGAAGTCGCGATTGGGCGTGAAGGGCAGCCAGAACGCGTCGATATCGTTGCGCGGCTCGAAGCTCATCCGCTTGCCGTCCGAGAAGCCCAAGCCAAGCTAGCAGGCGAGGTTCGAGCGTCAAGGCGACCGGCCCGGCGCGTCCCAAAAAAGAAGTCCGGCGCGACCGGGGGCGATCGCGCCGGACACGCAGCCGTCCGTTTCCGGACGGTCGCGTTACGCCCTAGCGATGACGGCCGAAATTGCCGCCGCCATGCGACATCGAACGGCCATGGAAGCCGCTGAAATTATGGCCGCCATGGAATCCGCCGCTGAAGTTGTGGCCGTTGTGCGGGGGACCGCCGAAATTATGGCCGCGGAAGCCGTGGCTGAAGTTGGGGCCGTTATGCGGACCGCCGAAATTATGCCCGCGGAAGCCGCCGCTGAAGTTATGGCCGTTATGCGTGGGATGGCCGAAATTGTGCCCGCGGAAGCCGTGGTTGTGGAAACCGCTGACGCGGAATCCCGAGCCTCTGTGCCAGCCGTTGCGCCACCAGAACACGCGGTGGCCGTGCCACCAGCGCCAGCGCAGCGGTCCGTTGAACCACACGCCGTCGATGAACACCGGCCCTTCGTAATAGGCGTCGTAGTAGCCGTCGCACTCGTACGGGTCGTACCAGTCGCTGTACGGGTCGCAGTAGGCCGCGCCGTAATAATACGGTCCCGGCACGCCGATGCCGATTCCCACATGGACGCCGGCTTTGGCCGGCGCGCTCATGCCGGCGGCCGCGCCAGCCAGCATCATCGCGCCGAGCGCAAGTTTTGTGATGGTTTTCATGTCTTGTCACTCCGCATTGGATTCGATGCCCTACCCTGCGCCTCACTCTGACGCGCGGCGGCTGAACCCTGCATGAACGGAGTTGTCAGAATTCGGCCGCAATCAGGCCGACCGGCCGCGCCCGTCCACCGGCCAGATGGCTTCGAGGACGTCCCCGCGAACCGCATGGTAGCGGTCGTAAAGATTGACGGTCGGGTCGCAGTGCGGAACCACGCAACTCAGGACGTCGCCGCGCTTCAGGGGCCCGGAACCAGGCGCGTAAATCACCCCGCCCTGCTCGTCGCCGAAGAAGAAATAGGCCGCCCCTTCGGGCGCGCCGGACGCGATCGTGGGAACGCCGTCGTCGGTGGCGAAGGATTTGAGGCCGGCGTCGGTGGTGGCGAGCCCGTCGCGGCTGGCGCTGATGACCGTGGTCTCGACGAA
>DASZRM010000055.1:0-2118 GCA_035549135.1 Rhizomicrobium sp. | reverse complement strand
CCCAATGCGCCGGCTCGCGCTCGCCATCTTGTTCGCCGCGCTCGCGGCATCGTCCGCCACGGGGCGCGAGGCGAACGTTCGCATCGAGCAGGGACCGCTGATCGGCGAGGCCCATGATGGCGTCGAAGTCTACAAGAACATCCCTTACGCAGCGGCTCCGGTCGGAGCGCTGCGTTGGCGCGCGCCGCTACCGGCGCCCCAATGGGTCAAGCCGCGCGAGGCCGGCGATTTCGGCCCGATCTGTCCCCAAAATCAGCGCATCAGCTTTTTCACGCCGCGCCTGAAACAGAGCGAAGATTGCCTGACGCTCAATGTGTGGACTCCGAAAGCTTCGGCCGACGCCAAGCTGGCGGTGATGGTCTGGGTCCACGGCGGCGGATTCATCGACGGCGGCTCGGCGATTCCGCTCTATGACGGGACGGACCTAGCGAAACGCGGGGTGGTGGTCGTCAGTTTCAACTACCGGCTCGGCGAGCTCGGGTTCTTCGCGCATCCGGCCGTGTTGAACACGCAGTCGGGCGACGAGAGCGGCAATTTTGGCCTTCTCGACCAGATCGCCGCGCTTGATTGGGTGCAAAAGAACATCGCGGCGTTTGGCGGCGATCCCGCGAACGTCACCATCTTCGGCGAGTCCGCCGGCGGAATGAGCGTCAACGACCTTATGGCCTCGCCCATGGCGCGCGGGCTGTTCGCAAAGGCGATCTCGGAATCGGGGCTTGGACTTCAAGCGATCCCGACCCGCGCGGAGGCCGAGCAGGCCGGTCTGCAATTCGCGCATCGGGCGGGCGTTGCGGGCGAAGACGCGCGGGCGGCGGCAATGCTCAGGCGATTGAAGGTCTCGGAAATACTCGGCAAGCAGGGCGGCGAGGGCAGGATCGCGCCGTACATCGATGGCAAGATCATTCCTTCCGACGTCTCGCTCCTCTTCGCAAAAGGGGACATCGCCAAGGTCCCCTATATCGCGGGCTCTAACAGCAACGAGGCCAGTCTTGCTCCGGCGCTCGGCATCGACCCCATCAAGGGGCTGAGACTGTTCGGATCGGCGCTGCCCAAGGTTCGCGCTATCTATGAAGTCGACGGGCCGCTCAGCGAAGAGGAATTTGCGCGGCAGGCGTTCGGCGACGCGCTCTTCACCGCTCCTTCGCAGACTCTGGCCGGTTTCGTGGACGGCGCCGGCGCGCCCGCGCGCGTCTACCAATTCGCCTATATCGCAGATTCCTTTCGCGGCAAGGTTCTGGGCGTAAGCCACGGAGGCGAGCTGATCTATGTCTTCGGCCTGCGAGGACTGGGCCGCCTGGCCGATCGCGCCAGCGCCAAGGACCGCGCCATGATCTCGACGGTCCAAAGCTATTGGACCAATTTCGCGAAGACCGGCGATCCTGACGGGACGGGCCTGCCTCGGTGGCCGCAATTTTCCGCGAATGCGCAGGAGACGCTGATTTTCGACGACGAGACAAAAGCGGTGGCAGACTTCCGAAAGGCGGAAGTTGAAGTGATGAAGGCGGGCTGGATGAAGCGGGTGGGTTACGCCGGGCCCTAGTCCATCGCGTAGACGAGCGCTTTCAGATAAGCGCTTTCCGGCAACAGCGGATGCACGCAATGGTCGGGTCCGGCGCCCGCCTGCCGGATGAGCCTTGCCTTGCGTCCGGCGCGCGCGAGGCCCAGGGCGCATTCCTGGGCGAAGCGATCCGCTGAAATATTATGCGAGCAGGCCGCAAGCAGAAGGTAACCGCGCGGCGCAACCACCCTCGCCGCAAGCCGCGCCAGCTTGCGATAGGCCCTGGCGCCCGATTCCAGATCCTTGCGCGACTTCACGAAGGGCGGCGGGTCGGCGATAACGATGTCAAAGCGCTGGCCGGCGTCGCCTAGGCGCTCAAACTCTTCCATCGCGTCGCAGCAAACGAATTTGCAGATATTCGTAACTCCATTGGCCGCCGCCGAATCCTCCGCGAGCGCGAGCGCGGGCGCGGAGCTGTCGAGCGCAGTGACCTCGACGGCGCCAGCCTTCGCCGCCGCCAAGGCGAAGCCGCCAGCGTAGCAATAGCCGTCCAAAACGGACTTGCCGCTAGCCAGCGCCGAAATGAAGGCCCGGTTGTCGCGCTGGTCATAGTACCATCC
>DASZRM010000054.1:0-2382 GCA_035549135.1 Rhizomicrobium sp. | reverse complement strand
GCGAGGAAGGTCAGATGCAGGAGGATGAGCCACATCAGCCGCCGCTCGTCCAGCGCCGCGCCCGGCTCGGTCAGATGCACGAAAGTGCGCAGCAGCGAGATCACCGAGATCGCCACGATCGAGCCGATGAGCTTCATCTTGAGGCCCGAGAAGTCGAGCGTGCCCATCCAGGAGGGCCGGTCCTCGCTGCCGCGGGTGTCGATCTTGGAGACGAAATTCTCGTAGCCGGAAAAGATGACGATGAGCACGAGGTTGCCGGCGAGCGACAGGTCGATCAGCGTCAGCACCGAAAGGATGATCTGCTCGGCGTCGAGCGTCATCGCATTGGGAAGCCAGCCGAGCAGCTCGCGCAGGAAGACGATGAGCAGCATCACCAGCGAGACGACGAGCCCGATATAGAACGGGGCCAGCAGCCAGCGCGACTCGAACAGGCCGATCTCGAGGATTCGCTCGATTATCGTCTCGCCGGCTCGTCTCGGCATCGTGGCGCCTCTTGGAAATTCGCGCGTAAGCTATGGCAATCCAGGTCCGCTCGCAATTATTCGCATGGTCGCGGCGAGGTTTCGCGAACGCCCGCGCGCGCGGTCTTGTCGCGCGCAGCGACTCGCCCGAAGCGTCCGGCCTCGCCCGGAGCGGCCGGGGAATGGGCGCTTTGATTTGGCGCCGGGGCCCCTATACTAAGTCGCGCCGCCATCGGATCTTCAGGGCATGGCCAATATAGCGCTGGTCGACGACGACAAGAACATTCTGGCCTCCGTGAGCATGCTGCTCGAACAGGAGGGCTATCACGTGCGCACCTTTTCGGACGGCGCCTCGGCGCTGACCGCGCTCACCGCCTCGCCGCCGGACCTTGTCATCCTCGACATCAAGATGCCGCGCATGGACGGGCTCGAGCTGCTCCGGCGCCTGCGCCAGAACGGCGACCTGCCGGTCATCCTACTCACCTCCAAGGACGAGGAGATCGACGAGCTGATGGGCCTGAACGCCGGCGCCGACGATTATATCCGCAAGCCCTTCTCGCAGCGGCTGCTGCTGGAGCGGGTGAAGGCGGTGCTGCGGCGCTCGGACTCGCACAAGGCGGCGGGCGGAGCGGCCGAGGCGAAGAAGGAGGCGCTCGTCCGCGGAAAACTCTCGCTCGACCCGCAGCGCCACGAATGCACCTGGGACGGACGGCCCGTGCGCCTTACCGTGACCGAGTTCCTCATCCTTCAGAGCCTCGCCCAGCGGCCCGGCTTCGTGAAGAGCCGCGACAGCCTGATGGACGCGGCCTATGACGACCAGGTCTATGTCGACGACCGCACCATCGACAGCCACATCAAGCGCCTGCGCAAGAAGTTCAAACAGGTCGATGACAATTTCGACGCGATCGAGACGCTCTATGGCGTCGGCTACCGCTATCGCGAGAGCTGAGCGGCGCGGGCCAGCGCCGTGATCCCGGTCAGGCCCCAGCGCCGCGCGCGCCATTCGGCGCTCACGCGGCGCATCGTGCTCGTCAATGTCGGGGTGCTGGTCGGGCTGATCTGCGGGCTGGTCTGGGTGCAATCGACCCGACTCGGGCTCGTCGACGAGCGGCTGACCGGCATCGAGGCCCAGGCCGAGATCGTCGCCGGCACGCTCGCCGAATACGCAACCGATCCGGACACGCACACGCTCAACCTCAAGCAGGCCGAGCCGCTGTTGCGCCAGCTCATCGCGCCGACCAAGCTTCGCGGACGGCTCTATCTGACCGACGGCTCGCTCGCCGTCGACACCCGCGAGCTTCTGGCGCGCAATGTCGTGCAGACGGTCGAGCTCCCGCCCATCGACTTCTGGAGCCGGACGAAGGAATTTCTGAGCCGAGTCTATGACGGCGTGACCGGAGTCCGCCCCTTCCGCAGGCTCGATCCCTATTTCGAGGCGGGCCAGAACGGCCGCGTCTACAGCGAGGTCAATCAGGCGCTCGCGGGCGACGTGGCGAAGGCCCAGCGCGTCGACGACCAGAACAAGCTCGTGCTTTCCGTCGCCGCGCCGGTGCAGCGCTTCAAGGCGATCTACGGCGTGCTCATGGTTTCGACCGAAGGCGGCGACATCGACAACGTTCTGCGCGAGGAGCGCATGCGGCTGTTCGAGCTCTTCGCGCTGGCGATATCGGTCGCCCTCATCTCCTCGTTCGTCCTTTCGCGCTTCATCGCCCGCCCGGTCCTCGAGCTCGCCAACGCGGCCGACCGCGTGCGCGGCGGACTGTCCGGACGCGAGACCATACCCAGCATGGAGGACCGCAACGACGAGATCGGCGAGCTGGCGACCTCTTTCTCGGCCATGACCCGCGCGCTCTACGACCGCATCGACGCCATCGAGCGTTTCGCCGCCGACGTCGCCCACGAACTGAAGAACCCGCTCACC
>DASZRM010000053.1:0-18026 GCA_035549135.1 Rhizomicrobium sp. | reverse complement strand
CCGAGGAAGGTGGGGCCGAGGGCCTGAAAGAACGGCTTGATGAAGCCGAGCCAGGCCGGCCAGTAGAAGGTCTGCGTCACCTGTGTGGTCGCCGCGTCGATCGGCGTGCAGGTGGTGAGGCCCACGACGTCGATCCTGCGGCCCAGCACCGTGCCCGCGATGTTCTCGAACCGCGTGGCCGGAAGCTCGAAGGTGATCTCGGTGGAGACATCGCCGCCGAGGAGCCTGTAGGCCTGTTTGCTCGGCGCGTGGCGCGTCATGACGAAGCCGGTGGGAAGCGGCGCGTAATGCTTCTCCTTCGCGCGCGGCGTCACCCGCCACCACCAGCGGCCGTGGACATAGGGCGCATGCGCGGGGTCCATGAGGCCGATCACTGCGTGGTCGATGGCGCAGTGGAAGGTCTGGCTCTCGCTCCAGCGCGGCGTCGCATTGGGGATCTGAACCTTGGGCGGCTCGCTGCGCGGCGGCGCGCTCTCGCGGCCTTCCGCGGCCATCCAGACCCAGATGAGGCCGTCCTGCTCGCGCACCGGATAGCTCCGTACACGGATGCTTTCCGCGCGGATCGCCTCGCCGCCGACGAGCGAGGGGATGAGCGCGCACCCGCCATCGGCCTTGAACCGCCAGCCGTGATAGGGGCATTGGACGGTCGCGTCGTCCATCACCGTTCCGGCGGAAAGCGGCACGCCGCGGTGCGGGCAGATGTCGCGCAGCGCGAAGGCCTCGCCGCTCTTCATGCGGCCGATGCTGACGGGCTCGCCCAGCAGCATGACGCGCCGCATCGCCCCGCGCTTCACGCTCGAGGCGAGCGCCGCCATGTACCAGAGGTCGCGCAGGAAGGGATCGTCGGCCATCGCGCCAAGCACCTAGCCCAGGCGCGGCCGGTTGTCGATTACGGGGTTCCGGCCGCGGCCTTCTTGCCCGGTTTGGGCTTCAGCAGATTCTCGAGCGGGGTCATGAACTGGGCCCCCTTGTAGTCGGGCAGCTTGAAAGCCCAGCCCGCGGCCCTGGCGTTGATTTCGCGGGCGCGCCGGCCGGCGTCGCGGTTGTTGGCCGCGCCCATGGCCGCGATCTGGGCCCAATAGTCCGAATCCAGGCGCAGCACGTCCACGGTGACGCTGAGCCCATCGAAGGTCTTGGTCACCAGTCGCGTCGCGTCCGAGAAGTTGAAATTCCGCGCCGGCTTCACGTCGTCGAATGCGAAATCGACGATCGCCGTCGCCAGGCCGTCCGCCGCTCCGGGCGCCTCCTCGCGGCCCTTCGGCGCGACCGCAAGCTTGAAGTTCGGATCGCTCGCCTTGTCGCGCGAGACCTCGAAGAACTGGCCGTCCGGCTCGTCGACGGTGGTGGACTGGATCTGCGCGCGGTCGATGTCGATGACGCGCTTCTCGACCCAGTCGTTCTGGTCGTTCTGCGGCTCGAACGCGGCGCGCGCGAGCCAACTCTGGTTGTCGCCGATCCGGCGCACGAAAAGTCCGACTTGGCCGCTCGCATCGCCGATATCTTCGCTTTTGCCGACGATGAGCGAGACGAGCGCGCGGCCGCGATCGTCGCTGACCACGATGCGAGTGCCTGCGCCGCCGTGGGCCGGATCGTCGAGGTCGATATAGTGCAGCCAGTCCGCGCGCCCGGTCTTCGGCTCGATGGTCTCGAGCGCAGCGAGCCCAACCAGAGTTTTGTTCACCTCCTCGAACGAGGCGGGGTAATCGTTCTTGCCGGGCAGCACCCAGCCCTTGTTGGGCTTGAAGACGACGTCGAAGGCGCCGTTCTTCTTCGACTGGATATGGATGCGCGCCGCTTCGCGGATATGCGCGGCGAAGCCGGGCAGGAATTCGGTCTCGACATATTTCGGCGCCACCTCGGCGGCCTGCCGCTCGAGGCCCCAGACCGCCATCCCGACGCTCGCCGCGGCGATGGCGGCCAAGACCGCAAGATTGCGGCGGCGGGGATCGGCCAGGATCGCTTTCATCGCAGACATGGGCGCCTCAAAACGCGAGCGCGCGGGCGCGCCGCCGCCGCCTCAGCGCCGCAAGCCCGATCGCCAAGATCGCCACAAGCAGCGGCACCAGCGCGATGTTGACGAAAGCCAGGAATTCGCCGAGCGCATCGATGTCCTTGCGCAGATTGTGCTGCACGTCGCGCAATTGCGTGCGCGTATCGATCAGTTCGCGGCGGAACTTCTCGATCTCCGCGCGTTGCGCCGGCGTCAGGCCGACGGCGCCGGATTTGGCCTCGCCGCCCTGTTCGAGTTCGCGCAGCCGCTGCTGCGTGTCGGTCATGCGCTGACGCAGGGTCTGTTCTTCCTCCTGGAACTGCGCCTGGGCCTTCGCCTGGAGGTCGCGCACCACCGTGAAGGGCCTGTTGCTGGCCTCCCGCGTCCTCAGGCTGATCAGATCGTCCGATCCGGTGAGGTTTTCGACGGCGTTGATCACGAAGGCGCCGTTATCGGCGAAGGGCGCGGCGATCTTCTTTCCGAGCACGTTCTGCACCCGGACCCAGAAGCGATCGTCGAGAATGTCGCTGTCGGCCATGACCACGACGTTAAGCGGCCCCGACTTGATCCTGGCCGAGGGGAACGCCGATTTGGCTTCGCCCGAGAGCCGGGCCGCGATGACGAATTTCTTCCCGCTCGGCAGAATCTGCGTCATCAGATCCTGCGGATCCGGCGCCATGCGCACCGAAGCGGCGTCGAGAAGCGAGGCCTGATCCGACGAGGTGACGAGCGGCGAGAAATGCGTGGTCGCGCCTTTCAGCGGGCGCAAGGCGCCGACGCTGGCGAGGTTCAGAGATTGCAGATTGGCGGTGATCGGGTCCTTGGAATCGAAATTGTCCGGCGTAAGGCGAAGCCAGGCGGGATAGAGGGCGACGGGATTGCGCGGGTCGGCCACCTGAACGCGCTGGGCGAGATCGCGGTCGGCGACGACCTTCTGCGGGTCGTATCCCACGCCCCAGGCCTTGAACAGCTTTGGAAGGTCGGACGAGGGCGCATTGGGCGAAGGCTGATAGGGATTGGCGCCCGCCCGCGCCATCTCGGAATTGGGATCGACCAAAACGAGCGCGCGGCCGCCGCCGAGCACGAATTGGTCGATCGCCTCGACCTGCTTGTCGTTCAGCGCCGGCGGATGGGCGATCATCAGCACGTCGACATCCTTGGGCAGCTCAGTGAATCCGGGCGGCACCATCTGCGTCGCCACGATCTGGGTCAGTTCCTGGTAGATGACGTAGGGCGCGCCGCGGCCCTGCATCATCGCCTGAACGCCGCCCGGCCCGAATTGCAGCGGAAGGCTCGAGATGATCGCCAGTCGCGGTTTTTTCGGATTGGCGAGGCGATAGATCAGAGAGGTGATGTCGTATTCGAGATACTGTTCGCGTTCCGGCGTGAAATAGGGGATGACCTCGCGGCCGTCGATCCGGTTGGTCCCGACCAGCCCGAAATAGACGACATCTCCATTGTCGGTCGGCGCGCCGCTGAGGCCCTGGGACGTGGCCTGGTCTTCGGCCGCCGTGTACGGCTCCGGGTCGACTTCCTCGACGACGATTTTGCCGTGGCCGAGGGCCGCATATTCTTCGAGCAGGTCGCGCACGCGCTTGGCGTAGGCGACGGTCTGCGCGTAGTCCGAAGCGGCCTGCTTCGAATAGTAGAACCTGAGCGTGATGGGCTCTTTGAGGCCGGCGATGATGTTGCGCGTGCCCTTGGCGAGCGTGAACTGACCGTTTTCGGTCAGATCGAGCTTGGCGGTGGTGAACCAGGAATCGGCCGCAATGTTGATCGCCACGAAAATCACGGCGGCGAGCGCGATCGCGGCGAGGGAATAGAAGCGGCGAGCGATCGGTTTCATGGCTCAGGCGCTCTTCTTCAAATCGAGGACGACGACGTTCGCGGTGAGGAACAGGGCCATCAGCGAGAGGAAAAAGATCACGTCGCGCAGATCGATCACGCCCGAAGTGATCGCGGAGAAATGGGTCAGGAAGCTGAAGGACGAGACGGCGTCGATGAGCGCCAGCGGCGCCCAGGCGCGGAAGAAATCCAGAACCAGGGGCGCGCCCGAAATCGTGAACAGAAAACAGACGACCACCGTGATGACGAAAGCGATGACCTGATTGCTCGTGGTGGCCGAAAGGCAGGCGCCGATGGCGAGGTAGCCCCCCGCCATGAGGAAGCTGCCGACATAGCCTCCCAGGATCACGCTGTTGTCGGGGCTGCCGAGGTAGTTGACCGTGATCCAGATCGGAAAGGTGAGAGCGAGCGCAACGCCTGTGAACGCCCAGGCCGCGAGAAATTTGCCCATGACGGTCGCCCACAACGGCACCGGCAGCGTGAGCAGCAGCTCCATGGTCCCGGTGCGACGCTCTTCGGCCCAAAGCCGCATGGCGATCGCCGGCACGAGGAACAGATACAGCCAGGGGTGATAGCCGAAGAACACGCTCAAATCGGCGACGCCGTTGTTATAGAAGTCGCCGATGTAAAACGTGAACGCGCCCATCGCGAAAAGAAAAATCACGATGAATACATAGGCGAGCGGCGTGGCGAAGTACGCGGCGAATTCGCGCTTGAAGATGGGCCAGATCTGGTTCATGCGGCGACAGCCTTCGCTCGCGCAGTGTCGTGCGTGGTGATGGCGCGGAACACTTCGTCCAGTCTGCCCGCTTCGGCGTAGAGCTCTTTCACGTCCCAGTTCTCGCGCCGCGCGAGCGCGCTGACGTCTTCGATCAGGAGCGCGCCGCCCTTCGGGAAGGCGGTCAGGCGCGTCAAGCCATCGCTCGGCTGGGCGTGCTCGATCGTCGCCACGTTCGGCAGCAGCTTGAGTTTCGCCGTCGCCGGCGCGGCCTGGACGGTCGGAAGGGTGAGGGACACCGCATTGTGGTAGCGCGAGCGCGCCAGGAGCTCGGCGGGCTTACCGTCGGCCACGATGGCCCCGCGATCGATAATCACGGCGCGCGTGCAGACCGCTTCCACCTCTTCCAGAAGATGGGTGGAGATCACGATCGCCTTTTGCGGCGCCATGGCGCGCAGAAGCGCGCGCACCGAATGCTTCTGGTTGGGGTCCAGCCCGTCCGTCGGCTCGTCCATGATGAGGACGGGCGGATCGTGCAATATGGCCTGCGCCACGCCGACGCGGCGCTTGAATCCTTTGGAGAGCGTCTCGATCGGTTGGTCGAGCACGGGACCGAGCTCGGCTCTTGCGACCGCCTTTGCGACGGCGCCGGCCGCCGCGTCGCCGCGAAAGCCGCGAACGCCGGCAATGAAGTTCAGGAATTGTCTCGCCGTCATGTCGCCATAGGCCGGCGCGCCTTCGGGCAGATAGCCGATCATCGACTGGGCGGCGATCGGGTCGGTCTCGACATCGTGCCCGCAGATCCGGATTCGGCCGGCGGTCGGGGCGATGTAGCCGGTCACCATCTTCATTGTGGTGCTCTTGCCGGCGCCGTTGGGCCCCAAAAAGCCCAGGACTTCGCCCTTGCCCACGGTCAGGTTCAGGCCCGCGACAGCGGCGAACGGCCCAAATCTTTTGGTCAGTCCCTCAATCTCGATCATGGAAAGGCGGTCGCGGAAAGACAGGCGGATTTGCTTAGAGAAATCGGCCAATCCTCGCAAGAATTGAATAGTTACGGATGGGTCATGCGCGTGCGGGCTTGACTTGATTGAACGGTCAATCAACTTTTCCGCCCATGAGGGGCGGCACAAGGGATCGCTTGGTCCAGGCGGCGGGACTGCTGTTCGCCGAGCGGGGGTATCAATCGGCGGCGGTGGCCGACATTCTCGAGCGCGCAGGCGCAAACAGCGGCAGCCTCTACCATTTTTTTGAAAGCAAGCGCGATCTGCTCGTTGAGGTGCTGGACCGGCATCGGCGCGACCTGGCCCAACAGCTTGCCTCGCCCGATCTGCTGGACATCTCCGATCCCGTCGATCGCGTGTTCAGGCTGCTTGGCTCATATCGGGACGCGCTCGCGGCGAACGGTTGTCGTCGCGGATGTCCGGTGGGCGCGCTGATTGCCGAAGTACGCGATCCCGACCAGCAAGTGCGCGCGGCGATGGAGGCGTATTTCGACCTCTGGCTCGATTCGGTCGAACGCTGGTTCGAGGAGGCCGCGGTTCAATCGCCGCTCGGCCGAGAACCTCGCGATTTGGCGACGCTGACGCTGGCGGTTGCGCAGGGCGCAATCGTAGAGGCGCTGGCCCGTCGATCTATCGAACCCTTCGATCGCGCCCTAGCGCTGCTGCGGCAGGCGCTGGCCGGACTGGGGCGGGCGGCCGAGGTTGGCGCTGAAGCGCGCGATTGGGCCGTTTCCGCGCGGGATAGGAAGCAAAAGGCGTCGCTTTTGGATCGGGATCGTGAAATCGTGGCGCCATGATTGATGCGCAAATTCTTCAGCGCGCGATTTCCGTTGGAGTCCTGCTTCAGTTCACCCTGGTCGTGGTCGGGCACTATGTTCCCTGGGTGAAGGACAACGCCTTTGCCTTCGGCGGCATGATGATCTCGGGGCTTGCCGGTCTGCTTTATGCCCGCGAGTTCGCCGCGGGCTATGGACGAGGCGCGATGGGCGGCGCGATTGCGGGCGGCTTTTGCGCGCTGGTCGGGACTGCCGTCTCGGTCCTGCTCGGCGACAGCGCGCTCGTGGTGCTTCCGGTCGGTACGGCGGTGTGTGTCCTGACCGGGGCGATCGGCGGATTGTGGGGCCAGCTGGGCGCGCGCCTGTCCGGACGGTGAACGAAAAAGGGCCCGCGTCGCGGGCCCTTTTGGGTCTTCAGGATATACGTCTTGTTTTAGTTGATCGTCACGTCCACATCGGCCGAGGCGATGCCGTTCGCCACGACTTCCAGCTTGCTGGCTCCCGTCTCCATCCCGGCCGGGATGTCGACGTTCGTGGTCACGATCGTGGAGCCGGTCGCCACGCCCATGGAGCTGTGGTCGTGGGTGCGCGCGTAGAAGACGTGTCCGGTCGCATTGTTCTTGATCCGCACCAAAGGATAGTTGGTGAAGGTCTCCAATTCGTCGCCGAACGAATTGGCCTGCGACAGTCCGTTGAACTGGGTCCCCGAAATTTGCACGGTGCTTCCGCGGGTCAGCGTCGAAGGACAATCCGTCACGGCCGGCGCCCAAGCGGGATCGGGACCGCCAGTCGACGTGTAGACGGCGGCGCCTCCGATGAGAATCTGACCCGTGGGCAGCACCATCAGGCTGTTGCCGCCGCCGTTGACATGGACGTCGGTGATGGTCTTGGCGCCGCCGTCGAACTCATAAAGCTGGCCGCTGATCCCCTGGAACAGCACGCGCCCGTTGGGAAGCAGCGAGGCGAAATTGTCTCCGGCGTCGTCGTGGTTCGGAATGTCGGGGCCGGCCTTCCAGACGCCCTTCTTGTAGATCGCGGTGTGCGCGGTGTTCTCCCCTTTTGGGATCGCCCCTGTGGCGAACACCGAACCGTCCGGCATCAGGATCGCCGGGCCGATTTCGCCCGGCGGGCAGTAGGGTTTGGGACCGCCGAAGTCGAAGCAGCTGCAGCAGGGCGGGCCGTTGAGAGCGACGGGCGTCTTGCCTGCGTCTGTCCATACGCCGGTGGCCGGATCGTAGATCTGGGTGTTCGGCGCCTTCTTCACGTTTTCGGTCAGCACCCGGCCGTCGGGCAGAAGGGTCCAGGTCTCTTCGGAGGCGAATCCTCTATGGCCGGTCGAGTCGAGATTGGTCCATTTCAGCGTCTTGGGGTCGAGCGCCGCCATCTTCGTGCTCAGCTTCTGGCCGATCAGAAAACGTCCGTCGGGAAGCACGAGCGCCGAAGAGTCGCCGATATAGTCCCACTTCTTCCCCTTCGGGGGATTCATCGATGTCCAGGTGTTGGCGAGGGGATCGTAAATGGCGCCCAGATTGGTCAGCGTGAATTCCGAACTCGGATTGTATTCGCCGCCCTCGATGAGAAGCCGTCCGTCCGCCAGCACCGCCGAAGCGAAGGCGTAGGGCGAATAGTTCGACGGCAGCGTCGCCATCTTCGACCACGTGCCGTTGACATAGCTGCCGGTGTTGTCCGGCGTCAGCTTCCACCAATTCGACTGGTTGGAAGCCGACTGCGCCATCACCGTCCCGTCGGTCATTTGCAGCGTGATCAGCGCGCCCTCGGGCGCGGGATGGGTAAGATTCGTCAGCGTTTGGGCAGGCGCCATTGCGGGAATCGCGCAAAGCGCCATCGCGATCGTAAGTTTGCGATACATTCCGTCTACCCTCGTTGAAGGCGCGCACGCTATCAGGTCTTCCGAAGCCGCGTGAGAGGAAATTCGGCGCGACAGCTTTATGGGCGCCGCGCCGGCGGAGTGAAATTTCGTTGAATGGAGTTGGGGGAGAAGCGCCGGCTGGCCGATCAAGACTACGCGCGACGAGGGGCTGGGGGGCTAAGTTCGTCGCGAATAAATCCCTCAACTCGACCAACCGACGCGGCGGACTTTCGGCGCCGAAAAAGGCCGCGCCAAGGTGCAATGATGGCGATTTCATGGCGCTAAATTGCGAAAATCACATGTCGGAGAAATGGTTTAGCAGGAATACGCCGCGCGTTTGACCGCTCCGGTCCCTCCGCGCCATGATGCGATCGATGGTCGAGGAACCCATAGCGTTCCTCCGCGCGGAGCGCCGCTCGCAGCCTGCGCGGACGGGTCCGTTAAGCGGGCAGATCGCGCAGGTGCGCTTCGAGCGCGCCGAACTCGATCGTATCCTTACGCTGTACGGCAAGATGGTCGCGCTGGGGGAGTGGCGCGACTACGCGATCGATTTTCTGAGCGAAATGGCGGCCTTCTCCGTATTTCGCCGGTCCAGCGAAGGGGCCCTGTTCACGATCGAAAAGCGCCCGAAGCTTCGGCATCGCCAGGGCGAATATGCGGTTCTGGGTGCCAATGGCCTAGTGCTCAAGCGCGGCCACGATCTGGCGCAGGTTCTGCGCGTGTTCGATCGCAAATTGCTCAAGGCGATGGCCGCGCAGCCGGTCTAGCGGCCAGCGAGAACCCGCGCGGACGCAAATCGCTCTAACGGCGGGCGCTCCAGAGAATGGCGTCCCGCTCGACGCGCTTGATCCAATCGTTCTTCCGACCGTTATAGGCGTTCACGTCGTCGGGTTCGGCCATTGCAGCGCGGATTTTCTCCGTCTCGTAGTCTTTTGCGATGGCCGGATGGGCCCGCAGATAATCCCGAAACGCCAGATGACGCGGCGCCTCCGCGGCGCCCTCCTCATAACAATGCAGTTGGAACAGTCGCTTTCCCGATCCGGCATCCATCCGGTAACAGTACCGGCGGCCTGGAAGGCCGAATTCTCCGAACCACTTGTAGCCAAGCCCGCGTACGGCGCCTTCCAGAGCGTCGAGCCGCGCGATGCTGCGCACGATCGGCATGAGATCGACGATCGGTTTGGCCATGATGCCCCCTATCGCCGTCGAACCGATGTGATGGACGGTCACAAGTTCGTCCCGGAGCGCGCGTTTGAGCCGCTGCGCCTCGTCATGCGCCATCTCCGCCCAGCGCGACGAAAATGGCGCGAGCTCCACCGGGCAGGGGTCGGGCGTATCGATGGCCATCGAGAAGCGAAGGGCCCCGATGTCGCCATCGGGGCCCTCCTTATTCCGGCTGCCGTCAGCGGCGATTGCCGAGCAGCTGGAGCAGCATCAGGAAGAGGTTCACGAAATCGAGGTAGAGCCGCAGCGCGCCGACGATCGCCTTCTTGCCCGCCACGGTTCCGTCGTCGCCGGCGACATACATTTCCTTGATGTTCTGCGTATCGTAGGCGGTCAGGCCCGTGAAGACCAGAACGCCGATCACAGAAACCACAAACGCCATCATCGCCGAATGCAGGAACAAGTTCACCAGCGAGGCGATGATGATGCCGATCAGCCCCATGAACAGGAACGATCCGAAGCCCGCCAGATTGGCTCGCGTCGTATAGCCCCAAAGGCTCATCGCGCCGAACGTCGCAGCGGTGATGAAGAAGACCTGGGCGATGCTGACGCCAGTGTAGACGAGAAGGATCGGGGCGAGCGAAATGCCCATCAGCGCCGCGTAGGCCAGGAATGTCAGGTGCGCCGCGCTGGCGCTCATCGACTGGATTCTGGCCGACAGATAGAGGACCAGGACCAGCGGCGCGAAGAGCGCGACATAACCCAGGATGTTCAGGCCCACCGCAGGATGACCGTTTACGATGGTCTCCTGGAAGAAGATCGAACCGAACGCCGTATTCGCCGTGATCCAGGCGGTTGCGCCCGTCAGGACCAGCCCCACGAGCATGTAGTTGTAGACGCGCAGCATATAAGCGCGCAGTCCCTGGTCGATGACGCCCGCGGTCGCGCTTTGGCCGCGCAGCACGGGATTGTTGTAGTCAGCCATGTACGTCCTTCCTTGCCGGCGCATTGCACGGCTCGCGTATTATATCGTGTTCCGCGGGTAAAGTATCAAGCGCTCCGAAAACGGGCGGGGAACCGCATGACAAAGCCGCAATCCCGGCCATTTACGATTTGTCAGGCCTGTGCGGAGCATGACCCGCAGATCGCGGCAGTCCCGCGTAAGACCCATTCGAGTCGCTGCGGCGCGAAACGCCTCGCCTATGCGCCTGCCTTCGCTGCCGTCTAAGCTGCGCGCGGGATTCGGCGGTTCCACGAGGCTCCGCCTACAGGACGCTCATGCTGAGACGCCTCGCATCGGTCGGCGGTTTCACGCTGCTCTCGCGGTTCGCGGGCTTTGCGCGGGACGTCTTGATGGCCGCGGTCCTGGGCGGCGGATTTCTGTCGGACGCCTTCTTCGTCGCCTGGCGACTGCCGAACTCGTTTCGGGGCATTTTCGCCGAGGGGGCGTTCAACGTCGCGTTCATTCCGCGCTATGCGGCCGCGCGCGAGAAGGAAGGCGAAGAGGCCGCCGCCAGATTTGCCGACAACATCTACTCCTGGCAGATGGCGGCGCAGCTCGTCCTGCTCGCCGCGGCGATGGCCTGCATGTACTGGATCGTGCGCGTCATGGCGCCGGGTTTTGCGGCGCATCCCGGCCAGACCGAACTCGCTGCGTCTCTGTCGCGCATCACCTTTCCCTATCTGATCCTGACCGTCATCGCCGTGCAGCTCTCCGCGATGCTGAATGCGCACGGCAAGTTCGCCGCCGCGGCGGCCTGGTCGATCTTTCTCAATATCGCGATGATCGGCACGTTGCTCGCGGCGCGCCGGTTCCCAAACGCCGCCTATGCGGCTGCGGCCGGCGTCCTTCTGGCCGGATTTCTTCAGATCGGCTTCATCGTCGCGGCCGGCGCGCGCAGCGGCCTTCGCCTGCGCCTGATCGTTCCGCGCTGGAACCCGCAGACAAAGAGTTTTCTGGGCGCGCTCGGCGCCGCGACGCTGGGCTCGGCGAGCGTGCAGATCGCGCTCTTCGTCGACACGCTGATCGCCAGCTTCTTTCCCGGCGTGCTGACCGCCGTGAACTACGCGGACCGGATCGATCAGCTTCCGCTCGGAACGCTCGGCATCGCGCTTGCGACGGTGCTGTTGCCGGAAATGTCCACGCTGGTCGCGAAGGGCGACGAGGCGGGCGCGCGGGCCGCGCAGAACAGAAGCGCGGCGCTCGGGCTGTTTCTCACCCTGCCGTTCGCCGCCGCTTTCCTTCTGGTGCCGAAGACCATCATGCGCGGAATCTTCGCCCATGGCGCGTTCCATCTCGACGCCGCGGACGTCTCGGCGATGGCGCTCGCGGGCTATGGCGTGGGCCTGCCCGCTTTCGTGATGGTCAGAGTGGTGGCCGCCAGCTTTTATTCCCGCCACGACACGGCGACGCCCGTGCGCGCCACGATGCTCGCCGTCGCGGTCAACATCGCTTTCAAGGTTCTGCTCGTCTGGGGATTTCATCTCGGCGCGCTCGGCGTGGCGCTGGGCACTTCGCTCGGCTCGTGGGCCAATGTCAGCCTGCTCCTGTATCTGGCGCGGCGCCGCGGTCTCATCGCCATCGACGACCGGTTCCGGCGCGCCCTGGGCCCAAGCCTTGCGGGCGCGATCGCGACCGGCGTGGCGGCGCTGGCTGGCGCCGATCTGGGGCTTTCGCTCTTGGGGCCGGGAGGGCTGCAGCGCGAGGCGGCGCTTGGGCTTGCGATCGTGTTCGCCGCCGTCGCCTATGGCGCGGTCGCGCTCTTGTTCCGCAAGCGGCTGCCGCTCGCAGGCGGAGCGCCGTAATGAGACTGTTCGTGGCCATCACCCCGCCCGAGGACATCGTCCGGACGCTCAGCCTCATGCAGGGCGGAGTTCCGGGCGCGCGCTGGCAGACGGGCGAGCAGATGCACCTGACGCTGCGCTTCATCGGGGAGGTCGACGGGCGCGTGCATGCGACGATCGACGATGCGCTGGCGGGCGTCGGCGCGCCCGGCTTCACACTTCGCCTCAAGGGCGTCGGCGAGTTCGGGGGAAGTAGGCCGCGCGCGCTCTGGGCCGGCGTGGAATCGAGCGACGCGCTCCTGCGCCTGCAAAGGAAGATCGAAACTTCGCTGCAGCGCGCGGGCCTCGAGCCCGAGCCGCGGAAATTCTCTCCGCATATCACGCTGGCGCGCCTCAGGGCCACGCCGCCGGGCGCGGTGATGGACTATCTCGTCGATCACGCGCTCTACGCCAGTCCGCCTTTCACGGTCGAAGGCTTTTCGCTCTTTTCGAGCCGTCCGACGTCGAACGGCAGCCAATACCGCCGGGAGCGCGCCTACCCGCTGCAGGGTTAGGCGGCGGCGTTCTCGATCGCCTCCATGTCGTCGTCGGAGAGCCCGAAATGGTGCCCGATTTCGTGGATCAGGACGTGGCGAACGACGTCGCCGAGGCGTTCGTCGTGCTCAGCCCAATAGTCGAGGATAGGGCGGCGATAGAGAAAGATCATGGTCTGGGCGGCGTGGACATTGCCAGCCCGATGAGCGGCGAGCTCCGGTCCGTGGAATAGCCCCAATATGTCGAATTCGCTCTCGAGTCCCATGTCGCGAACGACATCGTCGTCCGGGAAATCCGCAACCCGAAACACGACATCGCCGGCGAGCGCCCGGAACGTCTCGGGCAGGGCCGCGAAGGCGTCGCGCGCCATGACCTCGAAATCGTCGAGCGAGGGGGCCTTTTCACCCGATCGATCCATGGGGCTCGCTCCGCGCATCCTGCTGCGCCAATATACTTCACGAGGACGCGCGCTCGGCGCAACAGCCAGGGAGTAGGTCATGAAAAAGCTCGAAGCGGCGGCCCGGCGCGCGGCGATGCAGCAGTTGCCGCAATGGCGGGAGGTAGCCGGCCGCGATGCGATCGCGCGCGAATTCCGCTTCGCCGATTTCAGCGAGGCTTTCGCCTTCATGAGCCGCGTGGCGCTGCTGGCCGAGAAGATGGACCATCATCCCGAATGGTCCAACGTCTATAACAAGGTCGAGGTGACGCTCTCGACCCACGACGCCGGCGGCGTCACCGAAAAGGACATCGCGATGGCCAAGGCGATGGAGGCTTACGTCTCGAACCGGTAAACGTCACCGTCCCGGCGAACGCGCCCTGCGGTTGGCGCGGCGAAATGGGTGCCGATGACGAGGATCGGCGCGTCGGCCCACGCATCGACCATCTTCATTCGCGTTTCTGCGGCCGTCTCCTTGTCGCTGTCGAATTCGGGCGACCGGTCCGGCCTGCCGATCTGGCAGGGATGATGCACCATGTCCCCTGTGATGACGGCGCGCTCGCCCCTGGATTCGATGGCGACGCTGACATGGCCGGGCGTGTGGCCAGGCGTCGGCACGAGCCTGATCTCGGGCGAAATGCGGTGATCCATGTCCACCATTTGCGCAAGCCCGGCGTCGAAGACGGGCTTGACCGAATCCGCCATGATCTGTTGCGTGTCGCCCTTGTCGACGTCGCGCCAATGCTCGAATTCGGTTCTGCCGATCAGGTAGCGGGCGTTCGGGAAGGTCGGAACCCACTTGCCGCCTTCGAGCATCGTGTTCCACCCCACGTGATCGACATGCAGATGCGTGCACACCACCGCATCGACGCTCTCTCGCGGGAAGCCGGCTTGCGCGATGTCTTCGAGGAAGCGCGTCTGCAGCGTTTGGCCGCGCAACAGCCCGCGCGCCTTGTCGTTGCCGATGCAGGTGTCGACGACGAGCTTTAGCCCCGGCGCCTCGACCAGCAGGGCGTGGATCGAAAGCAGCAGCGTGGCGTCGTCGCGCACGAAATGCGGATAGCGCCAGGGCATTTTCCGCAACGCCTCGGGCGTCGCCTGCTTCAGGAAGGTGTATTCCGGGTGATAGGGAAACGGCAGCTCCATCTCCACCACGCGGGTGATCGTCACATCGCCGACGCGCCAGGAAAGATTGCTCATTTGCTCACCGCGTTCTTGACAAGGTCCGCCACCACGGCCGGATCGGCGAGCGTGGTCGTGTCGCCGAGATTGGAAGTATCGCCTTCGCCGATCTTGCGCAGGATGCGGCGCATGATCTTGCCGGAGCGGGTCTTGGGCAGGCCCGGCGCGAACTGGATGACGTCCGGCCGCGCGATGGGCGAGAGATGGCGGGAGACGTGCTGCTTGAGCTCTTCCGCGAGAGCTTCCGACGGCGCCTGTCCCACTTTCAGCGTGACGAACGCATAGATGCCCTGGCCTTTGATGTCGTGCGGAAAGCCGACGACCGCCGCTTCGGCCACGCGATGATCCTCAACGAGCGCGCTCTCGATCTCCGCCGTGCCGAGCCGGTGGCCGGAGACATTGATCACATCGTCGACGCGGCCGGTGATCCAATAATATCCGTCCTCGTCGCGCCGGCAGCCGTCGCCGGTGAAATACTTGCCCCGATAGGTCCTGAAATAGGTGTCGGCGAAACGCCGGTGATCGCCATAGACCGTGCGCATCTGGCCCGGCCAGGAGTCGAGCAGAACGAGGTTGCCGCTGGCCGCGCCTTCCAGAATCGTCCCGTCGGCGTCGACAAGCTGGGGTCGCACGCCGAACAGCGGCTTGGTCGCCGAGCCGGGTTTCAAATCCGTCGCGCCGGGCAGGGGAGAGATGAGAATGCCGCCCGTCTCGGTCTGCCACCAGGTGTCGACGATGGGGCAGCGCCGCTCTCCCACGACGTTGTAGTACCAGAGCCAGGCTTCCGGATTGATCGGCTCGCCGACCGAGCCGAGCAATCGCAGCGACTGGCGCGAAGTTCTCTTCACCGGCGCCTCGCCTTCGCGCATCAGCGCGCGGATCGCCGTCGGCGCGGTGTAGAAGATGTTGACCTTGTGCCTGTCGATCACCTCCCAGAACCGCGAGGTGGAGGGATAGTTCGGCACGCCTTCGAACATCAGCGTCGTCGCGCCGTTCGCCAGCGGGCCGTAGACGATATAGCTGTGGCCGGTCACCCATCCGACGTCGGCCGTGCACCAGAAGATGTCGCCGTCGTGATAGTCGAACACGTATTGATGCGTGAACGCGACGTACAAGAGATAGCCGCCGCTGGTGTGCAGGACGCCCTTGGGCTTTCCCGTCGAACCCGACGTGTAGAGGATGAACAGCGGATCTTCTGCGTTCATCGGTTCCGGCGCGCAATCGCCCGGAACCTTCGCGACAGCCTCGTGATACCAGACGTCGCGCGGCGCGTGCATGAGGGTCTTGGCGCCTGTATGCCGGACCACGAGCACCGTCTTGACGTCCGGGCACTGCGTAAGGGCGAGGTCCGTGTTGTGCTTGAGCGGGATCGGCTTGCCGCCGCGCAGGCCCTCGTCGGCGGTAATCACGACGGTCGAGGCGCAATCGAGGATGCGTCCGGCGATGGAGTCGGGCGAGAAGCCGGCGAAGATCACCGAATGGATGGCGCCGATGCGCGCGCAGGCGAGCATGGCGTAGGCCGCTTCCGGAATCATCGGCAGATAGATGGTGACGCGATCGCCTTTCTTCACACCGTGCGCCTTCAGCACGTTGGCGAACCAGCAGACCTCGCGGTGCAGCTCCTCATAGGTGATGTGCTTGGCGGCCGCGTTGGGATCGTCCGGCTCCCAGACGATCGCGGTCTGCTTCGCGCGGCTAGGCAGATGCCTGTCGATGCAGTTGGCGGCGACATTGAGCGCGCCGTCCTCGAACCATTTAATGAAGAGATTGTCCGGGTCCCAGGAGACGTTCTTCACGCGAGTGAAGGGCTTCATCCAGTCGAGCCGCTTCGCCTGCTCCGCCCAGAAGCCGTCCGGATCGCTCACCGATCGCGCATACATCTCTTCGTATTTTGCGCGGTCGGCGAAGGCGCGCGATTTCCATTCGGCTGGGACGGTCAGCAGGGTATCGGACATGGCGGTTCCTATGGGGCGACGATCGTGGAGTTGTCCTGCCCCGGCTTGGGCGGAGCAAGCCGGATCGAGGCCGGGGTCTTCGAGAATTTCACGGGCGGCTTCATGGTCCGCCAGCCGCCTTCGGTCGGATGCTCGCGCATTTCGAAGAAGTCCACGGCTTTCAGGTGGGGATCGTCAAGCACATCGTCGAGTCCGTTGGCGCGCATGATCGGGATGCGGTGCTCATCGCCCAGCTTCATCCATTCCTCGACCGTG
This sequence comes from Rhizomicrobium sp., assembly GCA_035549135.1. Classification (GTDB taxonomy): domain Bacteria; phylum Pseudomonadota; class Alphaproteobacteria; order Micropepsales; family Micropepsaceae; genus Rhizomicrobium. The sequence continues at coordinate 1,516 of DASZRM010000053.1, read as the reverse complement.
TGCGCCATCGCCGCCTCGCGCTGCATAGCGTAGTAAACGCCAACGCGCTGGCCCTTGGGCGCGGAGAGAAACCGCTCGCTCTCATAGGCGTTCGCAATGCCGCCGAGTTCCATGAATTTCGCCGACGATGCGCGGCTCACCGGCTGGATGCAGATATACCCGTCCTTGCATTTCAAGGGGCGGCGGTCGGCGGCCAGCGCCGGCGTGTGGCCCATGTGGCTGACCGGGGGCTCGAAGGTTTCGCCGTAGAGATGCTCGATCAACATGAAATGGGTGAAACATTCGAACATCGGCACTTCGACGAACTGGCCTTCGCCGGTCGCCTTCTGGTGATAGAGCGCGGCCAGCGTCGCCGACAGCGCGTGCATGCTCGACACCTTGTCGGCGATGAAGCTGGGCAGGAGGCGCATGTCCTCATTGCCGTCCACGCGCGGGAGCAGATCGGCGGCGCCGGACGCAGCCTGCACCAGATCGTCGAACGCCTGGCGCCCGGCATAAGGGCCGCCCGAGCCGTAGCCCACGCAGTGCACATAGACGATGTGAGGGTTGATCTTGGCGACTTCCTCATAGCCGAAACCCAGCCGAGCCATCGCATCGGCGCGAACATTGTGGATGAAGACATTGGCCGTCGGGATCAGCGCGCGCAGCTTCTCGCGGCCTTCGTCGGATTTGAGGTCCAGCACGACGGAGCGCTTGTTGCGGTTCATGGTCATGAACAGCGCGCTCATGTCCTCGGACTTCGCATGCTTGGAGCCGTAGCGCTGGCGGTCGCCGCCGGGGTTTTCCACCTTGATCACGTCGGCGCCGAAATCGCCAAGGGTCTGCGTCGCATAGGGCCCGAAAATGAACTCGGTCAGGTCGAGAACCCGGACGCCGTCCAACGGACCCTTGGCCAGCGGCCCCTTCTTGTCGGACATGCGAAAACCTCGTCTGATGCGGAAATGGCGATGGGCGGAGATTAAGCCATGGCGACGAAGGCGCAACCGAAAGCGAAGGCGGCGAAGAAGACGGGCGGCGAATTGTGGCCACCGCCGTCCTACAGCGATGAGAAGGTCAAGGCCGCGACGGGCAAGAGCTGGATGGGCTGGTTCGTCATCCTCAACAACGCCGAGGCGAGCACGAAGCCGCACAAGGAGATCGCGCAGATCCTTTCCGGCAAGGGCTGCCCCGGCTGGTGGTCGCAGATGATCGCGGTCGAATACGAACGCGCGCGCGGTGGCCGCAAGAAGAACGAGCGCGCAGGCGGCGCCTTCGCGGTGAACGTCACCAAGGTCATGCCGGTGAGCCTTTCCACACTTTTCGCCACGGCAACGAGCGAGAAATCGCGCAAGGATTGGTTCCCCGCCGGCGCCTTCGAGGAGACCTCGAAGACCAAGGACAAATACTGGCGCGGCAAGTGGAAGAAGGAGCGCAAGCTGGAATTCGGCTTCTACGCCAAGGGCGACGGCAAATCGCAGATCGCTCTCGAAATCCGTCAGCTTCCCGCCGAAGCCGATGTCGAGAAAGAACGCGCGGC
>DASZRM010000052.1:0-11617 GCA_035549135.1 Rhizomicrobium sp. | reverse complement strand
AAAGTTCATCGCCGAGGCGTCGAGCAATCACGGGCGCGAGCTTGAACGGGCGCTGCGCTTCGTCGATTGCGCGGCCGAGGCCGGGTGCGACGCCGTCAAGTTCCAGCTGTTCCGGATCGACCGAATGTTCGCGCCCGAGATTCTGGCCCGCAGCGCCCGCCACCGGGCGCGGCGCGAATGGGAACTGCCGCAGGAGCACATCGCCGCGCTCGCCGAACGATGTTCGCGCCGCAACATTCAGTTCTGCTGCACGCCGTTCTACACGGAGGCGGTCGAAGAGCTGCGTCCCTTCGTGGCCTTCTACAAGATCGCGTCCTACGAGTTGCTCGTGGACGATTTGCTCGAGGCCTGCGCCGCCACCGGCAAGCCGCTCGTCGTGTCGACGGGCATGGCGACGATCGAGGAGATCGATCGTGCCGTGAAGGTCTTGCGGCGCGCCGGCGCCGGCGATCTGACATTGCTTCATTGCGTATCGGCCTATCCGACTCCGGCGGCGGAGGCCAATCTGTCGGCCATCGAGGCGTTGCGTGAAGCGACCGGCTGCCCGGTCGGTTGGTCCGATCACACGCGCAGACCCGCCGTGATCGAGCGCGCCGTGCACCGATGGGGCGCCGGCGTGGTCGAATTTCATCTCGATCTGGACGGCGAAGGCGCCGAATACGCGGCCGGACATTGCTGGCTGCCGGATGAGATCGCGCCCGTCATCGCGCGCATCCGCGAAGGTTTCCTCGCTGACGGCGATGGCTTCAAGGGTCCGCAGCCGTCCGAGCTATCCGACAGGGACTGGCGCGCGGACCCGGCGGATGGAATGCGCCCCCGCCGCCATATCCGCGCCGACTGGGCGCCCGCGGCGTGAGCGCGCAGGAGCGTCCGCGAGTCGTCGCCGTCATCCAGGCGAGGATGGGGTCCACCCGCTTTCCAGGCAAGGTTCTGAAGCCGATCGCCGGCCAGCCTCTGCTCTGGCACATCGTTCACAGGCTAAAAGGGTCGCGGACCATCGAGGAGACCGCGATCGCCACGTCGACCAATCCGCGCGACGATGCGATCGCAGAGTTCGGCCGGCGTCACGACGTTAAGGTCGTACGGGGACCGGAAGACGACGTTCTCGCGCGCTTCGCGCGCGCCGCCGAAGTTCTCGACGCCGACGTAATCGTGCGCGTTTCCTCAGACGCTCCATTCATCGACCCCGCGTTCATCGATCATCTCGTCGGCTCCATGCTGGAGCAGGGCGGCGACTACGTTTTGCTGGAAGAGGGCGCCTCGACCGCGCATGAAGGCGTCGATCCCCTGACGCGGCGCGCGCTCGACAAGCTGATGATGGATGCGCGGAACGATCCGGTGGCCCGGGAGCACGTCACCGGATATTTCAAGCTCCATCCCGAATTCGTGCCCATAGCCCGCGCCAAGCCGTTTCCGTCCCTGGCCCGTCAGGGCGCGCGCCTTACCATAGACACCCCCGATGATCTCGCATTCGCCGAAGCCGCGCATGCCCGCCTCGAGGCCAGAGCCGGCGAGGCGACGCTCGGGGACTTGCTCATGCTGCTTGAGCGCGAGCCGTCGCTACGCGATCTCAACAGCCATGTGCGGCAAAAGCCGCTGGACGGTTCGGGGGGGCTCGCGCTGATCCGCTGCGACGGCGGGGGCGCTTACGGCTTTGGCCACGTCAAGCGGATGATCACCCTGGCGCGCGAGCTTCGCGACCGGCAGTCCATTGGAGTGGCTTTTGCGTTGAACGGCTCGAATGACGCTTGCGCGCCGATTCTGCGCTCGGGCTTCGAAGTCGAAGAGGCGGGGCCGTCCGCCGGCGCGTTGGCCTCGATTGTGGAGCGAAGGCGGCCGGACCTTCTGATCCTGGACTGTCGCGACGGGCCTTCGCGCGACGAACTCGAGCGACTTGCGGACCGTGTCGGCGCGACGGCGGTCATAGATGACGCTTCGGATAGAAGGTTAGCTGCGGACATCGCCTATTACCCGCCCGTTCCTCAGGCGGAGCGTCTGGACTGGGAAGGATCGCGCTGCGCTCCCCGCACCGGTTGGGAATGGTCGCTTCTAGGTCTTTCGCCGGGAGCCGCGAGGCCGCGGCCCACGCCTGCCCGCCCCACGCTTCTGGTCACGATGGGCGGCAGCGATCCCATGGGCTTGACCTTGCGCGCCGCCCAGGCGCTCGCGACCCTCGATCCAATCTTCCGGGCCCGCTTCGTCATCGGGCCGGGGATGAGACACCGCAAGGAGATCGCGGCGAAAGTCGTTTCTCTGCATTCGAACTTCGAGACCGTGGAGGGGGCCGACGACCTGGCCGCTGAATACGCCAGCGCGGATGCGGCGCTCGCCGCATTCGGCGTGACCGCCTTTGAGCTCGCTTCCTGCGGCGTTCCGGCGCTCTACCTTTGCCTCAGTGAAGACCACGCGCTCTCGGCCTCGGCCTTTGAACATGCCGGCATGGGCGTTTCGCTAGGGCTGGCGCAGAACGCCGCGGACGGACGCATCGCCAAATCGGTTTGGGCGCTGCTGTCGGATTCCGCGCGTCGCAAAGAGATGCGCGCTGCGGGCCTGATGACGATCGACGGACAGGGCGGGGCGCGGATCGCCGCCGATCTCGCTCAGGTCCTTCGGGAGCAGCGCGACCCTAGCCGCCGGACAGCCGCCGGCTGAGTTCCTCTTGCGCGCGCGCGAAAGACTCCTTCCAGTCGCCGCGCCGCCGCGGCTGGCAGCAAATGCAGGCTGGCGCGAAGGGTTCGCGGTCGCGGCCGAAGCTTGTCCAGCTGTCGCTGTATAGAATTTTCGCGGTGAACACGCCCGCCGCCGCCGCTAGCCAGGATACGGCCGTGGGCGCGCTTACAACCGCATCGAGAGAACAAAGAAGAGCGCAGGCGCGATCGAGTTCATTTTTCTGGTCGATGCCTGGCGGCCTCACGATGCGCTTGCCGCTCATCGACTCCAATTGCGAAATCTCCTCTGTCTCCGCGCCGTATTGCGCGCAGACCACCGAACCCGGCCAATCGCGGACGAAATCCGCCCAGGCTTCGAGCGGCGCGTATTGGAGGGCGCGGTGACCGCCGCGCCCGCCGCTGCGCCAGCAGATTCCGAGCACGGGGCGAGGCAGGTTTGCGAACTCGGAGCGCCAGCGGGCCACTTCGGCCGCGTCGGGGACGAGATAGGCCTCCGTCCGTGAAAACGACTCAAAATCGGGGCGAAGGTGCAGCGGCAGGCTGCCCATCTCGATGGCGCGCGTCGCTCCGCCGCGCTCTTCAAGCCAGCCATAGCGCATGACAGCTTTACCACCCAGCGTCTGCGAGTCCCATCCATGCACATTTGCAAGCGGAAAGGACCGGGCGAACAACGCCTCCAGCCGCGGCTCGCATTCGAGGATGACGCAGCCGCCGGCGGCGTGCGCCGTCATGGAAAGGTCCGCAATCATGCTCGCGAACATGATCTGGTCGCCGATGCCCTGCTCGGCCATCACCAGAAGTGTTTGACCCTGGAGCGGATCGCCCTTCCACCTTGGAATGCGATGGTCGCGCCTTGGCGCCTTTCCGGCGCAGAGCCTTGCCTCGTAGTCGCGCCAGCCCGCCTTCAAATCGCCGCGCCGCAAATGCAGGATCGAGCGATTGAGCCGAGCCTGCGCGTTTTCGCTATCCTTCCGCAGCAATCGCCCGTAAAGCGAAAGCGCTTCTTCGATCCGCCCGTCGTCGGCCAGCAGATCGGCAAGATTTCCGAGCGCAGGAGAATAATCCGGCCGCAGGTCCAAAGCCTTCCGGTAGCAATCGCCCGCCTGCTCCGGCTCGCCCGATTCACACAGCGCCGCGCCAAGAGTGAGCCACAATTCGGCGCTGCGCGCGCGCGTGACGAGCGCGGCCTCCACCAGCCGCCTTGCATCCGCAAAGCGGCCCTCGGCGCGCAGAAGATTGGCGAGGTTGACGATCGCCTCGAGACGGTCGGGTTCCCGCGCCAGCACGCGCCGATAGAACGCCTCGGCGGGTCGCGAGAGACCGAGTTCGCGCGCCGTGTTTCCGAGCGCAAAGAGCACCCGCATATCGTTCGGTTGCGCCGCAAGCGCCCGTTCGAAGCTCGCGATTGCGAGCGCGTGGCGGCCATGCGCAGAGTGGCTGAGACCTTGTTGATAGGCGTCCAAATGCGCGCGCTGGGCCATGATCGCGTCTTGTTGCAGAGGCCACATTAAGGGCGCGTTAAACACAACGGCCCCGACTTAGCGGCTCCTTAACGCACGCGCGCGATGCTCGCGCATTCCTGGCGACGAGAACGATGAGCACCGGCGTCACGCTTCTGAGCTTCGATCCGTCGGCGTTGCTGGGTTACTACCAGTCGAAGCTGCCGATCGCTCCATCAACTGTCGCCGCTTCGCCGAAGGCGGCCGCCAGCGCCACGTCCAACGACGCCCCGCCCTGGGAGGCCAGTCTTCCGTCTCAGGAACAGCGCGACGCTCAGGTTCTGTCGATCGCCAACTTTCTGGACACGAGCAAAGTGCCCCTGACGGCTGGAGGCGCCGCCGACGCAAAGACCGAACAGGACAATCAAAAGCTCTTTGCGCTCTACACTGCGGTCAACAACCTTTCCTATCTCGCGGGCATGTCCAAGCGCGATGGGATGACGGCGGGCCAGCTCGCCGGCTTCAATGCGCGCTTTCAGGATGGACTGCGGCAGATACAGGATTATGTCGCAACGACGGAATTCAACAATTTCACGCTGCAGGCCGCGTCGCCTAGCGCCTCCGCGACCAGCAGCGCTGGCGTCGACTTCGGCTCCTTCGTCTACGACACCAGAACGCTGGTTTCCGACGCCAACCTCTCCAAGCCGCTGCCAGGCCTCAGCGCCGCGCAGAGCTTCACCGTAACGGTGAAGAAAGCCGGCGTCTCGACCGATGTTGCTATCGACCTCTCGAAGGTGAGCGGCGGGCTCACTCTCGACAACGTCATCGCCTATGTGAACCAGCAGCTTTCCGTCGCGGGCTTCGCATCGAGATTTCATCGCGTCATCACCAAAGGCTCGATCGACGATCCGGCCGATGCGTCTTATGGATTGGAGGTCGCGCCATCGGGCTCGGAAACGATCACGCTTTCAGCCGCGGCGGCGACGCCTGCGCTCTATGTCGTTGGAGACAGCGGCCTCGCCGCCGCGACGGATGACGCGCCGGCCGACCGTCAGGGCCGGCTGGTCAAGCTCACCGATCTTTCGCTCACGCAACAAAGCGCGTTGAGCGTGAGCGCAAGTCCGAGCACCGGACAGACCAGCGCCCGCGCGACGGTTGTCGACGCGAGCGGCAATGTCTATGTCGTCGGCGACGCCACAGGCGATTTCGGCAATCAGCTCAATCAGGGCTCGCAGGATGTGTACCTGACCAAATACGATTCTGCGGGCAAGGCGCAGTGGACGCGCCTGTTAGGCAGCGCCGGGACGGCGGCGGCCTATTCGCTCGCGGTCAATCCTTCGGGCGGCGTGGTCGTCGCCGGATCGACCACCGGAACGGTGATGCAGGACGCGGTTGCGGACGGCAATCTCGACAGCTTCGTTGCGAAATACGACGCCAGCGGCAATCAGACCTGGGCCAAGCAAATCCAGACGCTGGCCGACAACCAAGCCGCAGCTCTCAGCGTGGACGGCGCCGGAAACGTCTATGTCGGCGGACAGGTCTCGGGCGTCATCGGCGCCGGACAGACGAGCGCCGGCAAAAGCGACGCCTATGTCGTCAAACTCGATGGCAAGGGAAATATCGCATACGAAAATCAATTCGGAGGCTCGGACGACGATGCGGTCGCCGCGACCGCCGTGACCCAGGACGGCGGGCTCATCATCGCCAGCGTCCAAAACGGCCACGCCATTGTGTCGAAATATGCGAACGGCGACGCCACCGCGCCGGCCGTATGGAGCCAGGATCTCGGCGTGCTGCAGGCGGGCGGCGGGATCGGCGGACTGGCGGTATCGAACGGACAGATCTATTTGGCCGGAACCACCTCGAATCCGAATCTTACCGCAGGCGGCGCGGCCCGGATCGCGCATGCAAGCTCGGGCGGCCTTGACGCGTTTGTTTTCAGCATCGCCGATTCCGGGAGCTCGGCCAGTCCTTCGGCCGTCACCTATGTGGGCGCCGGTTCGTCCGATCGCGGCGCGGCCGTGACCGTAGGCTCCGACGGGACCGTCTATCTCACGGGCTCCACAAGCGGAACCTTCTCGGGACAGAGCAGAAATGTCGCCGGCGTCGACAACATGTTCGTCAGCGCGCTCGATCCGAGCGGCGCCATTCGCTGGACAAGGCAATTTGGCGGCGCAGACGGGACCTCGACGGGCCAGGGCGTGGCCTTCGACGCCGAAGGCTCGAGCGTACTGGACGCCCTGGGCCTCCCGCGCGGAACCATTTCGTTCAACCAGAGCGTCGATCTCACGCAGACGACGACGCTTCGTGCGGGCGACAGCTTCGCCATTAAGATCGAGGGCGCGGCCTCGCGAACGGCGACGATTTCCATCGACAAGGGTGAAACGCTCTCCTCGCTGGTCAACAAGATCAATATCGAGATGCAAAACGCCGGAAAGGCCTCGATCTCCTATGGAAGCGGCGGCGAAACCCTGAAGATTTCCGTCAATCCCGGCATGACCGCGACCCTGGCCGCAGGTCCCGAGGCGTCCGACGCCCTGGCGAGGCTGGGCCTCAGCCCGCAAACTTTGACCAATGGCGCCGTTTCGTCCGGCGCGGACGGCGGAAAGGCCGCCTATGGACTCGGCCTCGCTGAGGACATGGACATCTCCACCGCTTCGGGCGGCGGGGCGGCGCGGGCCCAGTTGTTGAGCGTGTTGAGCGCCATCCAGAAAATCTATCAGAGCGAAAATGCTCCGGCCTCGAATGCGGCCGCGGGAGTCAGGACGGCGGGCGGACCCGCGCCCGCCTATCTGAGCGCCCAGCTCGCCAACTACGCGCTTGCGCTGAATGTGTTCGGCGCCGGTCCCACCACCGGCATCGGATCTTACTAATCCCGATGCGGCCACGCCGTCGCTCGCCCGGAATCTCGGTGCGCAGATGACGGCGCCGGCGATGCTTCAAACGACCGAATTGTAGAGCATGGCCTCGCTTGGGCGCGGTTGGCGCTGCGGCGAGGCCCCATAGGGGCGCAGCGACGCGCGTTGCCGCTCGAGCTCCTCCACAACCGCGCGCACCATGCCTTCGCTGGCGCCGCGCAGACGTTTTAGCAGCCGCGTCTGCGCCTCCAGAACCTCGCGAAACCGCTTCGTCGTTTCGGACAGCTTGCGGCGGGCGTCGGGCGATGCCTGGCGCGCCGCGCCAAGGTCCAGCCCGGCCGCTTCGCGGCTATACTGCGCCGACAGGCGCTGGATTTCCGGCGTAATGGTGCGCAGCGCGCGTGGTTCTCCCGCTTTGAGCGCGGCGACATCGCTTTCGAGCGCCTCGATCAGTAGCAAGGCCATGGCGGTCAGACGCTCGATACGCAACTCTTCGGGATTGGGATTCATTGTGGTGGCTCCAGCTCCTGTCTCTTCAGGAGTTCGCGCGTGATGTCGCCCGAAAGGCCGAGGCCGCCCTGCGCGGCGATCTGTTTTCCGTATTCATCGATCATCAGGGAACGGAACATTTCTTCGCCCGGTCCGCCGCCGAATGGACCGTCGGTCTTCACGCCCTCGAACATATCGCTCAGCATTTGCGAGATCAGTACGCCCTCGAATTCCTGGGCGACCTTCTTTGCGGCCTGAAGATTCGGCGCAGAGCGCGGCTGCGCCGGGGCTGAAAATGGCGCCCGCGCCATCACGTTGCCGATTTCCGCTTCGGGGCTCATCCGATCACCTGAATGTCCGCCTGCAGCGCGCCGGCGGCCTTGATCGCCTGCAGGATCGAAATGATGTCTCGCGGACCAACGCCCAAGGCGTTCAGTCCGTCGACCAGGCTCTGCAGGCTGACGCCGTCCTTGAGCACGGCCATTTTGTTGCCCTTGCTGTCATCGACCTGGATCTGGGTGCGTGGGACGACCTGGGTCTGACCCTTGGAGAACGGGCCGGGCTGGCTCACCTGCGGAGTCTCGTTAACGCGAATGGTGAGGTTGCCCTGGGCGATGGCGATGGTGGAGATTCTGACGTCGGCGCCCATCACGATGACGCCGGATTGTTCGTCGATCACGACCTTCGCCGGTTGATCGGGGTCGACTTTGACTTGCTCGACATCGGCGAGCAGACCCACCACGCCGCTGGGATAGGCGGGCGGAACGTTGAGCCGCACGGTCGAAGGATCGCTCGCTTCCGCGACCGTTGATCCAAGGTAGGCGTTCACCGCCGAAGCGATGCGCGTCGCGGTCGTCAGGTCGGGATTGCGCAATGAGAGGCGCAGCGACGTCTCGCTCTTTAGCGAGAAGGGGATTTCCCGCTCGACAATGGCGCCGTTCGAAATACGGCCGGCCGTCGGCACCCCGCGCGTCACGCTCGCCGCCTCGCCGCTTGCGGTGAATCCGCCAATGGCGACCGGTCCCTGGCCGAGCGCGTAGATTTGTCCATCGGCGCCGAACAGCGGGGTCACCAGAAGCGTGCCGCCCTGCAGGCTTTTGGCGTCGCCGAGCGCGCTCACCGAAACGTCGATTCGCGTGCCCTGGGCGGCGAAGGCGGGCAGATTCGCCGTCACCATCACCGCGGCGGTGTCCTTGGTCTGCATTGTCTGTCCGCGCGTATTCACGCCCATGCGTTCGAGCATGGTTTGAAGGGTCTGTTGGGTGAACGGCGCGTTCTTGAGGCTGTCGCCCGTACCGTTGAGGCCGACGACAAGTCCGTACCCCACCAGCATGTTGTCGCGGATTCCCTCTACGTCGACGAGGTCCTTGACGCGGGAATAGGAGGCGGCCGGTTGGGGGCCGAGGGCCAGCAAAAGGCAGGCGAGAAAGGCGGCGAACCTGATTGAAAGCGCGCGCGGCGAATGCATGAGCGGGAAGAGCTCTTTGGGGCTTTGCGCCTCCATGCCATTTCCATGCCCGCGCGCGCGCAAATAACCCGGTTATGGATCAATGGCTTAGCTGCCGTCGCTGCCGTCCGAACCCGTCACCCGGCAAGTTTTTCCCCGGCAGCTTCGCCCCGCGATTTGAAAAGGCCTCCAGCCATGGCGGACATCCGTTCAAGCCGCGGAAGAGTCGTCCAAGTTACGTCATTTTCTTGGACAGTCTCCGGGGGCGCGCGTAAATCTTCGCAACGCATCCACGCAGGCGGTTCCGTGAAATCATCCGATTGGCAACTCGTGCTCTTGCGCCATGGCGAAAGCGAATGGAACAAGAAGAATCTCTTCACCGGGTGGCGCGACGTAAGACTAAGCGAACAGGGCGAACGCGAAGCGCGCGAAGCCGGCCGGGTGATGGCCGCATCCGGGCTCAGCTTCGACCTATGCCACACCTCGATGCTCAGCCGGGCGATCAAGACGCTTTGGCTTGCGCTGGAAGAAATGGATCTAATGTGGCTTCCGGTCGCCAACCACTGGCGGCTCAACGAGCGCCACTACGGCCAGCTCCAGGGGCAGAACAAGAAAGAGGCCGTCGCCGAATTCGGCGAAGAACAGGTGAAGATCTGGCGTCGCTCCTACGCCACCCCTCCTCCGCCGGTCGATCTCGCTTCGCCCGATTATCCCAAGGCCGATCCGCGTTACGCCGGATTGAGCGCCGAGGAGTTGCCGCGCGGCGAAAGCCTCAAGGATGTGCTTGTGCGGGTCATGCCCTTTTGGGAGACGATCGCGCTTCCCCAGCTGCGAAGTGGAAAGCGCGTGCTGATCGCGGCGCATGGGAATTCCCTGCGGGCCCTGCTCAAGCACCTCGAAAATGTGAGCGACGAGGCCATCGCGGCCGTCGATCTGCCGACTGGAATTCCAAAGGCCTATCGGCTGGATGGCGCATTCCGGGCGAGAGAAACGCGGTTTCTCGGCGATCCGGCCGAGCTGGAGCGCCGCATCGGCGCCGTCAAGGCGCAGACTGGATGAGACTGGCCCGGTCGCGATCGGCGTCGATAGTGGCGGCGGCTGTCGCCGCCCCTCTGATCGTGGCTGCGGCCAAGTCTCCCGTTCCTCGTCCTCGACCGCATTCCGCCGAACGCGTCGCCCAGCCCTTGGCGCCGGAACTCACCCAGGATTTGGACGACGCCATTCCCGCCAAAGACGCCAAGAAGCTGCCTTCGACCAGGGACCGCTTGAAAGCGCTCGAGAGTCAAATCGAGCGCCAGGCGCCCGCCGTCGCCGGCGCCAAGCAAGAGAGCGAGTCGCTCAAGTCCGAGGCGCTGGCGTTGCAGAAGCAGTTGATCGCCACCGCCGCGAGAGTCGTTGACCTTGAATCGGAAAGAGACGCGCTCGATGTCGATATCGAACGTCTGTCGCGCGAGAACGATCGATTGTCCGCGAGCTTCAGACGCGACCGCCGCTCAATCGTGACGCTGCTTGCGATCCTGGAGCGCATGCAACTCGACATGCCCCCCGCCATCGTGCTCCGGGCGGACGACGCGCTCGGCGCGGCGCGAAGCGCGATGCTGGTAGGTTCCTCGGTTCCCAACCTTTACAGGTCCGCGGCGGAACTGGCGCGGCGGATCGACGCGATTCACAAAACCCGCTCCGAGTTGATTGCGCGCAGAGCCGAAAGCGTGCGAAACGCGATCACGCTTCGCGCCGCGCGCAAGGATCTCGATCGGCTTCTCGCAATGAAACAGCTCGAGGCCGACGCCGCAGCGAACCGCTACGGCGATCTGGCGGCGAAGCTTGGCAAGGCCGCCGGTGAAGCGGCCGACCTTAAGGCGCTGCTGGAAAAGGTCGCCGCGCTGCGATCGCGGCCCGCTCAAAAGGACATTGTGGTGGTCGAAGCCGAGAAGGGCGGATCGTCGGGCGGGCTTGAGCCCCATTCCCTGCTGCGGCCGGTGGTGGGAACGCTCGCGCCGGGCGGGATGGAGGGGGTCGGTGGCGCCCGGGCTCCTGGCCTGACATTTGCTGTGTCGCCGGGAGCCACCGTGATCGCGCCGGCGGATTCTGAGGTGCTCTTCGCCGGTCCTTACCATAAAACGGGCCAAGTCTTGATCTTAGAGTTGACCGCTGGGTACGATCTTGTCTTGGCAGGGCTGGGCCGCGTCAATGTGCGGCCCAATGATGAGGTGCTGGCGGGCGAACCGGTCGGAACCATGCCCGAATCCGGCCGTGACCTGAAATTTTACTTTGAGTTGCGTCACAACGGACGCGGCGTCAGCCCCGGGCCATGGCTGGCGGCGGAGTCAAGGAAGGCAAGAAAGAAATGAAACGTTTTGCGTTCGTCGCCATGGGCGTGTTCATCGGCTTCACCGCCGCCCTGGGCCTGCTGCCGGCCGCGCGCGGGGCCAACGACATGTCGACCTACCGCCAGCTGGATCTATTCAGCCAAGCCTTCGACAATGTGCGCAAGAACTATGTGCGCCCGGTGAAGGATAGCGAGCTCATCGACGCCGCTATCGAGGGCATGGTTTCCGAGCTCGATCCGCATTCGAGCTACATGGATCCCAAGAGCTACGCCGACATGCAGATTCAGACAAAGGGCGAGTTCGGCGGCGTGGGCATCGAAGTGACGATGGAAGACGGACTGATCAAGGTCATCTCGCCGATCGACGACACGCCGGCCGCGAGGGC
>DASZRM010000051.1:0-20440 GCA_035549135.1 Rhizomicrobium sp. | reverse complement strand
TTCCACCTCCCTCGCGTTGAACAGGTTGGTGCAGTAGCGCCAGAGCCACGGCCAGCCGCGGTCGCGCTCCACGTCGCGCCAGGTTTCCTCGAAGCGGGCGCGGTGCGTTTCTTCCGGCTCGAGCGCGAAAGCCCTGATCGCGGCCCAAAGCTCGCGCTCGCCGCCCACAACGAAGGGCTGCGGCTCCGTCTCCAGCGAGCGGTGAACCGCCGACGCCGACGCCGACAGCACCGGAACGTGCAGCCGCTCCAGCACCTCGCGCGTCAGCGAAAGTCCGATGCGGCCGAGCGAGAGGTCGAGCGCAAAGCGCGGCGGCGCCCGCCGTCCGGCCACCAGCGATTCGACGAAGGCGTCGGCGGCGAGCGCGGCGGCGGAGGTTCTGGCTCCGGTGCCCCGCTCGCCCAGACCGTAGACGATGAGCGGCTCGAGGCCCCAGGCGCGCGCCATCGCCACCGCCAGCGCCACCGCGCGGCCGTTGCGCGACCCCAGAATGGCGAGCGTCGGCGCGCCATAACGCTGCGGCGCGACGGGGATGTCGGGCGAGCGGCAGAAGCATGGCGCCTGCAGCACGCCGGCGCCCGCCGCTCCCGCAAGCGCGGCCAGCTCGTGCGAGCGGCGCGGCGCGGCGACGAAGGCCCTGCGAAAGCCCTTGGCGGGAACGCGAAATCCGGCGTCGCCCTGCGAAAAGGCGATCATCTCCGGGCGGGAGATGACGACTCCGCCAGGCAGCGCCTGGCGCGACAGCGCCGGGTGCAGCGCATCGACGATCACCACCTTGGGCTCGACCTGGCGCAGCCATGTCTCCACCCCGAACACGTCGACGCCCAGCGCCGACAGCGCCTCGCGCTCGGCGCGCAGCCCCGATAGGTCGCGCGCGGCGATGACCCTGCGGTAGCGGTTGACGGCGCGCGGATTGCCGACCAGGTCCGAGGCCTGTCCGCGCACCACCACCACCGTCACATTGGCGAGATAGCGCAGATATTCGTGCAGCGAGCGCAGCGCGAGGTTGAAGATGCTGCCGGCGACGAAGGCGCGCGAATCGACCGCGATGGCGATCACCCGCGATTTTTCGCGCGCCATCAGATCGCTCTTCTTCAGCGAGTCGGAAATCAGCTGCGCCGTGCGCGCATGCGAGCGGCGCGAGGCGTCGGCCAGCGACAGAAGGCTCTTGCGCGGCGCGAAGGACAGATCGACCAGCGCCCGCGCCATGTCGTCGAAATCCTCGAGCATGTGCAGGCGGTCGGTGGGATCGTAGCCCTCGAAGGCGTGCGCCAGCGAAACCACCGGCATGCCGAGCGAAAGCGCCTCTCCCGTCTTGATCTTGAGCCCCGTCGAGGCGCGCATCGGAATCGCCACGCAGTCGACTGTGCGGTAGAACTCCTCGACGCTTTTCACCCGCCCGCGCAGCTCGAGGAAGGGATAGTCGAGCCCGGCCAGCATGTCGCACACCGTTCCGGCGACCACGATTTTCACCGGCGCGAAGCTCTCGAGGAAGATCGGCTCGGCCGCCTTCAGGAACTCGCCGATGTTCATGCGGTTGACGTTGTTGCGCGCGCCGATCACGCCGATGCGGAAATAGCCGTCCGGGTCCGGCTGGGCGCGATCGAGCGCGCGGGCGGGATCCAGATGCGGCACGGTCAGCACCGGCGTCGGCGACATGCGCTCGAACGCCTCCTTCTCCTCGCGCTTGATCGCCCAGACGAGATCGGCGCGGCGCAGCGCCACCGTCTCCTCCTCGTCGGTGGTGTAGAAGAACTCCGGATCGAGCCCCAGCGACTGCAGCATCTCGCGCCGGCGCGAAACCTTGTCGTGGGTGTCGAGGATCTTGAAGGTCCAGGGCGGGGCGTATTCGAACGCCTTCGACAGCCAGGAATAATTGACGATGAAGATGTCGAAGGCCTGCACCGAGAACAGCCATTTGAGGAACTGGCCGATCGCCTCGTCCCACCATTCGTCGATGCGGTGATGGCCGGCCTGCGCGGCGCAGTGCGGCGGGCGCGTCGGCGCGATCGTGTAATAGCGCACCCAGGCCTGCTTCATCGCGCGTTCGGCCGCGAGCGGCAGCGTGTCGCGCCACTCCTCCTCCGAGGGGTAGTGCACGAAGGTGATGCGCGCGCCCTCCTCGGCGTAGCGGCTGCAGATCTGGAAGATGCGCTTGCGGTTGCCGTAGTCCTGCGGATGGGTCGGCGTCGGCGACAGCACCAGCACGCGCCGGCCGGCGCAGGAGCCGGACGCCGGAACCCGCGTCACGACTCGGCCCCGTCCAGCCCGCGGAATCCGGCAAGCAGGACGATGGTGAAATTGTAGAGCGAGGACACCTGCATCCGGAACATCTCCGGATCGTCCTGGTCGACGTAAAGGCCGCGCGGATTGCGGTGCTTTGGCGGAAGGCCCGCATAGAACTTGGTCACCGAGCGCCAGTAGGACGGCGCGCTCTCAAAGGCGCGCTCCGAATCGAGGATGTAGTCGGAGACCGCCTGCCAGGCGGCGCGCCGTCGGAACCAGGCCTGCGACAGCCGCTCGGCGGGGACCAGATGCTCGACCGAGGCCTTCGGCGCATAGACGAGCCGCCCGCCCTTGGCCGCGATCTTCTCGATCACGTCCGTCTCGTCGTTGGAGAGCAGCGCCTGACCGCCGCGCTTGCGCCCGAGATCGACCTTGAATCCGCCGACCTCCTTCAGCGCCTCGACGCGGAAGGCGATGTTGGTTCCGGCCACCCATTCGCGCTCGCCGGCGAAGCGCGCCTGGCCGCCCCAATTGACCACCGAGACATAGCCGAGCAGCTCGTCGGGCAGCCAATCGGGCCTCGGCGCGCCCCAGAGCGGATCGACCCTGCCGCCGACCACGCGGGCCGCCTCGCCGAATTCGTCGAAGACGGCCAGAAGCTGCTCGAGCCAGTCGGGCGCGGCAACCGCGTCGTCGTCGATATAGGCGATGATCGGCGCGCGGGCCATAGAGGCGGCGACGTTGCGCGCGTTGGACAGCCCCGGCGTCTTCTCGATCTTCCATTTGAGATTGCGCAAGCCCGCATAGTCGTCGGAGACCTCCCGCGAATTGGCGTGGTCGGGCGAATTGTCGATCACCAGAATCTCGAAGTCGCTTTCGGGCAGCGACTGCCGCTCCAAACTGGCGATTGCCTTCGGCAATGTGTCGTAGCGGTTGTAGGTGCAGATGGCGGCGGTGATCCGAGGACTCTTCATGATCCATCCAATACGCGGAAGGCTTAAGGAATGACGGCCTCTCGGACGCCTCTTGGATCGCCGAATCCCAGATCGTCGGGCGAGCCTTCGAGTCGCGACATTTCGGGGGCCGCGGCGATCGCCCCTTCGGCCTCGCTCTCGACGCTGCGCGAAGCAGCGGTGAAGCGCCCGAAGGCGACGCCGAGCTTGCGCGTGTCGCTGGATTCGGGCGGTAGAAGCGTCGCCGGCAGGATGAAGGCGAGGCTGGTGCCGCGCCCGCCCGAGCGCGGTGGAAGATAGGCCGTCGCCACGAAGCCCGATCCGGCCGGCGTCACCTCCAGCGGAATGGTTTCGGCGTCGGCCAGCAGCGTCAGATTTTTCTGAACTTCGTAATCGATGCAGTTGAGCACGTCGAGCCGCAGATCCGCGCCATGCGCGCGGTCTACGAAGATGTCGAAGCAGAACTTGACCGATGGGCCTGTCCAGCGGAACGGCGTTCCGGAGGCGGTGTATTCGATCGGATAGAAGCCGTCCTGGACCCGCAAGGCCTGATCGGGCTCGATCACCACGAGCTTGGGCAGCCGGGCGACCCGCAGCGTCGCGTCCTCGAGCGCCAGCCAGTGATCGCGCGCGGCCTGATAGTCGGTCAGCGCCGCCAACTCGCGCTTTAGACCGGCCAGCTCGCGATTGAGGTTGCCGAGCTCCTCCACCAGGCTTTTGACGAGTTCGGGTCCGCGCTTGCTCAGGAGCGTTCGCAGTCTTGCGTCGACGTCTTCTTCGGCCATGGGCGCATCCCACTCCTTGCGACGGGCAGGCCGGCCCTCCGGACGGCGCAGCGAATCACAGAGTTATCATGCCGCGAGTCGAAGGCTCAATCGCGACGTAAACGCGAATCGCCTCCGTGTCCAATCAATCCTGGGGTCGATTCGGCGCGCATGCTGAAGATCCATAAACCAAGAAGCGTCAGCGCGGTCCATCCGCCGAGCAGGGCGAGGGGCAAGAGCGGCCAGGAAATCCATTCTCCGCACAATAGCGCCACGGCCGCGGCCGATATCTCCATCATCGGATAGAATCCCGAGATCGGCCGCCTGCAACCGCGACAGCGCCGGCCCTGGGCCAGCCAGCTTGCGAGCGGAATCAGCTCCAGCGCCGAAAGGCGGCGTCCGCAATTGGGACAGGCCGAACGCGCGGCGATCACCGGCAGCCCCCTTGGCAGGCGGATGGCGAGCGTCGCCAGAAAGCTTCCCACGAGGAGGCCCAGGAGAGCGAGCGCGGCAAGCCCGGCGGCGGACACGGCGCCCTCGCCGCTCAACGCGCGCGCTTGGTCGCGGCGGCGAGCCGCTCGCCGGCTTCGGAATTGTCGGGATCCAGCGCGGCCGCCATCGAATAGGCGCCGATCGCGTTTGCGATGAGGCCCTTTTCCTGGAAGGCGCGGCCGAGCCGCATCGACAATTCGGCGCTGTCCGAACAGGCGATCACCGCGTTGCCGGTGAGCGCCGAGTCCGGGATTTCGACGCCCCCTTCCGCGCAGGCGCTGAACAGGAGCTCATAGCCTGCGCCGAAATAGGGATGCTTCTGCAGAAGCTTTTCGAGACGCTGCACGGCCTGCGCCGCACGGCCCTCCTTGACGGCGCGCGCCGCCGCCCGGCGCACGATCTCGGGATGATCGGGCGCGTAGCTCGAGGCGACCTTGAAGCGCTTGGTCTCGCCTTCGGGAAGCGGCTCGCTGTGATCGCGCAGGAGGATGAGCCCGTAAAGCGCGCTGTTTCGATAGGAACCCTCGAGCTCGCGCTTGAACCCGAAGGCGGGGCAGCGCTCCAGCACCCAATCCTCGAACGCGCCGAGAAGTTCGGCGTCGAAATAGGGACTGTTCTGGATCACCCGCGGCTTGAACGGCGCGGCCGGCGCGCCGGCCTTGTCGCTGGAGCGCGTGGGATTCTTTTCTTCCACCGCCGCCGCCAGGCGCTGCGCGTCCGCCCGTCCGACGGCGCGCTCGACGATCTCGCTGACGGCTTCGAGCGGCGAGGCGGCGAGCCTTGCGTAGTCGAGATAGACCGCGTTGGGCAGTTTCTTGGCGATCCATTTGTCGTGGAACTTGCGGTAATAGACCGCTTTCGCCGCCAGCCAGTTCATGTAGCCGGCGCGCGAGCGGCGATAGGCGAGATTGACGCGGCCGAGCTTGTCGACGAGCTCCAGCTCGCGGTCCGACAGCGCCTCCGGCACCGGGTGGCGGTACTGCACGATATAGAGCGCGCGCTCGACGGTCTTGGGAAGCGCCAGGTCGCGGTCGTGGCTCTTCTCGTAAATGACGTTGAAGCGCCCGCGCCGCGTGCAGGGAACCTGCTTGCAGCAATTGGGGTGGTTGTAGAACTCGCAATAGAACAGCTCGCGCCCGAAATAGGCGCTGAGCATGTCGGCGAGAAAGTGATGGCCCGAACGCGGGATCGACGCGCCGATCAGAATCCTGGGATCGTTGGGAGTTGGGGGGGTCATGTCCTGGCCGTTTGAAGCGGGCGGGAATATCGCCGCCAAGCCGCCGGCGCGCAACCGCCGGCTCAGGCCGCGCGCGGCGCGCCCGCGGCGCTCTCAGGCGACCGCCGCCGCGAAGCGGTAGGACGACAGGAACTCGTCCGAAGACACAAGCCTCAGCCGCAGCGCGCCGCGGCTGCCGAGGGCCATAAGTTCGCCCGCCTCCTGGCTCGAGCGCGGCGCACGGCCGAGGATCCAGCGCAAGGCCGCCAACATATCGGAGCGAGACAGCGGACGGCCGTCGTCCTGATCGGAGCCGCCGCCAAGCTGGCCGCTTTCCCAGCGCTCGAAGAAATTCTTGAATTCCTCCGAGCGCAGAAGCACGCCGCGCAGCGTTTCCACGTCTTCGAGGCGGCGATGCTCCTCGATGACCTCTTCGCTTTCCGGCTCGCGGCCGAGCAGCCAGTTGTAGCCGCCGATGACCTCGTCGCGGCGGATCGGCGGCTCGCCCGGCGCGGCGAATTCGGCGGCAAGGTCGGGATCGATGCGCGAGCCGTGAAGGAATTCGCGCACGAAGCCCCCGCCGCCGCGCCGCGCCGCCTCGCGCAGATAGCCGCGCGCCTCGATGACCAGGCCGAGATCGTAGGCGTGCGCCGCCAGAATGCCGTAGCCGGCGAAATAATCCGGATCCGATCGCAGGATCGCTTCGATGGTCCGGCGGCCTTCCACCTCGCGCTCGGAATGGAGCAAGGCCTCGCCGAGCATGGCGCGCACGTCCTGTTCGACCGGATTGGTGGCGACGAAGCCGGTCAGGAGCGAAACGACCTCGGCGTAGTTCTTCTCCACAAACGCCTGGCGCGCCTTGAACAGCGTGGCGACGGGACCGGAGGCGGCTCGGGGCTCCTGCCAGGGCGCATAGCCGAAATAGGAAGCCTTCTCCGCCAGAACGTTCAGATATTCCTCGAGGCAATGGCGCACGAAATACGGATTGGACTCGACCGACTTGGCGAGCGAGACGACCGGCGTCGCGTCCAGCTCGACATCGTCGCAGGCCGCGAGTTCCCGATCTTCGTATTGGACGCCGGCCGCGGAGAAGATGCGCTCGATGGTCTGGCGCGGCGCGGCGACGAGGTCTTCATAGCGCACGGCGACCGAGCGCGGCGGCTGGCGCTCGAGCCATTTGCGCCAGAAGGCGATGCGCCGGACAGCCTCGGCCGCCAGGAAATCCTCCAGAAGCTCGACCGCATGCTTTCGGCCGTTGGAGCGCAGGAAGCGCTCGTAGCGGATGAGCGCGCCTGCCGTCGGCTCGCGCGTCAGAATGACGATCAGGGCGTCGCCCGCCGCTTCCGCCGCGTCCGGCTCCGGTTGCACATGCAGCCGATACCCGGCGCGGTCGAATTCGGTGGCGCGCCGGCAGGGCTGCTGCAGGCAGCAATCGGCAAGGCCGCGTCCTGCGCACCAGCGCACCGCATCCCCCAGCACGGCGCGCGCCAGTTTCTCAAAGACATGTCGTCCCGCACCCGATTGCGAGACCAGATAAATCGCTTTCACCTGCTTGATCTTGAGTTGTGATTTCCCCAAAAACGCGACTACGCCCCCGTGCGTCGTCTCATCTCGGCTAAATTCCCCGTAACGTTAGACTCCAGAACTCTTATATCAAAAACCATAACCGCGGTTATGCACAAGTTTCCGGCGCGGAAGTTTTTGAGACTAAGAATTGTTATTAACCACAATAAGCCATTTAACCAGTAAATCCATGGTTGAACGAGAATCTCCGAGCCCGACCGGATCGCCGCGTCTGGCAACCCGAAGCGCGCGCAGGTCCGGCGCCACGCACGGCGGACCTGAATCATGCCGATTGCTGCGAATCATCTCGCTCACGCTTGCCCGCGATTGGCCTACGCGCCGCACATGCGGTTGGCGTGGCGTTCTATGAATTCGCGGTCGCGGCGGAAACGCTGCTCGATCCAGTCGATCTGCTCGCGCGTCAATTCGGCGCGCGCCGCGCCCGGCGGGCTGGCGTTGACCTTGGGCAACTTGGTGAGTTCGGCAACGCCGATTTTTTCCGCGACGAGCCCAAGGCCGGCTTCCAGCTTGTCGTAGGAGATTAGAAGATTGGTCACCAGCCTGCCCTCCGCGCTGATGAAGCGCAGATGCTGGTTCTTCAACTGATCGGCGTTCTTTGGAACCCACTGGGAAATGAAGCGGGCGAAATCCATGTCGCCGGTGTAGAGCCTGGCGCTTTCCTTGAACTGCTCGCGCTTGTGCGAATTGTAAAGGCTGAGGACGAAATCGACCGGGTCGCGAATGACCCCGAAAATGAAGAGATCCTCGATATTGGTGCAGCTGAGCAGCCATTTGAAGCGCTCGGCCACTTCGACGAATGTCAGGTGCTTGCCGTGATTGGCCTGTGTGAGCCTCAGCTCGCAATGAGGCGCAAGAACCCGCTCGATCGACGTCGAGGCGGTTTTCAAATTCGCAATGAACAGAAATTTCTTATTCAGGCTCAACAGCATCACGCTCTCCAAGCGCCAACCCGATTCCCCCAACCGTCCCCGACCGTCAGTGCTTGTCGTCGATCTCCCGCGCGCCCCGCCGCCGGTTTCGCCCCGGCCCCGGGCCCCGCCGCCGCGCCCGCTCGGCGATGCGGTCGATCTGCGCCTGCTTTCCCTGCCACAATCCGGCGCAGATTTCGACCGCCCGCTCGACCGTGAGCGTGGCGCTTGCGATTCGCGGACGCGAATCGGAGCGCCGCTCGAACAAGGGGTCGTCCGAATCGACGCGCGCGCCGCCGAAATATTCCTCCGCCACCTTCCGGTTCGGCTCGCGGAATTGAGCCATGAAGCCCGAAAGCTCCGCGTCGGACAGCGTCACCAGCGGTCCGCGCGACATGCGGCTCAGCAGCCCCACGACATTGTCGCGCTCGGGATTGACGCTGTTCTGCGCAAAGCGCGGGACGTGCTGGTTGAACAGCCGCAGGAATTCGAGCGATTCGGCGTCGAGGCTTTCATTGACGCTCTGCGGACGCTCGTAATCCGCTTTCATCTCGAGGCCCACAGCGGCCAGGAAATCCTCCACCACGTCGCCGCCCCGCATAGCCGAGCGCTCGAATTTGCGGCAGATGATGCGCTCGCGCCCGAATCCCCGCGCCCAGCGCGACAAAAGCTCCCAGTAATCGTAACGCTGCTCCATCGTCCGTTGCGGCGGCAGGCGCAGCGTGAAGGTCGCCCCGCTCTTGACCGCGGTGGAATAGACGCTCAGCAGATAATCGTCCTGGCGCCTGAGATAGACGACGATGCGCATCTCGTCGAAGAACGGCGCCAGGAGCTCCTTGAGCCAGGCGACCTCGGCGTCTTCGAGCAGCCGAGAGGAGCAATGCTCGCCCGACATCACGACGGCGCGATAGCCGCCCGCCGACAGCTCCTCGCGCAGGCCCTCCTTCAACGTGGCCCGCAGCTTGAGCACGTCCTGATCGGTCCTGACGTCGAGCGACTTTCTCAGCGGCCCGCGCTTGTCCAATTGCTGCGCCGCCGCCGCGAGCGCGGTGTGGTTTCGCTTCCCCGGCGTCAACGGATAGAGCACGCCGTCGCGCTTCAGCCGCTCGCGGTTGGCGTGAAAGAAGTTCTGGATCGAACTCGTCCCGGTCTTTTCCGTGCCGATATGCAGGTAAAGGTTCACTTCGCGTCCGTCGTCTGTCGCCCGCTGAGGCCCGGTCCGGCGCCGGCGCATCGGGCCGCCCTGAAATTGCGCCGCCGGCGGCGGCCGCCCATGACCTGCGCCGCTTTCTTTCTATCTAACAGCGACCCTTTGGAGTGGCAATCAGCCGGCGCGCGCCTCAGGTATGAAGGAAAAAGTCGCCTTCGGGCGGCGGCGTTTCGAGGTTCGAGAAATCGTCCATTGCGATCGCTTCGATCATCTTGAGCCGCGCCAGGGCGTCATCCTCCCGGCAGACATAGAACCAGCGCACGCCGACGCCGCAGGAGCGGAAATCCACGCCCTGAGTCGAGCTGCGGAAATCCGCGGCCGTATCGCTCGCGATATTGATCACCGGCAACCGGTCCGGCCCCGGAACCGCGGCGAGCGTGAAGGAGACCACCTTCTGCTCGTCCGGACCGAGCGGCACGGTGAGCGTGCGCGCGCCCTCGCAGCTGATCGTGCAGACGCTCGATTTTCCCTGCACGCCCGCAAGCGCCAGATAGACCTGGATGCGGGCGTTGGCCACGTCCTTGAGAACGAAGGCGATCTGGCCGGGGCCAAGATCCTTGATCCAGGAGCCCCAATGCTCGGGCCACCACCAGCCCGGACCGTTGCGATAGACCTCGCCGCTCTTCAGCCCCGCCCACAAGGTCGAGCTCTTGTTGGCGGTCAGCTTGTGCAGCACGCCCATCGGCGCCTCGATCGGCCACACGCCGTACGCGGACAGCGCAGGCTTGGGCGCCGGCTCGGCCGCCTGCGCCTTGGTCCAGTCGCGCAGGCCGCCGACGATCTGCGCGCTGATCGCCGACCAGGGGCGCGGCCGGAATTCGGCGATGATCTTGAGCTCGCGCCGGGCGCGGAACCGCTCGTCATAGACGACGCGCTCCACGGCATCGAGCATGTCTTTTTCGGATTCGGCGTCGAAATACTCCGCGAAGACGCCGCCGGCTTCGGGCAGCGAGGAAATGTTCGACACCACCGGCACCTTTCCATGGCAGAGCGCCTCGGTGACCGGCAGGCCCCAGCCCTCGTAGGAACTGGGATAGAGGGTGCAGACGCAGTTCTCATAGAGCACCGACAACGCCGCGTCGGAAATCTTGGAGAGCATGACCACGTGCCGCTGCAGAAGCTCGCTCGCATTGAGCTTGGAATAGGCGGCGTCGTTCAGCCAGCCGGGATTGCCGACGCAGACGAGTTTGGGCACGGCGCGAATTCCGCGCTTCTTGATGAGCTTCAGCCAGACCGAAAAGGCGGCGATGTGGTTCTTGCGCGATTCGATGGTCGAAACGAAGAGGACGTATTTGCCCCTTTCGAGGCCGATCGAGCGGAGGAAATCGTAAGGATCTCCGATCTCGCTCTCCACCTGCTCCGGGGTGAGCGTGTTGCGGAAATCGGCGTCGAGGGTGATGACGGTGGCGCTGCGCGGCCCGTAGCCGAGCTTCTTTCCCACCGTCTGCAGATCGGCCAGCGTGGCGCGCGAATTGACGAGGAAATGGTCGGCGTGATCGAAGGCGCCGATCGCCCAGGTGATGAAGTCCTGCCGCAGTTCGGCGACGCAATGCTCCGGCGCCATGACCGGAATGAAGTCGTGCACGAACGGCACGTATCTGATGCCGTAAAGGCTCTTGGCCAGGCGCACGTTGAGGAAGTAGTTCTGCAGCCACCACGAGGTGCCGAGATTGAGCAGCACGCTGCCCTGCGGGAAGGCGAAGTAGCGCTTGCTGGCGAGCACCGCGTCAAGATCCATGAGCAGGTTGCGCCATTCGAGCGCCTGATGGTCACCGCCGGTCACGGCTTCCTTGCACAGCGTCTTGAACAGCGTCGGCGGAATCTCGATCCAGAAATCGGTCTCGCGGGTGAAGCAGATGATCGAGAAGGAGGCCCCCGGCTGCGCCGATTCGATCGCGGTGCGGATGACCTCCATCTGCACCCGCTGGATTCCGGTCGGAAGCCGCGCGTTGCGGAAATAGTGCATCAGGTCGCTGACGTCGAAGGCGATGTGCAGCGTTCTGCCGTCGGCCGGTTTGCCGGCGCGCGGATAGCGGCTCGCCATGGGCGTGTAGGAGCGCGGCGGCGTGCGCTTTTCGAGGCTCAACTTGTCCTGCAGCCTCGCCATTTCGGCGCGCGCGTCGCCGAGCGAGGGATCGAGCTCGACCGCGCGGGCGTAGAATTCGAGCGCGGCCGTCTGCATGTCCCGGATCTTGAAGAGATGGCCGAGCTGGAGATGGGTTTCGGCGTCTCTCGGATCGAGACGCAAGGCCTCGCGATAGGCCGCCTCGGCCCCGACGTGGTCGCCGCCTTCCTTGCGCGCGTGGCCGAGCTGGATCCAGATGTGCTGGAGCGTGGGATCGAGCGACAGGGCCTGCTCGTAATTGGCGCGCGCCCCTTCCCAGTTGCGCATGTCGCGGAAGCGGTCGGCGGTGGCGATGAAGCCCATGGCCGCCTTTCTGGCGGCGGCGGCGTCGCCGCCTTCGGTCTGCGCTGTGACGTCGGACGCTGCGGAAATAGCCCCGCCGGCCGGGCGCGTGGTCGGCGAATCTGGAGAATTCATACTGTGCTCGCAACTGTTTTTGAGGCGGCGCAATCTAGGTCATCGTTTCCGCAATTTCCACAAGCCCGAGCGCAAAGTTGCTTGCCGGCCGCATCCCGGGTCGGAGCGAGCGACTCGACCTTGAATTCGGCGTCTTCTATGGTCGGCGGCGCCGCGCGCCGCGCGGGCAAGCCCGTCCATCGCGCCGCAGCGCCGCAGCAAGGGAGCCTCTCCAACATGGCCGCAGCCGGTCCCGATTTCCTTTGTGTCGGGATGATGAAGACCGGAACGGGCTGGTTGTTCGACCAGCTGCAGTTTCACGCCGATTTCTGGATGCCGCCGATCAAGGAGCTGCATTATCTTAACCGCGATTCGGGCCGCGGCCGGAATGCCCGCAATGCGCTGCGCGCGATGGACGGAAAGGTCGCAAGGCCGCGCGGCATCACCCAGGCCGCGCGCCGCGCCTGGGACGAGCGCGACGTCGCATTCCTCACGGAAATGGCCAGTCATCAGGGCGAACCGCTCGACCTTCAACGTTATGCGGCGCTTTTCCGCTTCAAGGGCGCGCTTAAGTCCGGCGATGTGACGCCGCAATACGGGGCGCTGGAGGACGACCTCATCGAGCGGATCGGCCGCGAATTGCCCGAAACGCGCGCCGTCCTGCTCATCCGCGATCCGGTGGCGCGCGCCTGGTCGGCGATCTCCATGCAGAACCGGTTCGACCGCTTCGATGAATCGATGCTCGAAAATCCCTCGCGCTTCCGCAACTATGTCGAAGAGTCCAAGAAACTGCGCAAACTTTCCTTTCCAACCGAAATCGTCAGGCGCTGGACGAAGTTCGCGCCGAATATTCCGATCGGCAGGTTCTTCTTCGACGACATCGTGGCGCGGCCCGACGACGCGCGCCGCGAAATTCTTCTGTTCCTGGGCGCTGATCCCGACAAGCCGAGCGGCGAGATCGATCCCGCTCACAATCGCAAGGCTCGCGCCCGCAAGCTCGAGCTTACCGAAGACATCAAGGCGGTGCTGATCGAATATTTCCGGGACGAGCTGATCGCCTGCGCGGAAATGTTCGGCGGCCACGCCCTCCAGTGGAAGTCGCATTATGGCGTGTGAGCGCGCTTGCGCCCGACGGCGCCGCGCCGGACCGCGGGCGTTGCTGGCGAGGCAAGCGGCATTGCTGTTAGGATTGCGCTACGTTTTCCAGCCGCCGCCTGCGTTCGGAGCGCCGAAAGCTTAACGTCATGTTCGCAAACAAGGTAAAGCTCGTCATCTGGGACCTCGACGAAACCTTCTGGCGCGGCGCGCTGGCGGAAGAAGGCATGACGCCGGAGCCGCGCAATGCCGAGATCGTCATCGAGCTTTCGCGGCGAGGAATCATCAATTCGATCTGCTCGAAGAACGATTTCGAACGCGCCAAGGCCAAGCTCGAAGAGCTCGGAGTCTGGGACTATTTCGTCTTTCCGGCGATCAGCTTCAATCCGAAGGGCAAGGCGGTGGCCGAGATGATCGAGACGGCGGCGCTGAGAGCCGAGAACGTTCTCTTCATCGACGACAATCCGTCCAATTGCGAAGAGGTCAAATACTACAATCCCGGCATCATGGCGTGCCATCCGAACGAAGCCCTGCCTCGGCTGCTCGACCATCCCCATCTCAAGGGCAAGCCAGATCCGGAGCTTACGCGCCTCAAGCAATACAGATTGCTTCAGCGCAAGGCCGAAGACCGCGCCGCCAGCGTGGTCTCGAACGAGGATTTCCTGCGCGCCTGCAACATTCGCATTTCGATCGACCACGACGTGGAGGCCAATTTCGACCGCGTCGTCGAGCTGATCAATCGCACCAACCAGCTCAACTACACCAAAAAGAGGCTGGAGAGCGAAGAGACGGTCGCCGAATTCAGGGAGCTGCTAAACACGTTCACATACACGGCGGGCTGCGTGAGAGCCCGGGACGATTACGGCGACTACGGGCTCATCGGATTCTTCCTTCTGAAGTCGCGCGCCAGGTCCCGGCGGCTCGTTCATTTCGTTTTCTCCTGCCGCACCATGAACATGGGCATCGAGCAGTATGTCTACGAAATGCTGGGACGGCCCGAAATCGATATTGCTGCGCCGGTTTCCTACGGTCTCGAGACGCACAAGGAGATCGATTGGATCGCGGTCGAAGATGGCTCCGGCGGCGCGGCGGACTCGACGCCGACCGGCAAGCTAGTCCTGGTCGGCGGCTGCGACCTGCTTCAGCTGGCGAGCTTTTGCAGCAACGACCGGATCGAGTTCGTAAATCGCGTGCAGGACAAGGTGCCGGTGCGCCTGGACGATCCCGGCTTCATCGTCAGCGATCGCAACGCCGTCGCACGCTGCGAGAGCATCAAGGCTTTTCCATGTTGGGGTTACGAGGACGCGCTTGCGCTCGACCGCGGACTTTCGGAATCGGAACTGGTCCTGATTTCGTTCTGGGCGGCGATGAACGGCGAGTATTTCCTCATCGACGATTCGGTGCTGATGCGCCTGTCGGACAAACAGGTCAAGCGCTTGCAGAAACGCGATCCCGAGCTGTTCGAACGCACGTTCAGGAAAAAGCCGCTCGACGAGGAGGGGCGGATCGGGCTGATCCTGGAAGCCTGCGACGCGCTCGCCGAGCGCGCGCCGCAGAGCGCGATCTTCGTTCTCGGTTGCTACACCAAGGGCGAATTGAACAAGAGCCAGATCCGGCGCCGGCAGGACTTCAATCTGGCCTGTCGAGCCTATTGCGAGCGTCGCGCGGACCGGTTCCACTATGTCGACGTCGACGCCATCGTCCCGGCCGACCATCTGGTGGACAAGGTGCACTTCATCCCCGCCGGGTATCATGCGCTCGCCCGCAACATTCTGGAGCGGGCCAAGACGCGCGAACGGCCGCTACAAGGCTCGACAGGCGCAGCGCCCGCCCCTATCATGGCAGACTTCACCGGTTGCGACGCGGACGCCGGGTAGCCCTTGGGACGCCCTGGACGGTCGCGCGCGGGCGGATGCGCCGCAGAGTTCTGAACGGCCCGGCGGGGGCCGGCCGATCAGGGAGAAGAGCCCAAACATGTCCGTCGCGAACGGTCCTGATTTCATCTGCATCGGCATGCAAAAGGCGGGCACCGGCTGGCTGTTCGACCAGCTCCAGTACCATCCCGATTTCTGGATGCCGCCGGCCAAGGAAATCCACTATCTCGACCGCGACCCGCCGAAGCTTATGAATGTCGTCAAGCTTCTCAATCAGGCGCGAAGGCGTCCGGAGCGGCTTGAGAAACGCTTTGAGCACCGCCGCCGCTGGGACGATCGCGATCTCGCCTTTCTCGAGGAAGCGGCGGACCTGCGCGGCAAGCCGGTCGATTTCGAGCGCTACTGCGCGCTGTTCCGGTTCAAGAACGGGCGCTTCTCAGGCGACGTGACGCCCGGCTATAGCGGGCTGTCGGAAGAGCGCATCGCCGAAATCGCCGCCGCCATGCCGGAGGTGCGCATCGTGCTTCTCATCCGCGATCCGGTGGCGCGCGCCTGGTCGCAGATCTCCATGGCCAACCGCAACGAGAATTTCGATGTCTCCCTGCTGAACGACCCGACGGCGTTCCGCAGCCATCTGGAGAGCTGGGACTCGTTGCATCGCCACGGCTTTCCCGCGCGCATCGCCGAGCGCTGGGACCGCGCCGCGCCGAAGGTGCATTTCCGGCATTTCTTCATGGACGACATCGCCGCCAAGCCGGACGAGACGCGCCGCGACATCCTGTCCTTCATCGGCGCCGATCCGATGAAATCGAGCGGCGACCTCGCCGCCGGCCACAATCGCAAATCCAAGGCGGCCAAGCTCGAAATGGGCGAGGCGCACAAGCGCGCGCTGGTCGACTATTTCGCCGACGAGATCAGGGCCTGCGCCAGGCGCTTCGGCAGTCACGCCGTCTCGTGGGCCGCCAATTACGGAATAGCGGCCTAGAGCTTTTCCTTCCAGGCGCGATCGAGCCGTGCTCCAGTTTTGCGGGCCTCACGCTTCGACAGGCGCATGCTTCGACAGGCTCCGCATGAGGAATTTTGTAAACTCCTCACCCTGAGCCTGTCGAAGGGTGAGGCGCGGCGATTGGATTGCGGGAGATATGCGTCAAGAATCTCTGGCCCAGCTCGCGAGGCGCTCGGCCCGCTCCTCGTTGATTCGCATGACGACGAGCACCGCGATCATCGCCGCAAAGCTGGTCGCCGTTCCCGGAAGCCAGATGATCAGCCCGCCATAATGCTGATCGTTGAGCGCGGTCATCGGGAAAATCCGGCCGCAGATTTCGTAGACGGGGTAATAGTCGGTCCGCGACAGCGACAGGATCGCCCCGAGCAGCATCTGCGGAAGCTCGATGAGCAGGATCATCAGCGCCCGCATCAGGCTCGAAAGCCTGGCCGGCGGCTTCGGCCTTGCGTCTAGCACCAAAGACCAGAAGAAGATCCCGTTGACCGCCATCGTCCAGTTCATGACGTCGTAGAGCGTGTCGTCGAGCATCACGCGGGTGTGCAGCGCCGGGATCAGCCAGAAATAGAGAAGTCCCACGAACAGCGCCGGGGCCACGGCCGGATGCTGCATGACATCGACCGCGCGCCTCAGCGGCCGCCAGTCCAGGACCGGTCTCAGAAAGCCGGGCATGCCGGCGCGGATCGACGCGCCTGCGCCGCCGAGCGCGATCAGGAACGGGGCGGCGTGATGCAGCACGAAATGCGCCCAGCGGTGAATGAAGAACATGTGCTGGGCGTAGTAGTCGACATGGGTCTGCAGCACGGCGTAGTCGGCGAGCGCGCCGGCGAGAAAACAGGCGCTGCGCCACAGCGCCGGACGCTCGCCGGGCGCCAGCGCCGCCCGCCCGCGCAAGAACCAGGCGATCGCGAGCGCCGTCGCAAGGAAGACGGGCCAGGAGAACTCCCACGGCAGGACGAAAGGCAGGTCCGCCGGGAAAAAGCGGCAGAGGACGTAGAGCGTCGCCCCAGCCGCCAGCAATCCGGCATAGGCGAGCCAGGCGCGCCGCGCGCGGAGCTTTGCGGACGGATCGGCTACGGCCATCGGGCCGGGACAATGGAGCGGAGCCGTATCCGGCTCCAGTGGCGATTGGTCACACACGCGCCGCCCGGTTCCGCCGCGGGACGAAGCTGTGCTATTGGCGGACCATGAGGGCGAGGCTCAAAGTCGCGATCGCGCTGGCGTTCGGCGCCCTGGCGCTGGCCGGCTGCGGCGGCGGAAAGCCATGGCATGCGACCGACATCACCGGCGCCATGCCCAAGCTCCAGTTCCGCATGGAGCGCGCCAACGACCGCCAGATTGCGACGGCGGATAATTATCGCGGGCGCGTGGTGATCCTCTATTTCGGCTACACCCATTGCCCCGACGTCTGTCCCGCCACGCTCGCCAATCTCGCCGAGGTTCTAAAGCGCCTCGACACCCGCGCCTATGAGGTGGCGGTGCTGTTCGTGAGCGTCGATCCCGATCGCGACACGCCCGAAGTTCTGGCCAAATATGTGCAAAGCTTCGGGCGCGAGTTCGACGGCCTCACCGGACCGCCGAACGGGCTGATGGCGCTGACGCGCCGCTACCGCGTGCTCTATCGGGTGACGAAGGCGTCGGACGGCCAACCCTATACGGTGACGCACTCCAATGCCGTCTTCATCTTCGACCGTTCGGGCGCGGCCAGGCTGGTCGCGACCTCGACCGACGACATCGCCGGGCTCACCGACGACATCAAGCGCCTGCTGAATTAAAGCGATTCGGGCGCGGTGCGGCGGACGGGAGCGCGCCCATAGCAGCCCCTGAACGAAACGCTCGAGAACATCGGCTGGTCGCTGACGGCGGCGAGGCTGGCGGAAGCCAAGCCGGCGGCGCTGACGCAGACGGCGGTGAGCGCGCCTCCCACCTGCGGGCGGAAGATGATCCAGGCGAAATCCTGCGCCGCGATCCGGCGCGGCTGCGTGCGCTCGACATAGACGCCGTCGGAATCGACGATCTGCACGCTCACCGGCAGCGAGCCGTCATTGCGCACGATCACGCATTTGCGGCCGCTGGCGTACATCCAGCCCAGCGCCAGCAGCGGAATGGCGAAGACAAGCGTCAGGACCTTAACGGCGGCGCGCATGGTCGCATCCTTGCGCGAATTTCAACCTAAATGTGCAACGCGTTCTTGTCCGCGTCCAGCACCGCCTCGTGCATCATCTCGCTCAAGGTGGGATGCGGGAAGATCGTGTGGGCGAGGTCGGCGTCCGTGAGCTCGCCTGCCCTTGCGATCGCGTAGCCCTGGATGAGCTCGGTGACTTCGGCGCCCACCATATGCGCGCCCAGAAGCTCTCCGGTCTCCGCGTCGAACACGGTCTTGACGAGACCCTCCGCCTCGCCGAGCGCGATCGCCTTGCCGTTGCCGATGAAGGGAAACCGGCCGACCTTGATCTTGCGGCCCGAGGCTTTCGCCGCCGCCTCGGTGAGGCCCACGCTCGCCACCTGCGGCCAACAATAGGTGCAGCCCGGGACTTTGGACGCATCCAGGGGATGAACGCCTTTCACGCCGGCAATCTTCTCCGCGACGATCACGCCCTCATGCATCGCCTTGTGGGCGAGCCAGGGCGGCCCCACCAGATCGCCGATCGCCCAGACGCCGTCGACGCCCGTAAAGCCCCATTTGTCGACGACGACGTGGGTCTTCTCGATCTTCACGCCAAGCGCTTCGAGGCCGATATTCTCGACATTGCCGACGATCCCTACCGCGAGGATGACGCGGTCGGCGGAAAGCGTTTCGGTTTTGCCGTCCTTCGACTTCAGCGTGGCGACGACGCCGTCCGCGCCACGTTCGAGTTTTTCCACCGCGGTCGAAGTTTTGATCGTCATGCCCTGCTTGACGAAAGCCTTCTGCGCGAAGGCGGAGATCTCGGCGTCCTCGACCGGAAGGACGCGGTCCAGCACCTCGACGACCGTCACCTCGGCGCCGAGCGTGCGGTAGAAGCTCGCGAACTCGATGCCGATGGCGCCCGAACCGATCACCAGCAGCGATTTCGGAAAGGACGGCGGGACCATCGCCTCGCGATAGGTCCAGACGAGTTTTCCGTCCGGCTCGAGGCCCGGAAGGGTCCGCGCCCGTGCGCCGGCAGCCAGCACGATGTTCTTCGCCGCGTATTCCGTGGTCTTGCCGTCCTTTGCGACCGAGAGCGTGCCGCCGCCCAGAAGCTTCGCCTCGCCGGCGATCACGGCGATCTTGTGCTTCTTCATCAGGAAGGCGACGCCGTTGGAAAGCTGCCCGGCCACCTTGCGCGAGCGCTCCACAATCTTTGCGATGTCGAATTTGAGATTGTCGGCGCTGAATCCGAATTCGCCCAGGCGATGCATGAGATGGAAAATCTCGCTCGAGCGCAGCAGCGCCTTGGTTGGAATGCAGCCCCAGTTGAGACAGATGCCGCCCAGCCTGTCGCGCTCCACCACCGCGGTCTTGAGCCCGAGCTGCGCGCAGCGGATGGCGCAGACATAGCCGCCCGGCCCGCCGCCGATCACGATCGCATCGAATGAATCCATGGAGCCGGCCCTAGACGTTGACGTTGAGAAAGCTGAGCGCGATCACCGCGCCGAGCGCCGGGGCGACGCAGAAGCAGAAATAGACGAACGAGACGCTGGCCACCTTCACCGCGGTCCAGAACCAGTTCTGGCGATAGAAAGTGCGGGTGGCGATCAGGGCGTAGACGCCGGCGATCAGCGCCGTTCCCCAGGCGACCGCCTCGCCCGACAAAATCTGCGCAGCTCCGGCCGCCGCCAGCAGCAGCACGAAGCCGAAGGTGTGAATGGAGAGCGAAAACACCAGGTGATCGACGAAGTAGAATTTCTTTCGCTGGCGCCAGTAGAACATGGCGAGGATCAGCGCGTAGAGCGGCATCAGCAGGAACAGCACGCGCGGAATCCAGGCGGTCATCGGCCCGTTGAGCGCGGCGGGATCGGCGGCCAGCCGCTGCAGCCCGCCGAAGATGTGCGCCGAGAGCCAGCCGTTGAGCTCCTTCTTGGCCTTGGCCTTCTGCTCCGGCGTCGCGTTCGGATCGGCGTCGATCTCGTCGTCGAAACTGGCCTTGGCGAGCCGCGCGCGCGCCGCCGGCGACAGCGTCGAGTGGTATTCGCCGATGGGGGCGAAGAAATAGACCTTGGAGGAGAAGGTCAGCGGCCCGCCGGGCTGCGTCGCCTTCTTCTTCGAGATATGCACCATTTTCGGCATGAAATGCGTGTCGGGATCGTCCTTCTCATAGGCGGGATTGGCGATGTAGGGCTCGCCCTTGATCCAGGTCACCTTGGCCGGCATGGCCTGCACCAGAAGCTGCATCAGCGCGATGTTGGTGGCGCTCAGCGTCAGGAAGAAAATCAGCGAGACGAAAAGATAAAGCCTCAGCGCCGGAAGGTAGCGCTGGGTCCGGCCCTCGCGGAAGGCGCTGGCGAGCTCGCCGGGGCGCAGCACCAGAGCATAACCGGTGCGCATGATCCGGCTGTCGAAGCTGGCGATGTCCTCGAGCAGGACCTTGATCAGGCCCCAGACCGAGCGGCGATGGGTGTCGCGCTCCTG
>DASZRM010000050.1:0-5998 GCA_035549135.1 Rhizomicrobium sp. | reverse complement strand
GCTTCGGGAATGTTCGGCGTGACCAGCGTGGCGAGCGGAAACAATTCTTTCGTCATCGCCGCGACGGCGTTCTCCGCGAGCAGCCGGTGTCCGCTGGTCGAGATCATCACCGGGTCGAGCACGACGGGAATCTTTTTCGCGCGTTTGCGGAGCGCTTGCGCGACCGCCTTCACGATCTTCGCCGAACCGAGCATGCCGATCTTGATGGCGTCGGCGCCGATGTCGGAGAGGCAGGCCGCGATCTCGGCCGCAACGATTTCCGCCGGAACGAGGTGGATGGCGGTCACGCCGCGCGTGTTCTGCGCGGTGACCGCCGTGATCGCCGTCTGCGCGTAGCAGCCGAAGGCCCCCGCGGTCTTGAGATCGGCCTGTATGCCGGCGCCGGCGCTCGAATCCGAACCCGCGACGATGAGGAGGCGCCGAACGGTCATCCTTCGAGGCCCCGCGCGTCACCCTGAGGAGCGAGCGAAGCGAGCGTCTCGAAGGGCGCGCGGGGCGCCTCAGGATGACGGACAAAAACCATTGCAAACCCGGCCGCTAAGCCGCCACTTCCTCGATGGTGGCGGCGATCTCGCGCACGACCTGGCGCACCAGCTTTTCGTCGTCGCCTTCGGCCATCACGCGGATGACCGGCTCGGTGCCGGACTTGCGCACCAGAATGCGGCCGGAACCGTTGAGGCGCGCATTGCCCGCCTCGATGCACTTCTTGACGCGCGCATCGTCGAGCGGCGCGCCTTTGCGGAACCGCACATTTTCCAGCACCTGCGGCAAAGGCTCGAAGAGATGGGCGGCCTCGCTCGCCTTGCGGCCCTCCATCGCCAGCACCGCCAGCACCTGAAGCGCGGAGACCAGGCCGTCGCCGGTGGTGGCGAAGTCGGAGAGAACGATATGGCCGGACTGTTCGCCGCCCACGTTGAAGCCGCCCTTCTTCATCTCCTCGATGACATAGCGGTCGCCGACCTGGGCGCGCGCGAGCTTGAGGCCGAGGCCGCGCAGATAGCGGTCAAGGCCGGCGTTCGACATCACCGTACCGACGACGCCGCCGCCCTTGAGAATCCCGTTCTTCGACCAGGAACGGCCGATCAGCGCAAGGATCTGGTCGCCGTCGATGATGTGGCCCTGCTCGTCGGCCATGACAACGCGGTCGGCGTCGCCGTCGAGGGCGATTCCGAAATCGGCGCGCACTTCGCGCACTTTGCGCACCATGGCCTCCGGCGCCGTCGAGCCGCAATCGAGATTGATGTTGGAGCCGTTGGGCTCGACGCCGAGCGTCACCACGTCGGCGCCCAGCTCCCACAATGCGGCGGGCGCGACCTTGTAGGCGGCGCCGTTGGCGCAATCGATGACGATGCGCAGGCCGTCGAGCCTGTGGGTCTTGGGAAAGGTGCGCTTGGCGAATTCGATGTAGCGGGCCTGGCTGTCGTCGATGCGCTTGGCGCGGCCGATCCTGGTGGCCGCCGCAAGCCCTTCTTCGAGCCCGTTCGACATCAGCGATTCGATCTCGTGCTCGCACTGATCGGACAATTTCTCGCCGTCCGGCCCGAACAGCTTGATGCCGTTGTCGTGATAGAGATTGTGCGAGGCCGAGATCATCACGCCAAGATCGGCGCGCAGCGAGCGCGTCAGCATGGCGACGGCCGGGGTCGGCAACGGGCCGAACTGGAACACGTCCATGCCGACCGAGGTGAAACCGGCGACCAGCGCCGATTCGATCATGTAGCCCGAAAGACGGGTGTCCTTGCCGATCACCACGCGGTGGCGATGATCTCCGCGGGTGAAGATGCGTCCCGCCGCCATGCCGACCTTCATGGCGACTTCCGGCGTCATCGGGAACTTGTTGGCGCGCCCGCGCACGCCATCCGTGCCGAACAATTTGCGGGTTTGCGCCATCACGATCCTCGCTCGCACGCTGAGGGTTAAATCTTACCCCCCAATCATAACAAACCCTTAGGCAAAAAACGCGCCAGCCCGAATCACGCTGCGTTACGGCTTTTTGCCGGCGAGGGCGCCCTGGACCTTGAGCGCGTCCTTAAGCGCGGCGGGGTCATGGGTGCGGATGTAATCGGCGCCCTGACCGGCCGCATACAACTCAGCCGCGAGCGTGGCCGGGCCGATGTCAGGAACGGCGCGGCCCACGAGCCGGCGGAGAAAACTTTTGCGCGAAACCGATATCAGGACCGGCAGTCCGAAGGCCGCCTTGAGATCGGCGATCCGGCGCAGAACGGTAAAGGAGGCGTCCGGATCGCTTCCAAGAAACAGTCCCATGCCGGGATCGAGGATGAGCCGCTCGCGCGCCACGCCGGCCGCCACAAGCGTTTCGATCCTGGACTCGAAGAAGCGCTCGATGCGGGCGAACAAGTCTGCGGCCGGGACGAACAGGCGCGTCGCCGGGCCCTTGCCCTCGACCGAGAACATGACGATGAGCCTCGCCGTCGAACCGGCGAGCGCGGGATAGAGTTGCGGCGCGGGAAAGCCGCGCACGTCGTTCAGATAGTCGGCGCCCTGGCCGAGCGCCCAGCTCTGGACCTCGGGCGCGAAACTGTCGATGGAGACGGGCGCGCCGGCCTCGCGCATCGCCGCCACAACGGGCGCAAGGCGGGCGATCTCGACCTCGGGCGGAACGGCGATGGCGTCCGGCTTGGACGAGGCGGCGCCGATATCGAGAATGTCGGCGTCGGCGGCGAGCTTGCGCGCCTGGGCGAGCGCCGCCGCCGGATCGAGAAATTTCGCTCCGTCGGAGAACGAATCCTCGGTGATGTTGAGGATACCAAGAAGGATGGGGCTCATCGCGACATCATCTCAAAGCGCCGGCGAATGTCACGCCGCCAGCTCCGCAGCCCGGCCGCGAATGCTTCTGATGACGGCCGACCGGATCCAGAGATATTGCGCGAAGAACAGGATCAGCTTCGCCGGCAGGGGAACGAAGAACGTGTACGCCGCCCAGACCCGGGCGTCGTAGCGCAGCGCCACGAACAGATTGGCCGCGGACAGGCCCAGTAGCAGCAGAGCCCAGACATAGCCCCAGGCGATGAGCGCGCGGCGCGAGACGTTCTCGGTGACGATCGCGGGCAGGTAGCGCGCCATCCAGTCGGGACTCAGCATGACGCAGCCGATGGCGGCCTGGGCGATGCTGGGTTTCATCATCGCGAAGACGGGGTTGGCGGTGGCGATGGAAACGCCGCCCAGCACGAAGACGAGCGCAAGACTCGCCCATTGCATGATCTCGATCTTGCGGCCGCGATACCGCTCCCAGGCGATCTGCCCCAGGCTGATCGCCATTCCCGCCGCGACCGCGACGATGAGATTGTCAATCGCCGCATAGAGGACGGCGAAGACGATCAGCGACAGAAAATCCTCGAGCAGCGGCCTGAAAGCCCTGAACAGATGGCTCATTGCACCCCCTTCGCCGTTGCGAATGGGATGTGGGGACGCAGGCGCCGCGCTGCAAGTCTCAGGCGGGCCGCCAATTGCCGTGGAAGCCGAAGGGAACGCGGCGCGGCAGCCTCGCCGCGCCGATCGGCCCTTTGGCGACGTCCTGCGCGTCGAAAACGGCAAGCTCGCTCGCATTGGCGGCGGCGCGATAGACGAGCGACAAGAGGAAACCCTCCCCTTCGGCGGCGCGAGGCGAGGCGGGAACGAAGAGCGGCTCGCCCGGGCGGTCGCCCTGCGGGAAGGAATAAACGGCGCGCGCGCCCGTCTTCATATCGAGATGGGCGATCGAATCGAAGGCGATCTTGTCGTTGGGCGCGCGGCTCGCGGCAAAGTAACCATGCCGGTAGGTAAGGCCGGCTCTGCGCTCATCGAAGCGCGGAAACTCTCCCGCAAGGTCGTCAAGTGGTTCCTGGCGAACCGCGTTCGTTCCCTCGGACAGATCGAACGTCCAGCGCATGAGGCGCGCGCTTTGCGGCGGCGCCATGACGCCGTCGGCGCCGGGGAAGAGGGGCGGCCTCGGATATTGCATGACGTCGGCGAAAATGCGCTCGCCCTCCTCCCACATGTTCATCGGATGGAAGACGTAGCAGGGATCGGTTTCGAACCAGCGGATGTTCTCGACGCCGGCGTCGCGGCGCAGAACCCCGATATGCGCCCCCTTCTCCGGCTCCCAGGCATAGGCCGGGCCGCCGGCCATGACGCGCGAAAGGCTCCCCGCGAGCGGAAGGACCGGGAAGGCGACATAGTTTCTGGTCGCGAAGAAATCGTGGATCATGCTCGAATAGGGCGCCTGGAACAGATCGAGGCGCGTGACCGTTCCGCTGCGGTCGGCGACGCCGAAGGCGACGTTGTCGGTGAAAAAGCCCGGACCTGCCGAATAGGCGAAGAACAGCATCTCTCCGGTCTCGGGATCGATCTTGGGATGAGCGGTGAAGCGCAGCGCAGCTCCGCCATAGTCGCGATAGCCGCGCGGCTCCAACGTGACGGGATCGAGCTCGAAGGGATTGTGCGCCTCTTCGAGCGCAAGCAGCCGCCCGCCATGCCAGACGACATTGGTGTTGGCGAGGCCGCCGTCCTTGCCGGCGACCTCTGGATCGGACGTGAGCGGATTTCCGAACGTCCCGAACAGGGATCGCCCCGCCGCTCTCTCCAGTCGGTATTTCTCCGTCCGGACATAGCGGTTGCGATAGGCGACCTTGCCGTTCTCGATGAAGAAGGCGTGGACCATGCCGTCGCCTGCGAACCAGTGATGGCTCGGATCGCGCGGCGGAAACTGCGGATTGGGTCCGTTTCGGTAATAGGCGCCGGCGAGCGCGCTGGGGATTTCTCCGCTGACCGGCAGATCGGCGTAATCGTCCTCGCTGGCGATTGGCGCGAAATTGCCGGACAGGTAGGGATCGAGACGGACCGGGGCGTTCATTGCGTCGCTCCACTTTTTACGAGATAAATTTATATCGTAAGGTAACCTCTTCGGCAAGTCTGGAGTAGCTGATGCCCCGTGTTTTGACTGCAACCGATCTGGCGGATTTCCGCGAAAAGCTCATCGCCGCGGCGACGGAGATGTTCGCGGCCAAGGGCCGGGAAGCCTTCACCATGCGCGAGGTGGCCGCGGCCCTCGGGGTGAGCGCGATGACCCCCTACCGCTACTTCAAGGACAAGGACGAGATCCTGGCCGCCGTGCGCGCCCATGCCTTCAATCGCTTCGCAGACGCCCTCGAAAGCGCCTTCGAGCGCCCCGGCGACGTGCGCGAGCGCAGCGCGGCGGTCGGCCAGGCCTATGTGAATTTCGCCTTCAGCGAACCGGCCTCCTACCGGCTGATGTTCGACATGGCCCAGCCGGACGAGGCGAACTATCCCGAACTCGTGCGCGCCACCGAGCGCGCGCGCCAGACCATGACCGATCATGTGCGCGCGCTGGTTCTGGCCGGAGCGCTCGAGGGCGATCCGGTTCTAATCGGGCATGTCTTGTGGGCGTCGCTGCATGGGGCGGTGGTTCTCAAGCTCGCCGGCAAGCTCGGGCCCGAATGCGACTTCGACCGGATCGTCTCCGGCGCCTTCGCCGCGCTGTGGGAGGGATTTCGGCCCGGAAAAGGGTAATCTCGCGACGCCGTCCGCGGAGTCGCCATGCAGTCCCACCCGATTTCGCTCAAGGAGCTCGCCCGTTTCGAAGGAATGATTTCGGAGCGCGAGGCCGGCCTTCTTTGCCGGCTCGCCTCCGAGCCCCGCCCCGGCGCCATCGTCGAGATCGGCTCGTGGCGCGGTAAATCGGCCATCGCCATGGCGCTTGGGGCGATGCGCCGCCCCGCGGAAACCCGTCCCCTCGTCTATTGCATCGAGCCGCATGCGGGCTTCACCGGCGTCTATGGCGGCAAGTTCGGGCCGCAGGACCGCACGGCCTTTTTCCGGGCGATGCTGGAGTCGGGCTGCGCGGAGGCGGTCGCGCTCGTAAATCTGCCGAGCCTTGCGGCGGCGCGCGCATGGCAGGCTCCCATCGGGCTTCTGTTCATCGACGGCGATCATTCCGAGGCCGGCGTGCAGGCGGATGTCGAGGCCTGGGCGCCGCACG
>DASZRM010000049.1:0-13986 GCA_035549135.1 Rhizomicrobium sp. | reverse complement strand
CCGGGTCGACTTCTCGAATTGCTCGATGAAGGGCGTTTCGTTCGGCAACGCCAAGCTCGACGGCGCCGACTTCACCGGCGCGCTGCTTCAAGGCGCGAATTTCCGGAACGCCAAGCTCGCCAACGTGACCTTCCGCGACGCCGTCCTGACGGGCGTCAATCTGAAGGAGGTCGACGCTCCCGCAGAGGCGTTCGCCGGTTCGATCGCCGACATCTCGCCCCAGGCGGCGGGCAAATTCGACGAGCTCAAGGCGCAACTCGACGCCCACCAGCTCTGGCTTTCCTCGGGCGGCGACCGCGGCGCGCCGGCCAATTTCGACGGAGAGGATCTGCGGCCATTGCAGAAGCTGTTCGTGGGCCGCTCGCTCGGCGGGATATCGGCGCGAAAGGCGATCTGCATCGGCGTCGATTTCACCGGCGCGCGCCTGCATGCGGCGAAATTCGACGGGGCCGATCTGCGCGACGCCGATTTCTCGAACGCAGACCTGCGCGGCGTTTCGTTTCGGCGCGCAAAGCTCGCGCACGCCAAATTCGAAAGGGCCAATCTGACGAGTCTTCCACTTGCGAGCGGAGCGTCCCTGTCGGTGGACCTGACGGATGCGGCCGCGACGGCGGACCAGTTCCACCGCGCCTTGCTCGAGTCCAGCCTGGCGGCGCTGGGCCTTTCCGCCGCCGGACAGGCGCCGGGACCGCGCTAAACCGCTCGCGCCTGGGCCAGAACGTCCGCCGCCTCGGGATGCCGGCGGAACCAGGCCGCCGCATAGGGACAGCGCGGCGCGATCTTGAATCCCTGGCCGCGCGCCAATGCCACGACGCCCTCCATGAGCCGTCCCGCCGAGCCTTTTCCGCGCAACGCCTCCGGCGCCTCGACATGAGGGATGGTGACAACGTCGCCGTCGCGACGATAGGTGGCGAAGGCGATCTCGCCCTGTTCCTCGAGCTCGAAGCGCCTGCGCGCCGCGTTGTCCGTGACCGTTCCGTCCATCAATTCTCTCCCGAGGCGCGCCAGGCCCTCACCGGACCGGTGATAGTCGCCGGTCCCGACGAAATCCAGTGGCCCTTTCCGCGCCCCCCGCCTTGGCGCTTTGTTCCGGTCGTCATCGATCCGCGCATGCGCTTCGCCAGGTTCATGCTTCTTCAGGTCCATGCTTCGATAAGCTCAGCATGAGGAATTAAGCGTATCCTCACCCTGAGCCTGTCGAAGGGTGAGGCGCGGCGATTTCATCTCGACAATATGCGACTCAGCCCAGAATGATCTGGAGCTGATGGGTCTTGCCGTCGTCGAGCAACGGGACGCGAGATTTCTCCTCGCCGCTGCGCATGTTTCCGTCGAATTTGGCGGCGAGAATGCCGCGATTGACGCCGAGCGGATTCTCCACCGAAATTTCATAGCGCGTCGAGCCGTGGCGGTAGACGATCTCGAAGCCCGGCCAAGTCCGCGGCACGCAGGGATCGAGGAAGAGCCGATCGGCCTGGACATGGAAGCCGAGGATGGCCTCCAGGGCGACGCGGTGCATCCAGCCCGCCGAGCCCGTGTACCAGGTCCAGCCGCCGCGCCCGATATGCGGAGGCGTCGAATAGATGTCCGCGCAGACGACATAAGGCTCGACGCGATAGCGGTGCGCGCCATTGGGATCGTCCGCGTGCTTGACGGGATTGATCGTGGAGAGCATCTCATAGGCCTTGTCGCCGTCGCCGAGCAGGGCGAAGGCCAGCGCGGCCCAGGCCGAGGCGTGCGAATATTGACCCCCGTTCTCGCGCACGCCGGGCGGATAGCCCTTGATATAGCCCGGATCGCGCGCGGTATTGTTGAACGGCGGCCAGAACAGAAGCGAGAGCTTGTCATCGCGGCGCAGGAGATATTTCTCGACCGCCTCCATCGCGCGCGAGGCGCGCACGGGGTCGGCGCCGGCGATCACCGCCCAGGACTGCACGATCGAATCGATGCGGCATTCGTTGTTGATCACCGAGCCGAGCGGGCTACCGTCGTCGAAATAGGCTCTGCGATACCAATCGCCATCCCAGGCCTCGCGCTCGAGCGCAGCCTTGAGGGCCGCCGAGGCGCTCCGCCAGGCGGCGGCGCGATCCGTCTCGCCGCGCATTTCGGCGACGCCGGAAAAGGACTCGAGGGCGCTGCGCAGAAACCAGCCGAGCCAGACGCTTTCGCCCTTGCCGTCCGCGCCGACCCGATCCATGCCGTCATTCCAGTCGCCGGCGCAGATCAGTGGCAGGCCGTGCGCTCCCAGCGCGAGGCTGGAGTCGAGCGCCAGCGCGCAATGCTCGAACAGCGTCGTCGGTCGGCCCGAGGCCTTCGGCTGAAAGAACGCGTCGTGTTCGCCGTCGCTGAGCGCAGGGCCTTCGAGAAAGTCGACAGGCTCATCGAGCACGGCCGTGTCGCCCGTGGTGCGGATATAATGGACCGCCGCCTGAACCAGCCAGCACCGGTCGTCGGAAATGCGCGTGCGGATGCCGCGGCCGGTTTCGGGCAGCCACCAATGCTGCACGTCGCCCTGCTCGAACTGGCGCGCCGCCGCCCGTAAAAGATGCTCGCGCGCGATCTTGGGGTTGAGCGCGCAGAGCGCCATCGAATCCTGAAGCTGATCGCGGAAGCCATAGGCGCCGCTCGCCTGATAGAAGCCCGCGCGCGCCCACATGCGGCAGGCGAGCGTCTGATAGGGCAGCCAACGATTGACGAGTATGTCGAGCGCCCGGTCCGGCGTCTTGATCTGGATGGTTTCGCATAGCCGGTCCCACACCCCGGTCGCGGCCAGAAATACGGCGTCTAGGTCGGCGGCCCGGTATTTTTCGATCAGCGCGCGCGCTTCCTCGGCCGAGGCGGCCTGCCCGAGAAAAAAGACCACCTCCACATCGCCGGTCATCC
Organism: Rhizomicrobium sp.; assembly: GCA_035549135.1. Classification (GTDB taxonomy): domain Bacteria; phylum Pseudomonadota; class Alphaproteobacteria; order Micropepsales; family Micropepsaceae; genus Rhizomicrobium. The sequence goes on along the minus strand of DASZRM010000049.1, from coordinate 11,106 downwards.
CGAGCCGGACCGGCGTCTGCAACACGGCGCAGGGATCGAGCCCGGCTCCCGAACGGCCGCTCGGCGCTGCGGCCGAGGCGAGGCCGGCCGGATAATCGAGCGCCCCGTCGCGCCCTATGAACTCGCCGCGATCGCAGGTCCATGCCGTCTGCTTGCCGTTGAGATCGGCGAAGGCGACGCGCTCGCCGAACTGCTCGCTCCAAGGATTGCGGGCGAAGAGGGCGCCGGTCTCCTTGTCCATCTCGGTGACGATGAAGGGCGCGGTCAGGCTGCGGTCGAGGCCGAGCGCCCATTCGACATAAGCCGTAGCGCTCAGCCTGCGCGCGCGGCCCGAGCGGTTGGCGATGCGCAGGCGCGATATCTTGACCGGATCGTCCGGAGGAACGAACTGGGTCAGCTCCAGCGCCACGCCGTGCGAGACGTGTTCGAAGCGGCTGTAGCCCTGGCCGTGGCGGACGGAGTAGGGCGCGACGCGCTCGCGTATGGGAAGCGCGGTCGGGGTCCAGAACTCGCCGGTGTCCTCGTCGCGGATGTAGATCGCTTCGCCAGGGGGATCCGAGACCGCGTCGTTGGACCACGGCGTGATGTGGTTCTGCTGGCTGTTGACGGACCATACATGTCCCGAGCCGTCCGCCGAGACATGAAAGCCGAAATCGCGATTGGCGACGACGTTGATCCAGGGCGCCGGCGTGCGCTGGTCGTTCTCGAGGACGACGAGATATTCCCGCCCGTCTTCGACGAAGCCGCCGAAGCCGTTGTAGAACTCCATCGCGGGCTTCGGCAGCGCCGGCTCCGGCGGCTCGCGGGCGGGGGGCTTGCGCGGCGGCGGCGGGGAGGGCGCCTTGCGCTCGCGCGCGCGGTTGATCTGTTCGGCGAGCGGACCGCCGCCGCCGTTGAGCGTCACGCGCGCAGCGGCCTGGAGCAGCGCGCGATCTTCCTGCGCCATGAGATCGCCGCGCAGGACGTAGATCTGGCCGCGCGCCTCCGCGCTCGCCAGCCGCGGCAGCGAGCGGTTCATCCGCACCATCGTTTCGAGCGCGGACTGCAGATCCTGCACATAGGACGCGGCGCGCTCGTTCAAGATGACGAGGTCGACGCCGATCAGCTTGAGCCGCCAATATTCATGCGCGCGCAAGAGCTGCCGGGCCAGCTTCAGATCGTCCTGCTCGCGCACGCTGAGCAGCACGATCGGCAGGTCGCCCGAGATCCCATGCGGCCAGAGCGCCGACACCCGCCTCAAGCCCCGGGCGATGGTTTCGGAAGGCGCGCGCAGCGCCGGGTCCGGATAGACGAGGTGATTGGCCAGGCGCTGGAAAAGATTGGCCTCGTCCGCGCCGACGCCGAGATGGCGGAGTTGCATCTGCGCCAATGTCCAGGCGAGGGTCGAGGCGCGTTCGAAGGCGTGCGAGTCGCGGTGGCGGTCGACGAGTTCGAGCGCCTCCTCGCGGGTTTGCGCGGCCATCGTCCAGAACGAGATGCGCGCCGTCTGCCCGCGCGCGATCCGCACGCGCCGGCGCAGGCTGAAGATCGGATCGAGCACGGCGCCCGCGGAATTCGACAGCGGCCAACCGTCGACGATCGCCGCAGGCGCGCGGATGGTCTGTCCGCGCCCAAGAAAGCGCGCGCGGTCGGTCTCGAACTGGATCTGCCCGGCGCCGTCGCCCTCTATTGTCGCCAGATGGGCGAGCCAGATCGCCGGATCGGCGGCTGAGCGCCGGCGCCGCGTGGCCAGAATCGCCCCTTCGCTCGCAGCGAACTCGGTCTCGACGAACAGCTTGGCGAAGGCCGGATGGGCGATGTCGTCGTTCTGCCGCGCCAGAGCGAGCTCGGCGTAGGAGGTGATCTCGAACTCCCTCGCGCGCGCGCCGTTGTTGACGATCGAGACGCGCCGCACTTCCGCGTCGTCCTCGGCAGAAACCATGATCTCGAGCGAGGTGCAGATGGACCCGTCGTGGCGCACGATCTCGGCCCGGTCCTCGCTGAAGGTGACTTCGTATCTGTCCGGCTCGACGCCGCAGGGCTGGTAGCCGGCCGACCAGATTTCGCCGCTCTTCACGTCGCGCAGGAAAATGTAGGAGCCCCAGCAGTCGCGCGTCACGTCCTCGCGCCAGCGCGTCAGCGCGACGTCCCGCCAGCGGCTATTGCCCGATCCCGCGGCAGTGAGCATGACCGAATAGCGGCCGTTGGACAGCACATGGGTGCGCGGCGCGCGCGAATGGGGGCTGTCGTAGCGCCGCTGGATTTCGGGCTCGATCGTCGCCTCACGCACGCTTGGGCTGACCTGTTCGGGCGGGGAGTGGGCGAGCGCCACGTCGCGCGGCATGCGCTCCTGCAGGAGCAGCTCGGCCGCCTGCACGATGGGCTCGGCGTGGAAGCGCGCCCGCATCGCGCCTTCATGGAGGGCGTTGCCGATGGCGACGAGCGTCATCGCCTGATGATGCGCCATATAGGCGCGGACGATGGCGTATTTGGCGCCTTCTGGAACGCGCGTGCGCGTATAGTCGAGCGCCTCGTACCAGCCATAGGCGCCGCGCGCGCCCAGCAGAGCCAGTCGCTCGAAATTGCGCGCCGCCGCCGCCGGATCGATCATAGCGGCGAGCGCGCTCGCATAGGGCGCGATGACGACATCCTGGCTGAGCCCGCGCTTGTAGCCGAGGTCGGGGACGCCGAAGCTCGAATATTGATAGGTCTGCTCAATATCGCGCGCGTTGAAGGCCGATTCCGAGATGCCCCAGGGCACGCCGAGTTCCTGGCCATAGTTCTCCTGGCGGCGCACGACGAGACGATTGGTCTTTTCGATCAGGCTGCCGGAAGGCGCGCGCATGACGAGCGATGGCATCAGATATTCGAACATCGATCCGGACCACGACATCAGGCCGGAGCCGCCGTCGATCGCGGTCATGGCGCGGCCGAGCCGGAACCAGTGCTGAGCGGGAACGTCGCCCTTGGCGATCGCGAAAAAGCTGGCGAGACGCGCCTCCGAGGCGAGCAGATCATAGAAGCTCGGATCGCGCGCGCCGTCCTGCGCGCGATAGCCGATGGAAAGGAGCTGGCGGTCCGGATCGAACAGGAAGCCGAACTCCATCGCCATGGCGAAGCCCCGCGCCCGCTCGGCGAGCGAGTTGAGCCGAGCCCGCAACCGCTCGCCGGCGGAGCGGGCTCGTTCAAGCGTGTGCGTCAGCGCGTCGAGCTCGGCGGAGATTTCCCCCGCGTCGCGAAGCTGGCCGATGCGCCGCAGCGCCGCGTCGCATCGCCCGGCGACGCCCTCGCAGCTCGGGACGGCATCGAGAAGCGCCGCAAGTTCGGCGTCGAGACCCGCGAGCGCGCCGTTCGTCCAGGGCAACATCGTCTCGAGATCGCGGCGATGGCTCGATGCCGAGTTGCGCAGCGCCTGGGCGCGGTCGAGCGCCTGCTCGTCGCAGCCTTCAGATTTCGCGGCGGCGAGAATGTCGTCCGCCTGAAGCTCGAAATCGACCAGCCTGCGCGCCGCGTGATAGGGGCCGATCGGCGGATCTTTGAGCAGCGCCGCGAAGGCTTCGATCGAGCGCTCCAGCGCCGAAACGCCGGCGGAGGCGTCGGCGCGGCGCCTTGGCAGGCATTCGCGCAAAAGCGCCAGGTCGTCTTCCATCGCACACAGCCACGACGGGTTGAGCGCGGGGCCCGCCGCGATCTGCGTGCAGGCGTTGGCGAGCGCGATGAGGTGGCCGGCGAGATTCCCGCTGTCCACGGAAGAAATATAGCGCGGCTCGAGCGGGCGAAGGTCCTGCGTGTCGTACCAATTGTAAAAGTGGCCGCGGAAGCGCTCGAGCTTCTCAAGCGTGTCCAGCGTCGCCTCCAGGCGCTCGATGGCGGAAAGCGTCCCCAACCAGCCGAAATCGTGCGCGGTTGCCACCGACAAGAGGTAAAGGCCGATATTGGTGGGCGAGGTGCGGCGCGCAAGCGTCGGCTTGGGGCGTTCCTGGAAATTGTCAGGCGGCAGCATGTTGTCGCGCGCCGTCACGAATTTCTCGAAGAAGCCGAAGGTGCGCCGGGCGATGAGGCGAAGCGCGCGCGCATCCTCCGCCGGAACGGAAAGGCGCGCGTCCGGCGGCGCCGGCATGCTGGCCCAGCGCGCCGCCAGCGGCGACAACACCCAGAGCGCGGCGAACGGCGCGGCGATCGGCCAGGTCCTGTGTCCCGCGAGCCAGATGACAAAGGCGACGCAAACCGCGAAGGCGAGGCTCGCCCCGATCTGACTGGCGAGCGCACGGCTGTCGAAGCTCGAATTGTCGCGCGCCTGCGCGGCGGTCACCCATTCGAGCAACCGGCGGCGGTGGATGAACAGCCGGCAGAGCGTGCGCGTCACCGCGTCGACCATCAGCCATGCTTGGTGGGCGAGGAAGGTCACGAGGAAGGCGCTCTGCACCAGGCCCAACATGAAGTCCCGGCCCATGGAGCGGATATGGCTGCGCAGCGACACGCCCGCGCGCGGCGGAATGAGGCTTGCCACGGCCGGCAGCAGCGGCGGCGCCACGATGGTAAACAGGATGAAGCCGGTCCATATCGCGGCGGCCTCCCTGGGCAGCAGCCAGGCGATGAGCATGCTGAGAAGACCCGCTGGCGCCGAAAGCGAGCGGCGCAGATTGTCGAAGAGCTTCCAGCGTCCCATCAGAGGAATGGGCGTCCTTGCGACGTTGTCGCGGGGCTTCGCGCCGCGCCCGAAAATCCAGGGAAGCAATTGCCAGTCGCCCCGGGTCCAGCGGTGCTGGCGGGCGGCCGCGACGTCGTAGCGCGACGGAAATTCCTCGACGAATTCGATGTCCGAGACCAGTCCCGCGCGCGCGAAGATTCCCTCGAGCAGGTCGTGGCTGAGCACGCGGTTCTCGGGAATCCGTCCGCGCAGCGCCGCCTCGAACGCGTCGATGTGATAGATGCCCTTGCCGCAATAGGAGCCTTCCTCGAACAGGTCCTGATAGACGTCCGAGACCGCGAGCGCGTAGGGATCGAGCCCGTTGGGCCCCGAGAAGACGCGCTGGAACAGCGAGCCCTCGCTGCCGATGGGAAGCGACGGGGTGATCCGTGGCTGAAGTATGGCGTGGCCCGCGACGACTCGGCCCTGCGCGGGATCGAAGCGCGGCTGGTTCAAGGGGTGCGCCATCTTGCCCACCAGCCTGCGCGCCGCGCCGATGGGCATGCGCGTGTCGGCGTCGAGCGTAATGACATAGCGGATGTCGGCGGGTGGCTGGCTGTTCAGCGGCAGGAAGGTCGTGTCTTGGGCGCCGCGCAGCAGACGGTTCAGCTCATGGAGCTTGCCGCGCTTGCGCTCCCAGCCCATCCACTTTCCTTCGCCTTCGTTCCATACGCGCCGGCGATGGAGCAGAAAAAAGCGCGCGCAGTTGCCTGCCGGCCCGTAACGTTCGTTCAGCCGTTCGATCGCCTTGCGCGCCGCATCGAGCAGGGCGTCGTCCTCCCAGGTCCGCTCGGTGGGAGAATCCTTCCAGTCGGACAGGAGGGCGAAGACGAAATTCTCGTCCGGGTTCGACAGATGATGGACTTCGAGTCGCTCGACCTGCTCGCCGATGTCGGCGACCGAGGTCAGCAGCGTCGGAACTACGACGATCGACTTCACGGCCGGCGGTGCGCCGTCCTTGAACTCCATGGCGGGCAGGAGGCGCGCGTTCACCTGCGCGGTGACCATGCGGTTGACGACGGCGACGGCCACGTCCGAGGCGGGCACAAGCCCCGCAACCGCCAGGATCACGAGCGGCCATCCCGCGACGCCCGCGCCCCAGGCGAGGAGGAGCGCCGCAGCCAGCGCGACTGCGGTCACCACGGCGATCTGAGCCATATAGCCCACGACGCCGAGGCGCGAATGGGACCGCTGGAAGCGCGTGCGCATCGGCACGCGAAAACCGATCTCGCGCTCGAAGCGGCGCCGACCGTGGCCGATCAGGTAATAGCCCGGATCGCGTTCGCGCGGCGGACCGCCGTCGATTTCCGGCGGCGTTTCGGGCGCGCGGCGGGCGGCGGCGATGGCGAGGCGCGCCACCTCGCGCTCTTCCCGGCCTGAACCGCGCGCCAGCTCCTCGATCGCGCGGCGATAGAGGTCGCGGGTCTGAAAATCCATTGCGGCGAAATCGCTGCCGGCGCGCAGCTCGCGATCGACGATGCTGACGCTCTCGAAGAATTCCGGCCAGTTGAGCATGGAGACCAGGCGCATGCTCGTGATGATGTTGCGCACGGTCACGTTCATCGCGCTCTGGCGTTGCACCTCGTCGCGGATCAGCGCGTCGCTGGTCGCGCCCTCCGCCGCCAACCGCTCGTTCAGCCAGCGCACCGCCGGCGTGGTCCCGGGGTCGCAGTCGCGCAGGCGCTCGGCGAGGTGCACGGCGAAGGCGGTCGACCAGGGCGTCTGGTCGAGCGACTGGCGGATCGCCGCTTCGCTGTCGGCCTGCTCGCGGCTCAGAATGCGCTGGGCGAGGGCGTCGGCGCGCCGGGCGGCGTCAAGGCGCTCGGCGATGGCCTCGGCGAGCCGGCGCAGATTTTCGACGAGCGTGATGCGCAACGTAATGGCGAGCGCCCAGAGCTCGCCGATGGTGAGCGGCTGCACGCGCTGATACGCCTCGACAAAACGAGTCAGCCGTTCGAGGTCGATGGCGCTGTCGGAATGGGCGACGATCGCCCAGGCGATGCCGAAAACCCTGGGATAGCCCTGCAGCGGCCCGTCGACCAGCTTGGGAAGCAGCCGGTAGAAGCCTGGCGGCAGATCGTCCTTGATCTCGCGGATCTGTTCGTCGACGACGTGAAAATTGTCGAGCAGCCATTCCGCCGCCGGCGAAATCGCCTGTCCTTCCCGCGCCGAGCGCACAATGGCGCGATAGGCCTGGGTCAGGACCAGCGTGTTGCGATGGAGCCGCGGGGCGATCGGGCGGCCCGCGCGGCGCCGCGGATCGACGCGCTGGGCCTTGGCGAGGCTCTCGGCATGCTGTTCGAGCCGCTCGATGCTGAACAGTTCGGCTCTGATGGGAGGGTCCGGCGGCCGCCGCGCGTCTTGCCCGAAACTGCGCAAGCCCCAAAAGTCCAAGATTATGCGCCCCATGCGTTGCGAGTAAGAGAGGCGGGCCGCGCGCGGCGTCCGCGGCGGCGCAAGGCCGCCCGGGGCCGCTGGCGAGCGCCGGCCAAAATCAAACGCGTCAAATGAGAAGAAGTTCCATGATCGGCGGTCTGCCCGCCCGCGTTCAGCGCCGTTTCGGGCGGTAACGCACCGGAAGGCTCATCGGGCCGGAAACGAAGTTGGACGGCAGCCAAATCGGCGGTCCCGCGAGCTCCAAATCCTCCATCCGCGTCAACACTTCCCTCAGCGCCGCGTCGATCTCGATGCGCGCAATATGCTGGCCGAGGCAGCCATGCGGTCCCGTGCCGAAGGCGATGTGTTCGTTCGGCCGGCGCGCCAGATCGAGCGCGTCCGGACGCTCGAACGCCTCCGGGTCCCGATTGGCGGCGCCGAAATACATGACAACCTTGTCGCCCTTGCGAATGCGCTGGCCGGCAAGATCGGCGTCGCGCGTGGCGGTGCGGCGCATATAGACGACCGGCGAGGTGAAGCGCAGCAATTCCTCGCGCGCTGAGGGCAGACGGGCGTCGAGATCGGCCTTGAGCCAGGCGAGCTGGCCCGGGTTTGAAAGCAGCGCGATCAGTCCTGCGGACAGAAGGTTTCGCGTCGTGTCGCCGCCGGCGTCGACGAGCAGGAGGAAGAAGAGCAGGAATTCGATGTCGTCGAGCCGCCGCCCGTCGAGTTCGGCGGCGAGAAGCCGGCTCGAGATGTCGTCGCCGGGCCGCGCGCGCTTTTCCGCGATGACGCCGCGGCCGTACTCGAACATTTTCAGCACCGCCATCGCTCCGGCGCCGGGAGGCTGGGATTCTGGCGCGGCGTGGATGGCTTCGGTCAGCCGATAGAGCTCGCGCCCGTCATCGAGCGGGATGCCCAGAAGTTCGGCGATGACGAAAGAGGGCATCTCGCCCGCCACCTGGGAGACAAAATCGCACTCTCCCGCCTCGATCACGTCGTCGACGATGCGACGCGCCAACTCGGCGATGCGCGGCGCGCGTTCGGCCGACGCGGCCTGGGTGAAGGCATTGCGCACGAGCCTTCGATAGGCGGTGTGCTGCGGCGGGTCCATCATCAGCATCATCTTGTAGCCGCCGAAACTCCGCGCCGCTTCCGCCGCCGGATCGGAGATCATGACGGTCGGCTCCGAAGAGTAGGTTTGAAAATCGCGATCGACGGCGCGCACGTCGGCATAGCGCGTCACCGCCCAGAACCCCTTGCCGCCGTCCTTTTCGGCGTGCCGGAAAACGGGGGCGTTTTCCCGCAGCCAGCGATATTGGTCGTGCGGATGGCCCTGGTCGAAACTTGCGGGAGACAGAAGGTCGATGTTCATCGGCGCCGCTCTGGGACCTCCGGCGCAGAAGGCGCCGCGGCGAGGGTGGCGCCGGCGCGGTTCGGGCGCAATCGTCGCCCGCGGCTCAGCTCGCCACCAGCACCGCCGCCGCTTTCCAGCTGCGCAGCACGCTTTCGACGGTCTGGCCGAGATAGAGGGAGTCGCCGATGCGCCTCGTCGTGCCGATGACGATGAGGTCGCAATGCGAGCGTTCGGCCTCCGACAGGATCGCCTCGTCGGGCGAGACCTCGGTGTGCACAGAGGTCTCGATCTCGTCGAATCCGTAGCGCGCGGCGAGCATGGCGATATCGTCGAGCGCCGCCTTCTCCGTGCGCCGGCCTCCGCGCGACCGCCGCCTTGCGCCCGAAGCGGGACGCCGCTCGGCCACATGCAGCGCGACGATCCGGCTGTTCTTGGGCGGCGACATGGCGAAGGCCATCTCGGCGCCGCGGCGCGAGGCTTCCGTTCCGTTGACCGGAACCAGAATCCGCAAACCGGCATGCTGCGGTTCCGGGCGCTCTCCCGCGAGCGTCAGCGCAATCGGTCCCTCGAAAGAGGCGGCGGCGCTGTCGATGCTGCGCGAGAACACGCCGTCGGCGCCGCGCATGCGGTCGACGCCGATGAGCAGCATGTCGTAGCCCTTCGACGCCTCTTTCGAAATCGCGCGGCCGATCGCGGTCTCCTGCCGCGTCAGCACCTCGACCTTTTCCGGCGTCGCGTCGCCCTGCTTTTGATGGGCCGCGCGATGGCCCCGGCGCGCCCCCTCCACCGCGGTCTCGCCAAGGGTCGAAGGCTGCGCGCCACGACCCCGCCTGCCGTTCACCTCGATGACGGTGATGGGAAGGCCGCGCTGGCCGGCGATGAATCCGGCGACGCGCAGGGCGAAATTCCCGTTTGCCCCGGCGTCCGCGGCGACCAGGAGCCGCTCGAAGCGGCTGACGAAACCCTTGGCGTCCAGCTCCTCCTTCTCGAGCCGGGCCTTCTCCTCGCGGCTGATGGGCAGGCGTTGCAGCGCCCAGCGCAGCATCGGGGGCATGGCCAGCGTCGTGACCACCGCCATGGTGACGATCATGGTGTAGAGGTTCTGCGACAGCACTCCCATGGTCAGGCCGATGCTGGCGACGATGACCTCGGTGCTGCCGCGGGCGTTCATGCCGCAGCCGATCGCCAGCGACTCGCGCGCGCTGAGGCCGCTCAGTCTGCCGCCTAGAAAGGCGCCGCCGAACTTGCCGACGCTCGCAACGACGACAAGGCCGAGCGTGAGGAGCGCGATCGTCGGATTGGCGAGTACGGTCAGGTCCGCCGAAAGGCCCGACAGGCCGAAGAACACCGGCATCATGAAGGCGGTGATGAAGCCTCGGAGCTGATCCTCGATATGCTGCGACAGGATCGGGGATTCCCCCACCAGGACGCCGGCGACGAAGGCCCCGAGGACGGTGTTGACGCCGATGGCCTGGGTCGCGAGCGCCATCGCGCACATCACGATCAGGATCGCCGTGACCACGGCGTAGTCGCTCTCGAAGGAATCGTTGACCTTCCGGATCAGCCAGAACACCAGGCGCCGGCCGATCGTATAGCTGAAGAGTAGGAACGCCGCCGCTCCGATCACCGGCTTGACGAAGGAGCCCCACGCTGTCGCCCCGCCGGCGCCCGCCACGCCGAGAATGAGCGAGACGATGATCCACCCGGCCGTATCCTCGAGAATGGCGGAAGCGACGATGATCTGGCCGAGATTGCGGCGCATGAAATTCATCTCGCGCACCACCATCGCCACGATCTTGATCGAAGAGATCGAAAGCGCCGTTCCCAGGAACAACGCGGCCACCAGCCGCTCGCCCGGATCGGGCAGAAGCGATGCGGGAAGCGCAAATCCGAGGCCGATCCCGCAGGCGAATGGAATGGCGACGCCGGTCGCGGTCACGGCCAGCGCCGGCGCGCCGATCTTTCTCACCAGTTTGAGGTCGGTTTCCATGCCGGTCAGAAGCAGCAGAAGAAGAACGCCGACATTGGCGATGCCGGTGATGAGGTCCTTCTGCTCGGCCGTCTTCGGAAATATGAGCGCGTGCGCATCCGGCCACACCCAACCAAAGAGGGAAGGGCCGAGGATCAGTCCGGCGAGCAATTGGCCGATCACCGCGGGCTGTCCGAAACGTTGCATCGCTTCGCCGAGGCCGCGGCCGAACAGCATCAAGAGCCCCACCTCGGCGACGAGGATGGACTCCTGCGCGCTGTTGGCGATGACGCCGCCCGATTGCGCTGCGAGCGCGCTTGTGGCGGCGAAGGCGAGGCCCGCGCCGCAGGCGGCGGCAAGAAGCTTCTTCATCACGCGCGGCCCGCGCACCCCGGCGAGTAACTCCGTTGCGCGGAAACGCCGCGCCGCCCCGCCGAGTTCCGGGAAGCGTTCGCAGGATTTGTGGCGCGGCGCCGCCGCGGCTAGATTGAAGCGGGGGAACGGGGGGCGTAGATGCTTGCGAAGACGGGCCTTTGGTGCGCCGCAATAGCCGCGGCCGGCGCCGGTTTTCTCTATGCGACGCCCTACGGCGCCTTCGCGCTCAACGGACCGTCCGTTTCGGCTGGCGTGTCGGCGCAGCTCGCCTGCGGCGGCGTCTTCGTCTCTGGACGAAAGCTGGACGATGTCGTTCGCGATGACGTCGAGCGCATTTCGCCGCTGACAAAATGGAATCGC
>DASZRM010000048.1:0-14075 GCA_035549135.1 Rhizomicrobium sp. | reverse complement strand
AACACGATCTCGTTCGAGAAATATCCCGCGCTGCGCGACAGGCTGTTCGACCTTCTCTCCCTCGCCTCATCGGGCGAGCGCACAAAGACGGTTTTGAGCGAGCTTCTCTGCTGCCTGCCGCAGGTCGAGGTTCCCGACGATCTCGGCTACGACAAGGTGTTCCGCATCGCCATCGTCTCGTTCCTCGACCGCTACAATTTCTGCATCGCGGCGGTGAAGCGCTCCTGCATCCACTTCGTCACGCCAAAGGGCAAGATCATTCCCTTCGACACCTACAATCTCTTCTATCGCAACGGTCTTGCCGCCAAGCTTCGGGAGAGGCGCCTTGTCCCAGCCTGAAACGCCCGCGCAATATCCGCCGCCGTCGGGCAGCCTCGGCGGGTGCGCGCTGTTCGTGATCGGGCTGTTGTTCCTGATCCCGTCCGGCCTCTGCACCGCCTTCGGCGGCGTCGCGCTAATCGGCCAGCTCGCCAGCGATCCGGCGCAGCTGGCGCGGGACTTCGACGAATATATCGGCTTTGTCATCGTGACGCTCGGCTGCCTGGCGGTCGGGATCGCCCTGACCTGGCTCGGCGCGCGCGGACGCAGAAAGGAGCCTTCATGAGCGACCGACCGAACGCCGGCGAACGGCAGGAAAGAAGCGTCTTGGCCGGCGCGGCATTCCTCATTGTCGGGCTCGTCATGCTTGTTCCCTCCGGTCTTTGCACCGGCGTCTTCGGCGGCGGCGCGCTGCTCGACATGATCGCCCACCCGCAGAACGCCTCCGACGCGGTGTCCATTCTGGGAACGGCGCTCTTGATCGGAGGTCCGTTCGTGATCGCCGGAATCGTTCTGGTCCGCATCGGAATTTCGCGGCTGCGCGGCGGCTGACGTCCAGGCACAAATCGCTCCAGGTTCCGCTTGCTCGCCGCGCGCGCTTGCGCGAAGCTTGCGGCCATGGAGCCGCTTGCGCTGACGATCCGGCAGGCGCGGCAGAACGACGCCGCCGACGTCGCGCGCGTCTATATCGAGTCCTGGCACGACACCTATCCGGGCGTTCTCTCCAAGACGCTGCTCTGCGCGATGACGCCCAAGGGCCAGACGGCGCGCTGGCGCGCCGCCATCGCCAATCGCGAGCTGGTGCTGGTCGCAGCGAGCGAACAGCACGGCATTATCGGCATGTCGAGCATGGGCGCGGCGCGCGACCGCGAGCTCGGTTTCGACGGCGAGGTGTTTACGCTCTATGTCGATCCCTCCTTCTACGGCCGCGGCGCGGGCCGCCAGCTTCTGAACGGCGGCTTCTCGGAACTGCGCAAGCGCGGCTTCCGCTCCTGCGTGATCTGGGCGCACGCCAAGAACAATGCGCGCTATTTCTACGAGGCGATGGGCGGGCGGCTGGTGGCCGAACGCACGGCGCGCGTGATGGGCGACGCCGCGCCGGAAGTCGCCTTCGGCTGGAAGAAGCTGGTCATCGCCGAGCGCAGCGTGGCGCGGTAACCGACTTCATTCAATTCAAGACTGAATATCTGCCCATCACGCGTCGCCCTTCGAGACGCTCGCTATCGCTCGCTCCTCAGGGTGACGCGCAAGGGTAATAAGCGGCTGGACCTACATCCTCCTCAGGGTGACGCGCTGTCTGTCGGAGACATGCGATTCATTCTTCCAGATCCTTCGGCCGCACGAAGGCGTCGAGATCGCCCCGGCCGGGGCCCACCTCCTGCCACCTTGCGGTCTCGAAATCGATGACGGCGACCGCGCAGGTCGGGAACTTCTCCTTCATGGCGTCATAGCGCTTGCGCGACTTCTTGTCCGCCGGCGGGACCGCGAGCGCGAGCGCCGCCTGTTCGAGGCCCGGATTGTGGCCCACCACCATCAGGCAGCCCGACTTTTCCGGCGCGCGCCGGATGGCGGCGAAAATGACCTCAGGCTCGGCCAGATAGAGCTCGCGCAGATAGTGCACCGTGGGGCTGGCCGCGAGCTCGGGCAGGATAAGGCCCAGCGTCTCGCGCGTGCGGCGCGAGTCCGAACAGAGAATGTGGTCGGGAAGATAGACGTCCTCGCGCAGGAAGCGCCCGATCCGGACGCTGTCCTTCTGTCCGCGGGCGATCAGCGCCCGATTGTGGTCGTCGGCGGCTGCGGCCTCCGCCTTGGCGTGGCGAAGCAGCAAGAGCCGCTTCATGCCACCTGATACCTCGCCCGCGCGCCGCGCTCGAGGGCGGCCGCCACCAGCCTGTCGACGGCGAGTGCGCGGCGGATGGCGTCGATCACGCGGATCTCCTCGAGCATCACGCGGCTGTCGGAGAGCGCCACTTCGAGCGCCAGCCAATAGGCGGTCTCGCGCAGATGCTCCGGCAGCGCCGCCTTGACGAGGCCGAGCACGGCGTCGAGGCCCTCCGGCTCCTGCAGGATGGCGCCGCAATCCTGCGCGATGGGCAGAACCTTGGAGTGATCGAAATCGCGAAAGCTGGGAAGCGTCTTGGACAGATCGCCAATGGTCTTGAGCTCGCGGTCGCTGATGGCGCCGTCCGAGGCGGCGACGAGAACCATGACGTAAATCAGCGCCGCCTGATGGCTTATGGTGTTCATGAGCTGAGATACCTTAAGAGAGCAGAAAATTCTGCGCCGTCCCTGGGCGCGAGCGAGCCGAAGCGCGGCCCCGAAAGACGCGCGACCTTAAGAAACTTGACCCCCAGCGGCAAGCCGCTACATCACGCCCAAATGGGGACCGAGAAACCGCCCGGACAATGGCGAGCGCGCACCTTGGCGGTGCGCGCCGGCCAAACGCGCAGCGGCTTTCAGGAGACGGCCGAGGCGCTGTTCCTGACCTCGGGCTTCGCCTACGAATCCTCGCGCCAGGCCGAAGGGCGCTTCACCGGCGAGGACGAAGGCTATCAGTACAGCCGCCTCGCCAATCCCACCGTGGCCATGTTCGAGGCGCGCATGGCCGCGCTCGAAGAAGCGCCCTTCGCCCGGGCCACGGCGAGCGGCATGGCGGCGATGAGCGCGGCGCTGCTCTCGGCCGCATCCGCCGGCGATCACGTCGTCGCCGCCAAGGCGATGTTCGGCTCCTGCCGCACGGTGATCGAGACGATCCTGCCGCGCTTCGGCGTGACGCATACGCTGGTCGATGGCGGCGACCTTGGCGCCTGGCGCGCGGCGATGCGGCCGACGACGAAGCTTCTGTTCGTCGAAACCCCGGCCAATCCCACGCTCGACATCGCGGACATCGGCGCGCTCGCGGAAATCGCCCGAGCGGCGCGGGCGCGTCTGATCGTCGATAACGCCTTCGCCACGCCCGCGCTCCAGCGGCCCATGGCGCAGGGCGCCGACGTCGTCGTGCATTCCTCGACCAAATTCATCGACGGGCATGGACGTTGCCTCGGCGGCGTCGTGCTCTGCCGCGAGGATTTCCTCAAAACCCATCTTCAGCCCTGGCTCAACACGACGGGCCCGTCGCTGAGCCCGTTCAACGCCTGGGTTCATCTCAAGAGCCTTGAGACGCTCGATCTGCGCATGCGCGCCCATTGCGAGAACGCTTCGAAGGTCGCAGACTTTCTCGCCGCGCAGCGCAACGTCCAGCGGGTCATCTATCCGTTCCGCGCCGATCATCCGGCGCGCGATCTGGCGCAGCGGCAGATGAGCGGCGGCGGGGGCGTCGTGACCTTCGAGGTGGCGGGCGGCAAGCCAGCGGCCTTCCGCATGTGCGACGCGCTGCGCCTCGTCGACATCTCCAACAATCTCGGCGACGCCAAGAGCCTCATCACCCATCCGGCGACGACCACCCATCACCGCCTTGCGCCCGAGGCGCGCGCGGAACTCGGCGTGACTCCTGGCCTGCTGCGCCTCTCGGTCGGCCTGGAAGACGCGGACGACATCTGCGAAGATTTGGAGCAGGCGCTGAAGGCGATCTGACGGGGCCGGCGGAAAGGAAATCGCGATGTCCGAACATCACGCGAGCGTCGTCTGGACGCGAACCAGCGCCGACTTCGCCTATGACAGTTACAACCGCGCCCATGAAATGCGCTTCAAGAACGGCGCGATCGCGCTCGCCTCGTCCTCGGCGCCGGCGTTCAAGGGAGACGCAGACCGCGTCGATCCCGAAGAAGCTTTCGTCGCGTCGCTGTCGAGCTGTCACATGCTGACCTTCCTTGCGATCTGCGCGCGCAAGCGGCTCACGGTCGATTCCTACGAGGATCGCGCCGTCGGATTTCTCGAAAAGGGCGAAGGCGGCAAGCTCTGGATGACGCGCGTCGTCCTGAGGCCGTCTGTGCGCTTCGGCGCGGGAACCGAGATGAACGAAAAGATTCTCGCCGATCTCCACCACAAATCGCACGAAGAGTGCTTCATCGCGAACTCGGTTAAGACAAACGTGTCCATCGAGCCACACTCCTGATTTTCGTTGACCGGGCGTCGCTACGCCGCGCTTGCGCGCCAGAGTCGAGGGGGGATAATCGGCTCATGTACGAGAGAATGACCCGCGGCATTCGCGTGGCGGTGAAACCCGCGTTCCTCGACGATCAGTCCGATCCCGAGCAGGGTCAGTATCTTTGGTCTTACACCGTCACGATCGAGAACAACGGCCAGGAGCCGGTGCAGCTCATCTCGCGCTACTGGCACATCACCGACGCCATGGGGCGGGTGAAGGAGGCGCGCGGGCCCGGCGTCGTCGGCGCTCAGCCCGTGATCCCGCCGGGCGAGAAATTCCAGTACACCAGCGGCTGCCCGCTGCCCACCTCGTCGGGCTGCATGGTCGGCCATTATCACATGCGCACCGCGTCCGGGGAGGCTTTCGAGGCGGAAATTCCGGCCTTCCTGCTTGAAAGCCCGCACGAGCGTCGCCAGATTCATTGACGCCCGTCCGTTCGCGGGTTGATACCGCCGCCGGATTGGGGCGTTATCGACTTCGATCCGCCTTCATCATCCAGTCACGAGCGCGACATGCCTCAAGAACCCAAAGTCCATAGTCTGCGCGCCGCGCATCCCGCGCGACCCACGCGCAAGGAGGCCGAAGAGGCGATCCGCACGCTCTTGCGCTGGGCGGGCGACGATCCGTCGCGCGAGGGATTGCGCGATACGCCCGCGCGGGTGGCGCGCGCCTATGAGGACTGGTTCTCCGGATACGACGTCGATCCGGAGGAATTCCTGCGCCGCACCTTCGAGGAAGTCGAAGGCTATGACGACATGATCGTGCTGCGCGACATTCGCTTCGAGTCCCATTGCGAGCATCATCTGGCGCCGATCATCGGCCGCGCGCATATCGGCTATCTGCCGACGCGCAAGGTGGTGGGGATCTCCAAGCTCGCGCGCGTCGTCGAGGCCTATGCGCGCCGCCTGCAGGTGCAGGAAAAGATGAGCGCGCAGATCGCCAACACCATCCAGAAGGTGCTGGAGCCGAAGGGCGTCGCGGTCGTGATCGAGGCCGTGCACCAGTGCATGACGACGCGCGGCGTTCACAAAACCGGCGTCAGCATGGTGACGTCGTCCATGCACGGCGAATTCCGCACCAATCCGCTGACCCGGCGCGAGTTCCTGAGCGTGATCGGCAATCCCACGGCGCGCGTCGACAGCTAGGCCCGGCGCAGCTTCAGGACAGCGCTGGCGGACTTCATTTTGTTGGCAAGCGGCCGCGCCCCGCGCTAGGAAGGCTCGAAGCGGAAAGCCGGCCCGAGCGCCCCATGACGCAATCCATCGACATCCTCGGGCGCCTGATCGCCTTCGACACAACCAGCCGGCTGTCGAATCTGGCGCTGATCGATCACGCTCAGGAGCATCTGGAGGCGCAGGGCGCGCGCTGCCGCCGCAGCTACAACGCCGACGGCTCCAAGGCCAATCTCTTCGCCACCATCGGTCCCGAGCGCGACGGCGGCTACGTCCTCTCCGGCCATACCGACGTGGTTCCCGTCGACGGCCAGGACTGGTCGAGCGATCCCTTCCGCGCGGACATTCGCGACGGCAGGCTCTATGGCCGCGGCGCCGCCGACATGAAGGGATTTCTCGGCGCGGCGCTGGCGCTGGCGGAGGACATCGCCAAGGCGGGAGTGAAACGGCCCATCCACTTCGCCCTCTCCTATGACGAGGAAGTGGGATGCGCGGGCGTCTCCGGGCTGATCGACGACCTCAAGCGCGCGGGGATCAGGCCCGCGCTCGCTATCGTCGGCGAGCCGACGCTGATGAAGATGGTCGGCGCGCACAAGGGCGGCACGGGCGTCCGCACCACGTGCCGCGGCCGCGAAGCCCATTCGAGCGCGCCGAACAAGGGCGCGAGCGCGGTCATGATGGCGGGCGAATTCATCGCCGCGCTTGGCGCGCTGGGCGAAGAGCTCAAGCAGGCCAGCGACCCGCGCTTCGATCCGCCCTATTCGACGCTTCAGGCCAATGTCGTCGCGGGCGGGACGGCGATCAACATTCTGGCGCGCGAATGCTCCATCGTCTGGGAATGCCGCACCCTGCCCGGCCGCGACGGCGCCGAGGTCGTCCGCCGCGCCGACCGCTTCGCGCAGGACCGGATCGTTCCCAAATACGCCGCTGCCGCCCCCGGCGCCGCGATCGAAAGCGCGGTGACATCCAGCTATCCGGGGCTTGCGCTCGATCCGGATTCTCCGGCGGTGGCGATGGCGCGCGCGCTCACCGGCGCCAACGACGTCGAGACCGTGTCCTATGGCACCGAGGCGGGCCTCTTCCAGCAGGCGGGCATCCCGGCCGTCATCTGCGGGCCCGGCTCCATTGAACAGGCGCACAAGCCCGACGAGTTCGTGGAGCTTTCGCAGATCGCGGCCTGCGAGGCCTTTCTGCGAAAATTGATCGCCCGCGCCGCGGCCTGAGGCGCTTCACGGCGCCGTCGTCGCCTTGTCCACGAGCTTGAACAGATCGATCGCGCTTCGGATCGCCGCGCCGCCGAACTTGTCGCGCGCCATCTGCCGGACCTCGCCGTCTCCGAAGTAAAGCCCGCTCGAGGCGAGGAAGGTGATGCGCACGATGCCCATCGGCGGGGCGATCACGCGCTGCTCCTTCCAGGGATCGAGATGGGCGAGCAGTCCGGCCGAGCGCGCGAGCAGCTCGCGCCCCTTCGCGGAAATGGCGGCGTCGCCGGGGCCGAAGGAATGCAGGTTCTCCTGCTCGTCGATGAAGCGGATGGCGCCGTCGGGATAGACCGCGACCACGTCCAGGCTGTCGCGCGAGCCGAGTTCGACGACGACGCCCAGCAGGGTCTTTTTCGGAACCGAGAGCTTTCGAGCGCGCAGCCAGTCATAGGCGAGCATGCGCGTGCAGCTGTCGGTTTTCGCATCGTCGGCGATGCGGCGCACGGCGTCTCCGTCCTTGGCGCCCGCGTGCAGCACGCGATAGAGCGCAGACTTGGGCGCAAGCGATTTGTTCTGCGAAAACAGCGCCGGCGCGTCGCAGAACAGAAGATTGTAGGCGAAGTTCGTGACGTTTTTCTTGTAGGGCTGGGGAAGGCCCGCCGCCGAAGCCGGAGCGATCCACGCGAGGGCGACTCCCAAGGCAAGCGCGACGCGGCGCATGACATCCGTGCTCATAAGTCCTCCGAAGGAATTTCGTGCACCGTGCCGCAGAATTCGCAGCGCGCGCGAATGACGCCGTCGGCGTCGGCAAGGCCCCGCCGCTCCTGCTCTGGATAGGAGCGCAACACCGCGGCGATGCGCGCGCGGTCGCAATCGCAGCGGAAGGCGATGGCTTCGAACGGCAAAACGCGCGCCTCCTCTTCGTGGAACAGACGCCACAGAAGCGTCTCCGCCGGCAGCGAGGTGTCGACAAGCTCGAGATCCTCGACCGTCTTGAGGATCAGCGAAAGCCGTCGCCAATCCTCGTCGGAGCGTTGGGCGCCGGGCGTCGCCTGCAGCATGATGCCCGCGGCGCGCCAGGACGGCGCGGTCTTGCCCTGTTGGAACAGCGGCGCGGCTGCGAGCCGCAGGGCGGTCGGAAGCTGTTCGGATTGCGCGAAATAGGCTTCGGCCGCGGCCGCCACGCCTTCGCAGGATAGGCCGACAATGCCCTGATAGCTCTGTCCGCCCATTCTGGGCTCGATGGTGATGGCGAGCGAGCCGCCGCCCGCGAGCGCGGCGAAATCCGGCTGCGCGCCGAGCACGGCGAAGCGCTCCTCGTCGAGCCGCGCGAACCCGCGCACCCCCTTGGGCTTGTCCTCTGCGGCTCCGTAATAGTCCGCCGCCACAAGGTCGAGCGGGCCGTCCGATTTGGTCTGCACCGTCAGGCGCCCGTCGAGCTTCAGCGCGGTGCCGAGCAGCGTCGCCAGCGCAAGCGTCTCGCCCAGCACCCGCTCCGCCGCTTCCGGAAGCGCATGGGCGCCGAGCGCCCGCGCCGAGGCGGCGTCGAGCCGGACGATGCGCCCGCGAAGCCCCACCGCGGGCAAATCGAACGGCAACACGAAATCGCCCGGCGGCGCCGGAATGTGCCCTTCCGCCGACACGATTTACGCCGATCCGCCGAGGCCGGCGAGCCCCGTCGAAATCTCCCATAGCCGCCTTGCGTCATCGTCGTTCTGCGCGGCCCTGCTGGGGGTCGAAAGCTTCTCCTTGTAGTAGTAGCCGCCGCTCCTGCCTTCGACCTCGGGCGACAGCGCCAGATAGACCACGGTCTTCGCCCCCTCCCGGGGCGCGATCGCGCCGACCGGCTTTACGATGCGGATGGCGACCTGGGCGATGCCGCCGCTCTCATCGCCGAAGCGCGTTGCGACGAAGCCGGGATGCAGGCAATTGGCGGTCACGCCCGAACCTTCGAGCCGCCGGGCCAGCTCGCGGTTGAACAGGATGTTGCAGAGCTTGGACTTTCCGTACACCGCAAAACCCGAATAGCGCCGGCGCGACTGCAAATCGTCGAAATCCAGCTTCGCGCCCATATGCGCGTCGGAGGCGGTCGAGACGATCCGCGCGCCCTTGGTCCGCTTCAGGTTCGCAAGCAGCAGCTCGGTCACCACGAAATAGGACATATGATTGAGCGCGAAGGTTTTCTCGAGCCCGTCCTCGGTTTCGCCCCTCGAACTGAACATCGCGCCCGCATTGTTGATGAGAACGTCGATCTCGGGCTCCTCCGAGGCGATCTCCTTGGCCACGCGCTTCATCTCGGCGAGCCGGGAAAGATCGGCCATATGCGCCACGGGATCGACCGCCGGGTTCGCGGCGCGCAGCTTGACGAGCGTCGCCTCCGCCCGCGTCGCGTCGCGCGCCACCAGAACGATGCGCGCGCCGCGCCGCGCCAGCTCGAGCGCGGCCGCCTCGCCGATGCCCGACGTGGCCCCCGTGATGACGACCGTCTTTGCTGCCATAGGCGCTCTCGCTTCCTCACCCTTTCGACGGGCTCAGGGTGAGGAACTGACAAAAACTCCTCATGCTGAGCGTGTCGAAGCGCGAGGAACGAAGACTAGCCGACGATCTCCAGGTCCGAGAAGAAAAACCTGATCTCGTTCGCGGCGGTTTCCGGCGCGTCGGAACCGTGCACCGAATTGGCCTCTATCGACTCCGCGAAATCCTTGCGTATGGTTCCCGCCGCCGCCTTGGCCGGATCGGTCGCGCCCATCACCTCGCGGTTCCTGGCGATCGCGCTCTCGCCTTCCAGGACCTGGACGACGACCGGCCCGGAGGTCATGAAATCGACCAGCGAACGGAAGAACGGGCGCTCGCGATGAACGGCGTAAAACGCCTCCGCCTGCGCCTTCGACAGCCGCATGCGGCGCTGGGCGACGATGCGAAGGCCTGCCTTCTCGAACCGGTCGACGATGGCGCCGGTCAGATTGCGCCGCGTGGCGTCCGGCTTGATGATGGAAAGCGTGCGCTCGACGGCCATGGAAAACTCCGGAAGGGGTTGGAAAACGCGCGGGTTATAGGTGCGCGTCGCCGATAGAGCAAGGACCAGCCCTCCCCTTGCGGGAGGGCCGAAATTTGCAAGCGACGCGCGGCAAATTTCGGGGAGGGGTCCGACGAAATGCATGCCCCTTCCCGAAAATGCTGCGCATTTTCGACCCTCCCTCAAGGAGAGGGTTGAAAATCCTGCAGCATGCTGTAGCCACCCCCGCGCCATGCTGGTCATCGACGACATCACCGTCCGCATCGCGGGCCGGGAAATCCTGGACGGGGCAAGCGCCACGCTTCCGCCGGGGCGGCGCATCGGCCTTGTCGGACGCAACGGCGCGGGCAAGT
This sequence comes from Rhizomicrobium sp., assembly GCA_035549135.1. Taxonomy (GTDB): domain Bacteria; phylum Pseudomonadota; class Alphaproteobacteria; order Micropepsales; family Micropepsaceae; genus Rhizomicrobium. Next base: position 3,927 of record DASZRM010000048.1, on the reverse strand, counting down.
CGACGCTGCTGAAAGTGATCCTCGGCCAGCTCCACACCGACCGGGGCGAGGTGTCGTGGCCGCGCGACTGGCGTATCGGCGCCGTGGCGCAGGAGGCGCCGAGCGGTCCCGTCAGCCTGCTCGACACGGTGCTGGCCGCCGATGCGGAGCGCATCGAGCTGCTCGCGACGGCGGAGCACGAAACGGACTCCCATCGCCTCGGCGACATCTATGCGCGGCTCGAGGCCATCGACGCTTATTCGGCGCCGGCGCGCGCGGCGAGCATTCTCGCAGGTCTCGGCTTCTCGGCGGAAGAGCAACTCCGTCCCTGTTCGGAATTCTCGGGCGGATGGCGCATGCGCGTGGCGCTGGCCGCGATCCTGTTCGCGGCGCCCGATCTTCTATTGCTCGACGAGCCGACCAACTATCTCGATCTCGAAGGCGTGCTGTGGCTCGAGGACTATCTCAAGCGCTATCGCGGCAGCGTCGTCATCGTCAGCCACGACCGCGATCTGCTCAACACGGTGGCGGAGTTCATCCTGCATCTCGAGCGCGGAAAGCTCACGCTCTACACCGGCGGTTACGACACCTTCGCCGAGACGCGCGCGATGCGCCGCGCGCTCGATGCCGCGACCGCCAAGAAGCAGGAATTGCAGCGCAAGCATCTTCAGTCCTTCGTCGACCGCTTCCGCTACAAGGCCTCGAAGGCGCGCCAGGCGCAGAGCCGCATCAAGATGCTGGAACGCATGCAGATGGTGGAGGCGCCGGTCGACGAGCACGTCGCGCCGATCCGCCTGCCCCCTGCGACGGAGGCGAGCCCGCCGCTCATCACCATGCATCGCGCGGCGGTCGGCTATGAGCCGGGCAAGCCCGTGCTCGCGAACCTGTCGCTGCGCTTCGATCCGGACGACCGCATCGCGCTGCTCGGCAAGAACGGCAACGGAAAATCGACGCTCGCGAAATTGCTGGCGGACAAGCTGCCGGTAATGGCGGGCGAGCTTACGCGCGCGCGCAAGCTCGTGCCCGGCTATTTCGCGCAACATCAGCTCGAGGAACTGGATGGCCGCTACACGCCGGTGGAGACGCTGGGCCATGCGCGGCCGAAACTGACGACCGAGCAGCTGCGCACGCAGCTCGGCGGCTTCGGCTTCTCCGCCGACAAGGCGCTGACCAAGGTCGCGAACCTCTCCGGCGGCGAGCGCGCGCGGCTGATGCTGGCGATGGCCACGCTCGACAAACCGAACCTTCTCATTCTGGACGAGCCGACGAACCATCTCGATATCGACGCGCGCAACGAATTGCTGAACGCGCTCAACGATTTCGACGGCGCGGTGGTTCTGGTGAGCCATGACCGGAGGCTGCTCGAGGCGACGGCGGACCGGCTGTTGCTGGTGGCGAACGGCCGCGTCGAACCCTTCGACGGCGACCTCGACGATTATCGCCGCTTCCTGCTCTCCGGCGACAACACCGCCACGCAGCGCACCGAGGCCCCAAAAGCGACGAAGGAAGAAGCGCGGCGCGATGCGGCGGAGAAGCGCCGCGCCCTGAAACCGCTCAGGGAAAAGGTCGAGACGGCGGAGCACATGATCGCGGAACTGAACAAGGAGATCGCGAAGTACGACAAAACGCTCGCCGATCCCCTGCTCTTCGCACAGGACCGCGCCAAGGCGACCGCGGTCTCGAAGAAGCGCGCCGAAGCGCAGCGCAAGCTCGAAGCCGCAGAAGCGCGTTGGCTGGCGGCGAACGAGGAGTACGAGGCCGCGATGGGGGACACCTAAATCTCACCATGGCCGGGCTTGACCCGGCCACCGAGCGCGCTCGCGTCTGCGAGCGCGGATGAGTCTTTTCGCTCACTGACGTTCGCTGGCTGGGTGGCCGCCTCGAGGGCGGCCATGGTGATTCATGATTTTAACGCCGCCCTTGCCATGTCGCCCCATTGCTTCTGCTGGCTGCGATAGCGCGAGGGCGCGCCGTCGAGATTCTTCAGCACCTGCTGGTAGATCGCGCGCGCTTCGTCATTGCGGCCCATGCGGTCGAGCAGCTGGGCGTAGCGCACGCGCGCCTCCTCGCCGGCGAAATGGGTCGCGACCCTGGCGTAGCGTTGCGCGGCCTCCTCGTTCTTGCCCTGCAACTCGAGCGCGCGCGCATAGAGCAAGCCGACATCCTCCGAGCTGAACTTCGGATCGGCGGCGAACAGCGCGTCGAGCGAGGCCTGGGCGCCGGCGCCGTCCGCGTTCAGGAACTGCGCCCGCGCAAGGCCCGCGAGCAGCGCGGTGTCGCTCGCGAACTGGCCCTGAAGCGCGCTGCGGTAGAGCTCGATGGCGTCGGCGTATTGTCCGCGCTGCACGAGCTGTTCGGCGAGCGCGCGCTTGGCGTCGACCGAGCCCACCATCTCCACCTCGCGCATCGCCGCGCGGAAATCCCTGTTGGGATCGACCGCGAGCGCCGCGCCGCGCTTGAGCTTCTGCGCGCCGCGGCTGCGCGAAAGCTCGGGAAGGATGACGATGAAGAAATAAATGAGCGAACCGATCCCGGGCAGGAAGACCAGCACGTAGATCCACGGAAACACGTTGCCGGTGCGCACCGCATGCACGATGCAGGCGATGAGCAGGCCCAGCATGACAAGGCCGAGCGGCGAGGTGAGATATCCAAGCAGTCCGAACACGGGCGTCTCCGCGGAGCGCCGGGTTTAGCAAGGCTGTCGCGCCGCCTGCAAGGCGGCCCCATGGACAGGCGCGTCAGCCCTGCAATTGGAATTTGCCGCCGGGCGTCTGGCGATAATATTTGACCTCGTGGCCGAATGACCTTGCCTTCTCCAGAGAACGGAGCGCCGTCTCCTCCGCGCCAGCATCGCGGCCGTCGAAGATCAGCACGACGCGGACGAAATCGTCGTAGCCCGTCCAGTCCAGCGGCGCCGCCGCGCCGACGAGAAAGAGCGCCTGCGCCGCATTGGCGTTGCCCGGCTCGACGGTGATGAGCACCGGCTGGCGCTCCGCCTCGCCGTCGCCATGCGCGGCGTGAGGCAGAAAGCTCTCCTCATCGTAGGTCCAGAGCAGAGTGTCGATCGCTTCGGCGCGCTCGGCGGATTCGCAGCGGATAAGCGCGCGCCAGCCGCGCTCGAGGCTCTTCTCGACGAGTTTGGGCAGCACGTCTTCAAGCGCGCGTCGTTCGAGGTGGTAAAAGAGTGTCTCAGTCATTTCATCTATCGTCATGGCCGCCCGAGAGGCGGCCATCCAGTCCTCGCGCATCCGCGCAAAGAAAGACTCTTTGTTTCGCTGGATGGCCGGGTCAAGCCCGGCCATGACGAATTCGAGCTACCCCTCGTAGTGCTCCGCCACCAGCCGCTCCAGCAAGCGAACGCCGAAGCCGGTTCCCCAGCCGGGCGAAAGCGGCTTCTGTTCGCCGTCCTGCCAGGCCATGCCGGCGATATCCAGATGCGCCCAAGCCTGCCCCTTCTCGACGAAGCGCTGAAGGAACTGCGCCGCCGCGATGGAGCCGGCATGGGTGACGCCGGTGATGTTCTTCATGTCGGCGATCTTGGACTTGATCATCTTGTCGTAGCCCGGGCCCAGCGGCAGCCGCCACACCGGCTCGCCCGCGTCCCTGCCCGCCTCGGCGATGCGGGCGGCGAGCCTGTCGTCGTTGGAGAACAGGCCCGCATGCTCCATGCCGAGCGCGACCATGATCGCGCCGGTGAGCGTCGCAAGATCGATCACGAATTTCGGCTTGAACTTCTGCTGCGTGTAGGTGAGCGCATCGGCCAGAACGAGTCGGCCTTCCGCATCGGTGTTCAGCACCTCGATGGTCTGGCCGGACATCGACTTGACCACGTCGTCCGGGCGCTGGGCCGAGCCGCTCGGCATGTTCTCGACGAGCCCGACCACGCCGACCGCGTTGGTCCTGGCCTTGCGCAGCGCAAGCGCGCGGATCGCGCCGGCGACCGCCGCC
>DASZRM010000047.1:0-3553 GCA_035549135.1 Rhizomicrobium sp. | reverse complement strand
CCCAATATTCGCGCGCGTCGTCGAGCGTCTCGCGGAACTTGTTCCAGATGTCGGGGCGCGAATTCTTCTGGCCCGCGCCGCCATTGGGTTCGAGCACGGCCATCACGCCCGCCTTGCGCTTGACGATCAGGTCGGGGCCCTTGCCCAGATGGATCACCGCCGCTGTGCCGCAAAACACGTCGCCGCAATCGACCGGCGCGGTGAGCGAGCGGGTGATGCCGCGGATGCGCGCGACCGGGATCAGCGTCGAGTTCGGATTGATCGCATCGGCGACGTCGAAGGCCGCGCTGTCCACCGCCTGGTTGGGCGCGGAGTCGTTCACTTCGGCGACGAGATCGATCTCGTTGATGCCGAGCGGCGCCCAAGACACCATCAGCCCCGGCGTCACCGGCTTGCCATGCGCGTCGACGATCTTGGCGCCGGGCGGCGGCGTGAGATTGGCGCCGACCCCGGCGATCTTGCCGTTCTGGATCAGAACGCTTCCGTCCTTGATCGTGCCCTGCGGACCGACGGTGTGAATTTCGCCATGTTGGATCAGAACGGGCGGCGCGGATTCTGGCGCTATTGGCAGACTGATTGCGTGCGCAGGCGTCACAAGGTTCAAAAGAACAAAACCAATTGTCATCCCCGGCGAGACGCGCGAAGCGCGGCGAGGGAAGGGGACCCAGGCGGCGCCGCCTCCACGATTTGAATCAGTCATGCGTTGATGCACCAGTTCTTCGGTCCCTGAATTGGGTTCACGACCTGGGTCCCCTTCCCCTCGCGAAGCTTCCGCTTCGCTCGGCCGGGGATGACAATGGAGCTTGAACGGCAAATTTCTCATTGTCCCGCTCCTCCGGTGCGGCCGTTGTCTTCCTGGCCGAGTTCGAAATCGCTTCTCGGGCTGATGTTGGGATTGTCGCGGTCGTAGAGCAGCGCGCCGTCGATGAACACCTTCTCCGCATGGGCGTAGACGCTGAACGGATCGTGGTCCCACACGACCACGTCGGCCATCTTGCCCTTCTCGAGCGTGCCGGTCTTATCGAGGATGCCGAGCGCCTTGGCCGGATTGCGCGTCATCCACGCCACCGCATGGGCGCGGGTGATCGGATAGCCCATGCGCCGGCCGGCGGCCATCGCCTTGGCGACCTCCTGGTTCAGGCGCTGGATGCCGTACTGATCGTCCGAATGGATCGTGGCGCAGGCGCCGGCGTGATCCACCATCGCGATATTCTCGGGGATGCCGTCATAGGCTTCCATCTTGAAGCCCCACCAGTCGGCCCACATCACCGCGCAGATGTCGTTCTTCTTGAGCAGGTCCGCGACCTTGTAGGCTTCCGACGCGTGATGGAACGCGGCGATGCGGAAGCCGAACTCCTTCATCACATCGATCATCGTCGCCATCTGGTCGCCGCGATAGCAATGCATCTGCACCGGGATCTTCTTGTCGAGCACGAGCGCCAGCGTTTCGAGGCCGATGTCGCGGTCGGGCGGATCGCCGGCCTTCGTCTTCCAGTATTTGCGCCAGCTCGCGCGATAGGCCTCCGCCTTGGCGAAGGCGGCGCGATAGCCCGCGACATCGCCCATCCAGGTCTGCGGCCCGCCCTTCTCGCCATAGACGCGCTTGGGATTTTCGCCGCAGGCCATTTTGAGATCGTAGGGCGCGCCGGGGAATTTCATCGCCTGCACGGTCACGGCCGGCACGTTCTTCAGAACCGCCGAGCGCCCGCCGATCAGGTTGGCGGAGCCCGGAAGAATCTCGAGCGTCGTCACGCCGCCGGCGAGCGCGCGGGTGAAGCCGGGGTCCTGCGGCCACACGGAATTCTCCGCGCGGACTTCCGGCGTCGTGGGCTTGGTCGCCTCGTTGCCGTCCGACGTCGCCTCATTGGAGGGCGAGGGATAGACGCCGAGGTGCGAATGGATGTCGATCACGCCGGGGGTGACGAACTTGCCCTTGCCGTCGATCACGACGGCGCCGGCCGGCGCGGAGAGATTGCGCCCGACGGCGCCGATCTTGCCGTTCGCCATCAACACGTCGCCGCCGTCGATCTCCTGATCCGTTCCGGTCAGCACCGTCGCGCCCTTGATCAGCGTGGGCTTGGAGGGAAGCGGTTTGTAGGTCGAGGGAAACTGATCGTTGGGGAACTGGTCCGCGACGGCCTTGTCCGGTCCCTTGTGCAGCCCCGGTATCAGCCACCACGCCAGCGCCAGCGCCGCAATCGCGATGGCGGCCGCGCCCCAGATGGGCAATCTGTTCTGATCCATGCGTCATCCCTCCGACGCGGCGCAGAGTGGCCCGCGCCCGCCGCGCGCGCAATATGTCAGGCCTGCCGTTCGCCTCGCGCGCGGGTATATGCACAATTGCGTGAACGGATCGCAGATGCGCCGGCGGCGCGGATGGCGGCGCCATCGGGACCGCGAAGGCGTTACCCACACCGATGTCCAGTCCTCCACGCGAATTCGTCACCGACATTCCCGCGCGCCTCGATCGTCTGCCCTGGAGCGGATTTCATGCGCTGGTGGTCGCGGCGCTCGGAATCACCTGGATCCTCGATGGGCTCGAGGTCACGCTCGTCGGATCGCTGTCGGGCGCCCTGGCGCAGAACGCCGGGCTCGCGCTCTCCGCTTCGCAGATCGGGCTCGCGGGAAGCTGTTATCTCGCCGGCGCCGTCCTAGGCGCGCTGTTCTTCGGCGAGCTGACCGATCGCTTCGGCCGTCGCAAGCTTTTCACCGCGACGGTCGGCGTCTACATGCTCGCCAGCATGGCGACGGGGCTGTCGTGGAATTTCCTCTCCTTCGCCCTTTTTCGCGCGCTCACCGGCGCGGGCATTGGCGGCGAATACGCCGCCATCAATTCGGCCATCCAGGAATTCACGCCGGCGCGGCTGCGCGGCCGCGTCGATCTCTTCGTCAACGGCAGTTTCTGGATCGGTGCGGCGCTGGGCGCGGCCGGATCGCTCGCGGTCCTCAATCCGGCGGTTCTGCCCGCCTGGATCGGCTGGCGCGCGGCCTTCGGCATCGGCGGCGCGCTCGCGGCCGCGGTCATCTGGCTGCGCCGCTTCGTGCCGGAAAGCCCGCGCTGGCTGATGATTCACGGGCGCCCGCAACAGGCCGAAGCGATCACCCGCGCGATCGAGACGCGGGCGCTGCAGGGAAGGAAGCCGCCCAAGGCGCCGGCGGCCTGCATAAGGCTGCGGCCATTCGACGGCGCCGGTTTCGCCGATCTGGCGCGCACGCTGCTGCGCCTCTATCCGAAGCGCACGATCCTCGGCGCCACGCTGATGGCGGCGCAGGCTTTCTGCTACAATGCGATCTTCTTCACCTATGCGCTGGCGCTCACCGATTTCTTCGGCGTTGCGCCGTCGCGCGTCGGCTGGTTCATCCTTCCCTTCGCCGCGGGAAATTTCCTCGGGCCCTTGCTGCTCGGTCCGCTCTTCGACAGCTTCGGCCGCAAGCGGATGATCGGCGCGACCTACGCAATTTCAGGCGCGATGATGCTGCTCACCGGCGCCCTGTTCCGCTATGACGCCGTCGGCGCAGGCGCGCTGACTGCGCTCTGGACCGTCAATTTCTT
>DASZRM010000046.1:0-20331 GCA_035549135.1 Rhizomicrobium sp. | reverse complement strand
ATCCCTATGTCTGGATCGTGCTGCTCGTCACCGCCGGTTACGGCGTTCTCGGTTTCGCCGATGACTATCTCAAGGTGACCCGGCGCTCGACCGGCGGCGTGAGCGGCTGGCTCAGACTGCTCGTGGAGTTCGGGATCGCTTTCGTCGCGACCTGGCTCATCATGCGGCTGGAGACGCCCGAGCTCAGCGGAAAACTCGCGATCCCCTTCCTCAAATCCGCGCTCGTGCCGTTTTCGTTCGGATTCATCGTCGTCGGCGGCTTCGTCATCGCGGGCGCCGCCAATGCGGTGAATTTCACCGACGGTCTTGACGGCCTTGCGATCGTTCCCGTGATGATCGCTGCGGCGACCTTCCTGCTGATCGCCTATCTCGTCGGCAACGTCAAATTCGCAGATTATCTTCAGCTGCACTACATCGTCGGAGCGGGAGAGCTCACGGTGTTCCTGGCGGCTCTGGTCGGCGCCGGACTGGGTTTTCTCTGGTACAACGCGCCTCCCGCCATGGTGTTCATGGGCGACACCGGCTCCCTGCCGCTTGGCGGGGCGCTCGGCGCGGTCGCCGTAGCGGTCAAGCACGAGATCGTCCTCGCCATCGTCGGCGGGCTGTTCGTTCTGGAAACCGTGTCTGTGATCGTGCAGGTGGTTTCGTTCAAGCTTACGGGCAAGCGTGTGTTCCGCATGGCGCCCATTCATCATCATTACGAGCAGCTCGGGTGGAAGGAGCCGACCATCGTCATCCGCTTCTGGATCGTCGCGGTCGTTCTGGCGCTGATCGGTCTTTCGAGTCTGAAGCTGAGATAGCCCATGATCGTCGTTCGCTGCTATGCGCATCAGGATGTCGGGGTCTTCGGGCTGGCGCGCTCGGGGCTCGCCTCGGTCAAATCTCTTCGCGCCGGCGGCGCGCGCGTCTTCGCCTGGGACGATAAAGAATCGGCGCGGATCGTCGCGGAGAGCTGCGGAGCGACAGTGGTTCCCTGGCGCGACTGGCCGTGGGAAAAGCTGAAGGCGCTCGTGCTGAGTCCAGGCGTGCCCTTCACCCACCCTGCGCCGCACGAGGTCGTGGCCAAGGCCAATGCGGCAGCGGTGAAGGTCGTCGGCGATTTCGAACTCTTCGCGCGCGAGATCAGATCTGGCGAATTCGCGGCGAACCCCGCTCCCGTGATCGCCGTGACCGGAACCAACGGAAAGTCGACCACGACGGCGCTCATCGGCCACATCCTCGAAGCGGCCGGTCACGACGTCGAGATCGGCGGAAATATCGGAAGACCGGCGCTGGACCTAGCCCCGCCCGCGGCCAAGACCGTCTATGTGCTCGAGATGTCCTCCTACCAGATCGATCTCGCGCCGGGATTTAAGCCGGACGTCGCAGTGCTGACCAATATCTCGGCTGACCACATCGATCGCCACGGCTCGCTCGATGCCTATGCGGCGGTGAAGGCGCGGCTTCTGGAGCAGGGCGGAACCGCGGTGATCGGCGTCGACGATCCGCAATCGGCCGCCATCTTTACGCGCCTGTCGGCCTCCGAGCGGATGGCCATTCCGGTCTCGGTCGGAAAGGTCCTGGGCCGCGGCGTGTTTGTGCTGGACGGAGCGGTTTTCGACGCGGTCGGCGGCCGCGCCAACAAGATCGTGGATCTCTCCGCGGCCCCGCGACTACCTGGCGCACACAACTGGCAGAACGCGGCCCTCGCCTACGCCGCGACCAGAACTTACGCCCGCGACGCGCGGATCGTCGCGGCGGCCATCCTTGATTTCGCCGGACTGTCGCATCGCATGGAGGAAGTGGGCCGTATCGGCCGCGTCCGCTTCGTCAACGATTCGAAGGCGACCAACGCAGAGGCCGCGGAACGCGCGCTTGTCTGCTTCGACGACATCTACTGGATCGCCGGCGGGCGGCCGAAAGAGGGCGGCATCCGCGGCCTGTCCCCGCATTTCGGGCGCATCCGAAAGGCCTACCTCATCGGCGAGGCGACAGCCGATTTCGCCGCGACTCTCGATGGCGCCGTTCCCTTCGTCAACGCCGGCACGCTGGAGAATGCGCTTGCGCTGGCCTGCGCGGACGCCAATCGGGCGTCCTGTCCTGCGCCCGTGGTTCTCCTGTCTCCCGCTTGCGCCTCGTTCGATCAGTTCCGCGATTTCGAACACCGTGGCGACGTCTTCAGATCGCTGGTGCGCCAGCTGATGTCAGCTCATTTGAAGGAGGCTTCATGAGCCTCTCGCGCGCCGACCGTTCGAGCTTCGCCGTCTGGTGGTGGACCATCGATCGCGCGGCGCTGATCGCCATGCTGGCGCTGATCGCAATCGGACTGATGCTGGCCTTCGCCGCGAGTCCGGCGGCGACAGGAGGTCCGGTGACAGCCGGCGATTTTCGCTATGCGGCTAAGCAGGTCGCCTTTGCAGCCGTGGCGATCCTCATTCTGGGCGGGGCGTCGCTACTCTCCCTGCGACAGCTCAAGATCGCCGCCGCAGTGGTGTTCGCGCTGGCGATGATCGGTTCGTTGCTGGCGCTCTTTACCGGCGGCGAGGTGCTTGGCGCCAAGCGCTGGATCGATCTCGGCTGGATGACGGTTCAGCCGTCCGAATTTCTTAAGCCAGGATTTGCGGTCCTCGGGGCCGCCATCCTGGCGGACCGTGCGCCGATGGCGTTGCCCAAGCCCGCGATCACGCTGGGTCTGGTCGCGCCCGCGCTATTGGTCCTGATGCTTCAGCCTGATGTAGGGCAGACCGGCCTTCTGCTCGCGCTGTGGGGCGCGCTGCTGTTCTTCGCGGGCGTATCGCTTTTCTGGATTGGCGCGCTTGGCGCGGCGGGCGTGGGGCTCGGCGGGCTGGCCTATCTTCTGTTTCCGCATGTGCGCCACCGCATGGAGCAGTTCCTCAATCCGACCGAGATCGGCTATCAGGCAGGCCTCGCCCTCAAGGCCTTCGCGCGGGGCGGGCTTGTCGGCGTAGGTCCGGGTGCGGGCGCGATCAAATACCGCTTGCCCGACGCCCACTCCGATTTCATTTATGCGGTGGCCGGCGAGGAATTCGGTTTGGCGCTTTGCGCCGTCGTCGCCGTGCTGTTCTGCATCCTCTCGGTCCGGATCATGCTGCGTTCCGCGGGCGCGCGCGATCCGTTCTCGCAGCTTGCGGGGGCGGCCCTCGCGATGGTCACCGCGCTGCAGGCGTTCATCAACATGGGTGTCGCAGTCAATCTGTTGCCCGCCAAGGGCATGACCTTGCCGTTCATCTCCTACGGCGGTTCGTCGCTGTTCGCGGTCGCGCTGACGATGGGTTTCGCGCTCGCAGTCACTCGGCAACGTCCGAAGCTCGAAAGCCGCGTCGAATCCTGGTTCGGGCGCAGGGGGACGGCGCCGGCATGAGCGCGATCGTACTCAGCGCCGGCGGCACCGGCGGCCATCTGTTTCCAGCGCAGGCCTTGGCCGCGGAGCTGGCGCGCCGCGGACGGCGCATCGTCGTGATGACCGACCGACGCGGCCGCAACTACGCCACGGCCTTTCCTGGCGCCGCCGTCGAGATCGTGCCCTCGGCCGCGTTCTCCGACCGCTCCTTCTTCGGGCTCGTCGCCGCGCCCTTCGAAATCTCGGCCGGCGTTGCAACGGCCTTCGTGAAGATGCTTCGGATCAGGCCGTCCGCCGTGATCGGCTTCGGCGGATATCCGAGCGTGCCGGTGATGATCGCAGCCTGGCTCGGCGGGCGGGCGACGGCCATTCTGGAGCAGAACGCGGTCACAGGCCGCGCCAATCGGCTGGTGATGAACAGAGTGAAGAAGGTCGCCGCCGCCTTTCCCATCGCGCGCTTTGCGCCGAAAGACCCCTCGAAGGTCGTCATCACGGGTAATCCGCTGCGGGCGGAGGTGACGGCGCTCGCCGGTTCACCCTACGAGGCGCCGGGATCCCAGGGCGAATTAAGGCTCCTTGTCTTCGGCGGCAGTCAGGGCGCGCGGGCGCTGAGCGACCTCGTCCCGGCTGCGATCGCGGTGCTGCCCGCCTCCATTCGGGGGCGGCTGTCGATCGTGCAGCAATGCCGGCCGGAGGACATCGAGCGGGTGCGCATCGCCTACGCCAGGGCGGAGGTGCGCGCCGACCTCGCCTCCTTCTTCGGCGATCTGCCGGCGCGCATGGCCCGAGCGCAGCTGGTGATCGCGCGGGCGGGCGCGGGCACGGTCAGCGAATTGATGGCGATCGGACGACCCGCGATCCTCATTCCCTTGCCGCATGCGCTCGACGACAACCAGACTCCCAACGCCGAAATCCTGACGCGGGCGAACGCCGCCTGGTGCGCGCCGGAACGGGCGCTGACGCCGGAAAAGCTTGCGGGCATGATCAAGCTCGCCTTTTCCGACCCTGACGATCTCGCCCGCCGCGCGGCGAACGCGCGCTCCCTCGCCAGGATCGACGCCGTGGCTCGCCTCGCCGATCTTGCGGAAGAGCTTGCGAGGGCCGCATGAAGCCGGCGCAAACTCGCGTGCCTCTGGACATCGGCGCCATCCATTTCATCGGCATCGGCGGCATCGGGATGAGCGGCATCGCCGAGATCATGCACAATCTCGGCTACCGGGTTCAGGGATCGGACGCGGCCGAGAACGCCAATGTGCGGCGCCTGCGCGAACTTGGCGTCAGGATCGCCGTAGGACACGCCGCCGAAAATCTGAATGAGGCGCATGTCGTGGTTTATTCCTCGGCGGTGAAGCCGGGAAACGCCGAATTCGAGGAGGCGCGCAGACTCAACCTGCCCCTCGTGCGTCGGGCGGAAATGCTGGCAGAGATCATGCGCCTCAAATCCTGCGTGGCGATCGCCGGCACAAACGGCAAGACTACGACGACCACGATGGTGGCGGCCCTGCTGGACGCCGGCGGGCTCGATCCGACCGTGGTCAACGGCGGAATCATCAACGCCTATGGGACCAACGCCAGGCTCGGCGCCGGCGAATGGGTGGTGGTCGAGGCGGACGAGAGCGACGGCACTTTCCTGCGCCTGCCTTCGACGGTTGCGGTCGTGACCAACGCCGATCCCGACCATCTCGACTATTACGGCACTTTCGACAGGATGCGCGACGCCTTTCAGCGCTTCGTCGAAAATGTCCCCTTCTATGGCTTCGCCGCGCTGTGCATCGACCATCCCGAAGTCCAGGCGATGGTCGGGCGCATCGTCGACCGGCGCCTCATCACCTATGGATTGTCGCCACAGGCCGATATCCGCGCCGTCAATGTGAGCTATTCGGAAGGCGCCTCCCATTTCGACGTGGTCGCGGCCGACCGCCGCAAAGGACTCGAGACGCGGCTCGAAGGCATGAGCCTTCCCATGCCGGGCGAGCACAACGTCCAGAACGCGCTCGCAGCCATTACGGTCGCTCGGGAATTGGGCGTCGCCGACGGGGCGATCCGCGGCGCCTTGCGGAAATTCGCCGGCGTCAAGCGCCGCTTCACCAAGGTTGGCGAGTGGAACGGCGCGGCGATCATCGACGATTACGGTCACAATCCCTTCAAGATCGCCGCCGCGCTCAAGGCGGCGCGCCAGGCCTATGCGGGACCGGTCATCGCGGTGGTTCAGCCGCATCGCTACAGCCGCCTGCGCGACACGTGGGAGCACTTCTGTTCCTGCCTCAACGACGCAGATGTCGCCATCATCGCGCCCGTCTATCCGGCGGGCGAACAGCCGATCGAGGGAATCGACCGCGACGCCTACGCCGAAGCGTTGCGCGCCCATGGCCATCGACACGTCCTGGTCATCGACGGAGGAGCGGATCTTGCGGCCACGGTCGCTCCGCTGCTCAAGCCGGGCGGCGCGCTCGTCCTCCTTGGCGCCGGATCGATTTCTCATTGGGCGAACGCGCTGCCGGCCGAACTGGCGCGACAGGAGGCGGCGGCGTGATGATGACCCGCCCCTGCGATGCGCTGCCTCCCGTGCGCGGCACATATTTGCGCGGGGCCTCGCTCAAGGACCTCGTCTGGTTCCGCGCCGGCGGTCCGGCGGAAGTGCTGTTTCGTCCGTCCGACGCGGACGATCTGGCCACATTCCTGTACGCCCGATCGCCTGAGACGCGTGTGAGCGTTATCGGCGTCGGATCGAACCTGCTGATTCGCGACGGCGGCGTCCCGGGCGTCGTGATCCGGCTGCCGGCGACGTTCGGAAAGATCGCGGTCGAAGGCGCCCGCATCCGCGCCGGCGCAGCCGCGCTCGATGCCGCGGTTTCGCGCGCCGCCGCGGATGCGGGTATCGGCGGGCTCGAATTTCTGCGCGGCATCCCGGGGACGGTCGGCGGCGCCTTGCGCATGAACGCAGGTTGTTACGGCCGCGAAATCAAGGACATCTTCGTCGAGGCCACCGCCATCGACGGCAAGGGCGAGAGGCACAGGCTCGCCGCGGCCGATATGGCGTTCATCTATCGCAAATCGCAGGCGCCGGAAGACTTCATTTTCGTCGAAGCCGTTTTCGAAGGGGTGAAGGACGATCCGGCCGCCGTGCGCGCGCGCATGGACAAGCTCGTCGAGCAACGCGAAGCCACGCAGCCGGTCAAGACCAGGACAGGCGGCTCCACGTTCAAGAATCCGCCGGGCCAAAAGGCCTGGGAGCTGATCGACCGGGCGGGATGCCGCGGAATGACGCTCGGCGGAGCGCAGGTGAGCGAAAAGCACTGCAATTTTCTCATCAATGAGGGTTCGGCGACGGCCGCGGATATCGAAGGACTGGGCGAAGCGGTGCGCGCCCGCGTCAGGGAGAAGTTCGGCGTCGATCTCGAATGGGAAATCAAGCGGATCGGCGTGCCCGCCGGCGCGGAGGGCTCGCCATGACCGCTCCGGTCTTCCTGCGGGTCGCGGTGCTGCTGGGCGGACGCTCCGCGGAACGCGAGGTCAGCCTCTCCTCCGGCGCCGGCTGCGCGCGGGCGCTGCGCGAAGAGGGCTTCGAGGTCGTCGAGATCGATCCCGGGGACAATCCCGCGACCCAGCTTCTCGAAGCCAGGGTCGACTGCGCCTTCAATGCGCTTCATGGCCGATATGGCGAAGACGGCTGCGTGCAGGGCCTGCTCGAATGGTTGCGCATCCCCTACACCCATTCCGGCGTCCTTTCGTCCGCGCTCGCGATGCACAAGGAGCGAACCAAGGATGTCTTTCGCGCGGCCGGCATTCCGGTCGTGAAATCCATTGTCGCGGACCGCAGGGAAGCCGGACGCGAGCACCTGATGGAGCCGCCCTATGTGATCAAGCCGGTGAACGAGGGCTCGTCGGTCGGGGTCTACATTATCCGCAAGGGCGACAACCGCCCGCCGTCGGAGCTGACCAAGCCAGACTGGAATCTTTCCAGCGAGATGATGATCGAGGAATACGTCCCCGGGCGCGAACTGACCGTCGCAGTGATGGGCGGAAAGGCCCTTGGCGTAACCGAAATCGTCACCGATCTCGAATTTTACGACTACGAGGCCAAATACGCGGCGGGCGGCTCGCGCCATATCCTTCCCGCGCCGATACCGGCGGCGGCGGCGCAAGAGGCCATGCATCTGGCCGAACGCGCACACCGGGTTCTGGGCTGCCGAGGCGTGACGCGAACGGATTTTCGCTACGACGACGCAGGCGCAAAACCGCGCATTATCGCTCTGGAAACGAACACCCAACCGGGCATGACGCCGACCTCCCTCGTTCCCGAGCAAGCGGCCTACAAGGGCATGAGCTACGCCAAACTCTGCCGCTGGATCCTGGAGGACGCCTCTTGCGATCGGTGAACCTGGAGCGCGCGCAGCGAAACGCCAGAGGCCGGCCCGTGCAGAGGCCGGCGCGGGGAAGCGGCCGCCCGGCGGCGTCGAGAGGCCGCCCGGCCAGGCGTGGCTCCGGCGGCGGCCGGTTCTCTGGCGAGTCGGTCCGCGAATGGATCGCGCGGCTAAGACCCCTATTTGCGCTTGGCCTTGTCCTCTTCGTCTTAGCGCTTCTGGCGATGCTTTTCGTTGGCGGCGTGGTCGCGCGGACGGTCAAGCGCGTCGAAGCTGCGACCGACGCATTCGTCGCCGAAGCCGGATTTGGCATCGCCGAGGTGCGCCTGGCCGGCAATGTGCGTACGCCGCCGGAGACGATTCTGGCGGCGCTAGGGTTTAGACCCGGCCAGTCGATCTTCGCCGCGGATTTGCAGGCGGCGCGAGCCCGGCTGAAGCGTCTGGACTGGGTCGCCGACGCCGAGGTGCGCCGGCGCTACCCCGACGCCATCAGCGTGAGCCTGATCGAAAAGCTGCCATTCGCGCTGTGGAAATCTCCGGACGGCGTTTTCGTGGTCGAGCGTTCGGGCGGGCGGATCACGGACAAGAATGTGGCCAGTTTCGCGGCGCTCCCGCTTCTCGACGGCGCAGGCGCCCCCGAGCATGCGGCTGAGATCGTCGACGCGGTGGAGCAGCGCCGCGCCGTCGCCGCAAGGGTGAAGATCTATCAGCGCAAATCGGACCGTCGCTGGAACCTGATCCTCGACGACGGCGTGGTGGTCGAACTGCCGGAGACGGACTGGCGGAAGCAGCTCGACACGCTGGAGTCGCTGATCGTCGACAAGAGCATTCTGGAGCGGAACATCTCGGAAATCGATCTGCGTTCGCCGACCCATTATTTCTTCGTGCTGAAGGGTGATTCGTCCAAGCGTCCAGATCGGGGGAGCGAACTCTAATGGGGGAAACAACGAGGCTTCGCGCCGTTGCGGAAACGCCCGCCTTCAGGCCCGGGCTGGTCGCGGCGCTGGATATCGGCTCGTCGAAGATCGCCTGCGTGATCGGACGCGCAGACCACGGCTCGCTGAGGATCATGGGAGCGGCGCTGCGCGAGTCCCAGGGCGTGCGCGCGGGCGCCATCATAAGCCTCGACCTCGCCGATCAATCGATCCGCGAATGCGTCGCCGCGGCCGAAAATCTGGCGGATGTCCGCGTCCAGAACGTGTTGATTTCATTGACCTGCGGCCAGCCGGTGAGCGTCACATCGCGCGCCGTCATGGCGCTTGAGGGGGCGCTGGTGAGCGACGCCCATCTGCGCGCGCTGCTCGCCGAGGGGCGCTCCAAATGCACGCTCGAAGGCTATGAAATCGTCCAGAGCGCGCCGACCGCCTATGTCGTGGACGAGGCGCGCGGCGTGCGCGACCCGTCCGGAATGTATTGCCAGCGCATCGGCGTCGAGATGCATGCGGTCGCCGTCAGGCCGTCGCCCTATCAGAATCTGAAGCTGGCCGTTGAGCGCTGCCACCTCAACGTCGTGGGTTCGCTCTTCGCCCCCTACGCCAGCGGACTTGCGACGCTGACGGAGGACGAAAAACAGCTGGGGGCAACGGTCATCGACATGGGCGCGGGGGTGACCTCCATCGCCGTTTTCGTCGAGGGTCACCTCGTTCACGCCGACGTCGTTCCGATCGGAGGCTACCAGGTGACGGCGGATCTGGCGCGGATGCTGTCCGCTCCTCTTTCGGCCGCCGAGCGCGCCAAGACCCTCTATGGATCGGCGCTTGGCGATCTCGAGCTCGGGGCGGACGTCGTGGCCATCAGCCAGATGGGAGAGGACCCGGAGGAAGGCGCAATCCGCGTGCCGCGGTCCATGCTCACGCGCATCATTCAGGCCCGGCTCGAGGAAACGTTGGGCGAGGTGCAGAACCGCCTGCGCGCTTCCGGCTTCGACGTCGCCGCCGGACGGCGCGCCGTTCTCACCGGCGGAGGCAGTCAGCTCGCCGGCGTTCGAGAGCTCGCCGGCCGCATTCTGAACAAGCAGGTGCGCATCGGCAGACCGCAGAGTTTTCCGGGACTTCCCGCCGCCTCGACAGGTCCCGACTACGCCACCGCGATCGGTTTGATGTTGGCCGGCGCGACGATGCCGCCGGAGGTCCTGAACCCCGATCCGGCGAATCAACCCGACGAAAGCGACAGCAAAGGATGGCTCAGCCGGTTGACCGGCGGGCTCATCCGGTGATTCAACAATGACAAGACGAATCGGTTGGGCTTTGTGGCGTGAAAAAAGGGCGGCGTGAGCTGAGTAGGCAAGGAGACAAAAATGGCCATCAATCTTAAAGCGCCCGAATTGAGGGAATTGCGTCCGCGAATCACCGTGCTGGGCGTGGGCGGCGCAGGCGGAAACGCGGTCAACAACATGATCGCGGCCAAGCTCGAAGGCGTGGAATTCGTCGTCGCCAACACCGACGCCCAGGCGCTGGCGCAGTCCAAGGCCCAGCGAAAAATCCAGATGGGGGTCCAGACGACAGAGGGATTGGGGGCAGGCGCGCAGCCCGATATCGGCCGCGCCGGTGCGGAGGAATCCCTGGACGACATTCTTGAGCAGCTTTCCGGCTCGCACATGGTGTTCATCACCGCAGGAATGGGCGGCGGCACCGGCACCGGCGCGGCCCCCGTCATCGCGCGCGCCGTAAGGGAGCTCGGCGTCCTCACGGTCGGCGTCGTCACCAAGCCTTTCGCCTTCGAAGGCGACAACCGCATGCGCATCGCCGAGCGCGGAATTCAGGAGCTGCAGAACTACGTCCATACGCTGATCGTCATCCCCAACCAGAACCTGTTCCGCGTCGCCAACGACCGCACCACCTTCGCCCAGGCCTTCGCCATGGCCGATGAGGTGCTGCACTCGGGCGTGCGCGGCGTCACCGACCTGATCGTCATGCCCGGCCTCATCAATCTCGACTTCGCCGACATCAAGGCGGTGATCTCCGAGATGGGCAAGGCGATGATGGGCACCGGCGAGGCTGAGGGCGAGGACCGGGCGCAGAAGGCCG
The DNA here is from genome assembly GCA_035549135.1 of Rhizomicrobium sp. Lineage (GTDB taxonomy): Bacteria > Pseudomonadota > Alphaproteobacteria > Micropepsales > Micropepsaceae > Rhizomicrobium. The sequence continues at coordinate 9,601 of DASZRM010000046.1, read as the reverse complement.
CCGACATGGCGATCTGCAATCCGCTGCTCGACGACGTTTCGATGAAGGGCGCTCGCGGCGTTCTCATCAACATCACTGGCGGTCCGGATCTCATGCTCTTCGAGGTGGAGCAGGCGGCGAACCGCGTGCGCGCCGAAGTCGACCCCGACGCAAAGATCATCTTTGGCTCCACCATCCTCGACAACATGGAAGGCCGCATCCGCGTCTCCGTGGTCGCCACCGGCATCGATGCGCAGGAGATGAACATGCCGCGCAATGTGGAGCCGCTGAGGCCGCATCTGAAGCCCGTTCGGGTCGAGCCCAAGGTTGAGCCTCCTCCGCCGCCGGCCAATGTCGTGCTGCGCCAGCAGGAGGCTCTCGCCGCAGAGATCGGCGGCGCGCCTCAAGCCGCTCATTCCGTTTCGCCGGCGGAAAGCTATATCCTCGGCAACGAGGAAGAGCCCGCCGCCGCCGAGGCGCCTGCGCCCACCGTCGTTCGGGTCCAGCCCGCCCGTCAGCAGGCGCCCGCTCCCGAGCCGGAGAGACGCGGCTGGGGCGGCTTCCTAGGCCGCAAGAAGATTCGCGAGGAAAGTCGCGTTGAGCCGCAGGCGCTTCGGGCCCAGCCGCAGCCGCGCGCCAGCGCGCAGGTGATGGCGCGGACGGCGCAGCAGGCCGAGGGCGCTCGCGCCCAAGCTCCCGCGGACGACCTGTTTCCCGATCACAAGCGTGACGAGCAATTCGAAATTCCGGCGTTCCTGCGCCGGCAAACGAGTTAGAGGCGACTCCCGCCGGCTAGCAGGCTTCCTTCTGGCATGAAGGAAGCCTGCCTGCTCTCCAGCGCTGGGCCGCGGCGGGCCGTGCCGCTCGCGTGGGAAGCGGCTATGGTTCGGACATGAACCGCCGGACCCTCGCCGCCGAAATCGCCACGGAAGGAATTGCGCTCCATAGCGGGGCGCTCGCGCGGATGACCTTGTCGCCCGCGCCCGCAGGTAGCGGCGTCGTGTTTCGGCGAAGCGATCTCGGCATCGACATTCCCGCACGTTATGACCGCGTCACCGACACCAGGCTGGGCACCCAGATCTCGCTAAGCGCCGCCGCGGTGGGGGTCATCGAGCATCTCATGGCCGCCCTTTCGGGAGCGGAGATCGACGACCTTACGGTGTCGATCGAAGGCCCGGAACCGCCCATTCTGGACGGCGACGCCCTGTCCTATCTTTCCCTGATCGAGCGCGCGGGGGTTCGCGAATTCTCGGCGCCGCGCCGAGCCATCCGCGTCGAACGGGCGGTGGAGGTTGAGCAGGATGGCGCCTGCGCGCGACTGAAGCCGTCGCCGCGCCGCGTCTTCGCCTTCGAGATCGAGTTCGCCTCCCGGGCGATCGGCCGCCAGACCTACGAATTCGATTTCACCCCCGAGGCGTTTCGGCGAGAAATCGCGCCGGCCCGCACCTTCGGCTTTCTTCACGAGCTGGATGCCCTCAGGAAGATGAACCGCGGTCGCGGCGCCTCGCTCGAAAATACGCTCGCCATCGACGGGGACAGGGTCGTCAACGCCGGGCTGATGCGCTTCTCCAACGAGTTCGTGCGCCACAAGATTCTCGACGCCATCGGCGATCTGGCGCTGGCGGGCGCGCCGCTCCTCGCCCGCTTCGAAGGCCGCCGCTCCGGCCACGCCCTCAACAACGCCCTGTTGCGCAAGCTGTTCGCCGACCCGTCGAATTACGCCGAGGTTAATCTGCCGTAAGACCGCAGAATTGAGGGAAACTTCGGTCTTTACGCTGGAGCGGCGGGCCGCTGGACCGCGGTTCGGCGGCAATGGCATAAGGTCTTCCGCCGCGGCCCGTTTCCGCCATCTCGACAGGTGTCCTGCATGTCGCTTTCCCGTTTCCGTCGTCCGCTGATCCTGGCGCTCGCGCTCGGCGCGAGCCTTGCGCTTTCGGGTTGCGACACGATCAGCTCGATGTTCGGCAGCTCCGACAACGAGGACAAGCAGCCGCAATATGTCGAGCGGCCCATCTCGCGGATCTACAGCGACGCCTGGGCGAAGATCCGCGACGACGACTGGGAAGGCGCCGCCAAGCAGTTCGACGAGGTCGAGCGCCAGCATCCCTATTCGGTCTGGGCCCGCCGCGCGATGCTGATGTCGGCCTTCTGCTACTATCAGGCCAACAAATACCCGGACGCGATTTCGGGGGCCGACAACTACATCGCCCTGCATCCGGGAAGTCCGGAGGTCGCCTACGCTTTCTATCTCAAGGCCATTTCGCTCTACGAGCAGATCGTCGATATCGGGCGCGACCAGTCCAACACCCAGGCCGCGCTGGTTGCGCTCCAGGACGTAGTGCAGCGCTTTCCCAACACCGAATATGCGCGCGACGCCACGCTCAAGATCGACCTTACGCTCGATCATCTGGCCGGGCGCGAAATGGCGATCGGTCGCTACTATCTCGTGCGTGGCGACTATATCGGCGCGATCAACCGCTTCCGCACGGTGGTGGAGCAGTATTCGCGAACCTCGCAGATCATGGAGGCGCTCGAGCGTCTGACCGAGGCCTATTACGCGCTTGGCGTCTACAACGAGGCGAAGACGGCCGCGGCGGTCCTCGGCGCAAACTACCCGGGCAGCCAATGGTACAAGGACGCCTATAACCTTCTGAAAGGCCATGGGATGAAGCCCGAGGAAGACAAACGCTCCTGGATCAGCAAAGCTTTCTCGAAGATCATTCCGTGAGTCGCCGATGCTGGCCGCGCTGACGGTCCGCGATATCGTTCTCATCGAAAGCGCCGCGCTCGAGTTCGCGCCGGGACTGAACGCGCTGACCGGGGAAACGGGCGCCGGGAAGTCGATTCTTCTCGACGCGCTGGGGCTTGCCGCGGGGGGCCGCGGGCGCGCGACGGTGCGCCCCGGCGCGCCACAGGGCTTTGCGAGCGCCGTGTTCGAGCCGCCCGCAAACCATTCCGCCTGGGAGATGTTGCGCGAGCAGGGCCTGCCAGCGGACGGCGCGATCCGTTTGCGCCGGGTTCTCGGCGCCGACGGCCGCACGCGCGCCTTCGTCAACGACGAGCCGGTCGGCGTCGCGCTGCTCAAGGACCTCGGCGCGGCGCTGCTCGAAGTGCACGGCCAGGCCGACGATCGCGGCCTTTTCGACGTCTCCACCCATCGCGAGCTTCTCGATTCCTTCGGGGGCCATGAACCGCTCGCCCGCGAGGCGGCCGAGAGGTTCGCGGCGCTCGAGCAGGCGCGCCGCGCCGAGCAGGAGCTTCGCCGCCTTGCCGCGGAGGCGGCCGCCGACGCCGACTTTGTGAATGCCGCGGTCGACGAACTTGCGGCCCTTGCGCCCGAAGAAGGCGAGGAAGCGGTCCTCGCCGCCGAACGGGCCCTGCTCATGAACGCTTCGCGAATCGCGGAGGATGTCTCGGCCGTTTGCGAATCGCTTGGCGGCGAGAGGGGCGCGGAAAACGCGCTGGCCGGCGCATTGAAGCGCCTGTCGCGCCTGAACGAAAGCGCCAGACCGATGCTGGCCGGCGCGGAGGCGGCGCTCGAACAGGCGTTCGCCCAGGCCGAGGAGGCGCGGCGCGAACTGGAGGCGTTTTTGTCGCGCATCGACGCCGATCCTTCCGTTCTCGAACGCAAGGAGGAGCGTCTGTTCGCGCTACGCGCCGCCGCCCGCAAGTATGGCGTTCAACCCGATCATCTGCCTCGTGTGCTTGCCGATTTCCGCGGCAAGCAGGACGCAATCACCGGCGGCGATGCTGGCCTGAAAAAAGCGGCCGACGCCGTCGGCGCGGCGAGATCGGACTATCTCGCCGTGGCGCGCAGGCTGTCCAAGGCGCGCGAAGCAGCCGCCCGTTCGCTGGAATCCTCCGTGGCCGCGGAACTGGCGCCGCTGAAACTGGGTCATGCGAGGTTTCGCGCGGCTTTGACGCCGCTCGCCGAAGACGACGCCGGCGCCAATGGCCTCGAACGCGTCGCCTTCGAGATCGCGACGGTGGAGGGGGCCGCCTTCGGGCCGCTCACGCGCATCGCGTCCGGCGGCGAGCTGGCGCGGCTGTCGCTCGCGCTCAAGGTCGCGCTGTCGGAATCCTCACCGCCCGCCGCGCTCGTGTTCGACGAAGTGGATCGCGGCGTGGGCGGCGCGGTCGCCGACGCGGTGGGCGAACGCCTGCAGCGACTCGCCCAGACGACGCAGGTGCTGCTCGTCACGCATTCTCCGCAGGTCGCCGCGCGCGCCGCGCGCCATTTCCGCATCACGCGCAAGGGCGACAAGACGAGAGTCGAACTGCTCGACGACGAGGCGCGCATCGAGGAGACGGCGCGCATGCTCTCCGGCGCCGTCGTGACGGAGGAAGCGCGCGCCGCCGCGCGCCGCCTGATCGCCGAGGCGCAGTCGCAGCCGCCAAAAAGGCGCAAACGCGCATGAAACCGGTCGAAAAGCTCACCCAGGCCGAAGCGAAGGCCGAGCTCGAACGCCTCGCCCTCGAAATCGCCGAACACGACCGCGCCTATTACCAGGAGGACGCGCCCAAGATTTCCGACGCCGCCTATGACGCGCTGCGCAGGCGCAATGCGGCCATCGAGGAGCGCTTCCCCAAACTCATCCGGCCCGACAGCCCGTCGCACCGAGTGGGCGCCAGGCCGAGCGAGAAATTCGCCAAGGTCGTCCATGCCGTTCCGATGCTGTCGCTCGACAACGCCTTCAGCGACGAGGACGTGCACGATTTCGCCGTGCGCGTGCGCCGGTTTTTGGGCCTGAAGGAGAGCGACGATCTCGCCATGACGGCGGAGCCCAAGATCGACGGGCTTTCCTGCTCCATCCGCTATAAGGACGGCATTCTCGTGCAGGCCGCGACCCGCGGCGACGGCATGGAGGGCGAGGACATCACCGCCAATGTCCGCACCATCCGCGACGTGCCGCTGCACCTGAAAGGCAAGCCGCCCGCCGTGCTCGAGGTGCGCGGCGAGGTCTATATGAGCCACAGGGAATTCGCCGCGCTCAACAAGCGTCAGGAGAAGGAAGGCAAGCAGACCTACGCCAACCCGCGCAACTCGGCCGCAGGCTCCGTGCGCCAGCTCGATTCGGCGATCACCGCCTCCCGCCAGCTCAACTTCTTCGCCTACACCTGGGGCGAGATCAGCAAGCTTCCCGCGACGACGCAGTGGGACATGCTTGCGGCGTTCAAGGCCTACGGCTTCCGCGTCAACCCTCTGACCAGGCGCTGCTTGACGGTTCAAGAGGTCCTCAAATTCTATCGCGACATCGAGGAGAAACGCGCCGGGCTCGGCTACGACATCGACGGCGTCGTCTACAAGGTCGATCGCCTCGATCTGCAGGAGCGGCTGGGTTTCGTCTCGCGCTCGCCGCGCTGGGCCATCGCGCACAAATTTCCCGCCGAACAGGCCGAGACGGTCCTCGAGAAGATCGACATCCAGGTCGGCCGCACCGGCAAGCTCACGCCCGTCGCGCGCCTCAAGCCCGTCACGGTCGGCGGCGTCGTCGTCGAAAATGCGACGCTCCACAACGAGGATGAAATCGCCCGCCTCGACGCGCGCGAAGGAGATACCGTCGTCATCCAGCGCGCGGGCGATGTGATCCCCCAGATCGTGCGCGTGATCGAGAACAAACGCCCGCGCGGCGCCAAACCCTACCAGATGCCGCACAAATGCCCCGTCTGCGGCAGCCATGCGGTGCGTGAGGTCGACGAGAAGACCGGCAAGGAAGACGTCGACCGCCGCTGCACCGGCGGGCTTATCTGCGATGCGCAGGTGGTCGAGCGGCTCAAGCATTTCGTCGGCCGTGACGCCTTCGACATCGAAGGCTTCGGCGGCACCTACATCGAAACTTTGCACGAAGCTGGCCTCCTGAAGGAGCCCGCCGATATCTTCCAGCTCGCAAAACACCCGGCGAAACTGGGCAAGGTGCTGGCCGAGAAGCGCGCCGAGCAGAGCGCCGAACGCCGCGCGAAGGAAGGCAAGGACGCCGCCACCTCCAAGGCGAAGAAGAAGGAGGACGGCGAGGGCAAGCTGGTCGAGAACCTCGTCTCATCCATCGAGGCGCGGCGCGAGATCGCCCTCGACCGCTTCATCAATGCGCTCGGCATCCGCCATATCGGCGAAACCAATGCACGCCTGCTGGCGCGAAATTTCCTCACCATCGACGCCTTTATCGATGCGATGGAAGGCAAGGACGCCCTCGAGCAGCTGAAGGGCATCGGCGGCATCGGCGATGTGGTGGCGGAGGCGATCCGCGATTTCTTCGACGAGCCGCACAACCGCAAGCTCCTCGATCGGCTGCTCAAGGAAGTCACGGTGCGGCCGATGGAGAAGCCCAAGATCAAGGGCTCGCCCGTCGCCGGCATGACTATCGTCTTCACCGGCACGCTCGAGAAGATGACGCGCCAGGAGGCGAAGGCGCGCGCGGAGTCGCTGGGCGCCAAGGCCGCAGGTTCGGTCTCCGCCAAGACCGATCTCGTCGTCGCCGGCCCCGGCGCCGGCTCGAAGCTCGCCGAGGCGGCGAAGCACGGGGTCAAGGTGATCGACGAAGACCAATGGTTGAAGCTGATTGCGGGGTAATTTAGCGGCGACGGCAGGCTCTGCGTAACCTTTTGCTGTCACCATGGCGGATCGAAGGAGTGTGCGATGCGCAAGGTCCTTTCTCTTGGCGCGCTGGCGGTTATGAGCTTCGGACTCTCCGGCTGCGTTGTCGCCGACGTCGCCGGCGCTGCCGTCGACGGCGCGGTGACAGTCACCTCGACAGCGGTCCATGTGACGGGCCGGGTCGTGAAAGGCACCGCCGACGTCGCCACCGGTGGATCCGACGAAAAGAAGTCCGGCGACGACTAGCCTCCGGCCTTCATCCCGATGATGCAGAAACCATGGCCGAACGGATCGCTGCAGAAGGCGACCGGCGGGTGCTTTCCGCCTTCGAATTTCTGTTCGCAGCGCGCGCCGGCCTTCAACGCCATCGCAAGCGCGCCGTCGAAATCCTCGACATGAAAGTCGACATGGACGGGCGTCCAGTGGCGCTCATAGCGGCGAACGTCGTTCGCCCCCGCCGCCGGCAAGGAGCCGGCCTGTTTTTCCATCAGCCCGATGGTCCCGTCCCCGCATCGAAGGACGACATAGCCCGGAACCGGCCGCGAGATTTCGGCAAGGCCGAGGCCGTCGCGATAGAATTTCAGCCCCGCTGCCAGTTCGGGAACGTCGATGGTCACCGCATAGCGCATTTCGGCCCTCCCATGCCTCAGTGGGCTTTCGGCCACGGCCGCCCGGCGTCACGCGATCTTGAACGCCGCCGACGCGCAGGGACCGGGCGCCCGCAATAGGATAGGGCATTTCCCGCGGGGGCAATCATGGCGGCGAACGACAATGTCCGGATGGCTTGGAGCTGGCGCATTTTCGGCCTGGGCGTCGCCGCGCTCGGCCTCATCGGCTTTGTCTGGGGCGACTTCGTTTCGGGACAGCCGGCGCCGAGGTGGATACCCGACCGCGCCGCACTCGCCTATGGCGCCGCCGCATTCATGCTGATTGCAGGCGCAGCGATCGAATGGCGCAGGACGGTTGCCTGGGCCGCGGCGGCGCTGATCGCCTACTATGGCCTCATTGTTCTCATTCTCGAAAATGGCCTTGTGATCGCGAAGAACTACGCGGTGTATGGCGCCTACTATGGCGCGGCCGAGCCGCTCGCGATCATGGCCGGCGCGCTGATCGTCTTTTGCGCCACCGCGGACATGGACGCGGCGCGCGCCAGGCTGCTTACGCGCATCGCGCAGATGGCGTTCGGCGCATGCGCGATATTCTTCGGCGGCGCCCATTTCGTCTACACGAACGCAACCGCGCCGCTGATCCCGAAATGGCTTCCGCCGTCTCAGGAATTCTGGGCCTATGCGACCGGCCTGTTTCACATCATGGCGGGCGTTGCGGTCCTTGCCGGCGTTCAGGCGAGGCTGGCGGCGATCCTTGCGGCCGTGATGTATGCGTCGTTCATCCCGCTGGTGTTCGCCCCGGTCCTCATGGCGGACCCGGCGAACGCGTTCCGCTGGACTGAATGCGCAATGACGGTTGTTCTCATCGGCGTCGCCTCGACCGTGGCGGATTCATTGAAGCGGGCGTCACCCTAAGGCGCGGCGCGCGTGCATCGAGGCTTCCCCGGCGCAAGGCCAAGGTCGCACCTCAACATGACTCGCGCGGAGCCCTGAAGGGCGACTCGTGTCCCCGGATTCCGCTTCCTCGCAAATGTCGGGATTTGGGAGAAATGTTCATTCGACCGTTACTGTTCAAGAGGGCCGTAAAAATAATTTTGCCGCGCTCAAGAATTTGAATTCGTTTTCGAAATCGCGAATTTTCCCTCATGCTGCGCCGCAAGATGGGCGTAGAACATAAATTCTGAAAGCCAATTGCGCGCTCACCCTTCGACAAGCTCGGGGTGAGGAGCGTTTCCAAAACTCCTCATGGTGAGCCTCGACCCATGAGAGCCTACGGTTAGCCGCTCAACGCCCGGGCCAGAAACGGCAGGCTGACGTCCATCCGGTAATCCACGGCGGTATGGTCGTCGGGGAATTCCTCATACATGTGCGCGACGCCGAGCTTTTCGAGTGCGCGATGCATGCGCCTGGCGCCGTAGACGAGGTTGTACTGGTCGATGTCGCCGCAATCGATATAGAGGGCTTTCAGCGCCTTCAATCCCGCCCCGCGCGTCTCGACCATCGTCAGCGGGTCCCATTTGAGCCAGTTTGCCCAGCGCTCTTCGATGATCTCGCAGGTGTCGAGCGTCACCGGCAGGCGCACGCCGTAGCGCGCCGTCGGATCGGGATCGAAACTCGCCGCCTGCGCCAGCATCATGATGATGCCGACCTCGCTGTCCTTGACCTTCTTCGCCGCCCAGAAATCGTCCACCCATTTGCCGATGTCGTAACCGATTTTGGCGAGCGCGCGCAGCACGGGAACGAATTCGTGGCGGTACATCAGATCGAAGCCCATGTCGCCGGAGTGCGAGGCGGCGGCGGCCCAGAAATCCGGATGGAGCAGGGCATGGACCATCGCGCCATAGCCGCCGGAGCTCTTGCCGAAGCAGCCGCGCTTGCCTGCGCCCCCGCAGCCGAATGCCTTCTCGACGAAGGGCACGGCCTCTTTCAGCAGGAAGTCGTCCCATTTGCCCATTGCGGACGAGTTCACATACTGATTGCCGCCAAGCTTCGTGAAGCAATCGGGGAATGCCACGACGCAAGGCGCCATCGCGCCGGTTCCGATCAGGCGGTCGAGCCGCTCCGGCAAATTCTCCGAGAAATTTTTCCAGTTGGTGTGAACAGGGCCGCCCGCTGTGAAGCCGACGAGATCGACGAGCAGCGGCAGGCCCTTACCGTCATGCCCCGCGGGGACATAGACGTCGATGATCCGCTCGGTCGGATCGCCGAGCAGATTGCCCTTGAGAATCTGGCTGTCGAGCGTCAGGCGATGAACGGCGCCGGCGGGCGCGTTGTGATCCTTGCGCATTCCAAAACCCAATTGTCATCCCCAGCGAGCATCGCGCGAAGCGCGATGCGAGGGAAGGGGAGCCAGGCGGTCAGACTGCCTCACGTCTATCCAGCTGGATCCCCTTGACCCGCGCGCAGCGTCCGTACGCTGTCG